>JAEXCG010000083.1 GCA_023402355.1 Bacillota bacterium | reverse complement strand
CCCTCCTGGTTCCGGCCGATTTATACGATCACGGACATCTGGCAGGGCATTGGCTGGGGCTCGATCATCTACATCGCGGCGCTTTCGGGCATCGACCCTCAGCTATATGAGGCGGCAACCATGGACGGTGCGGGACGATTCCGCAAAATGCTGCACGTGACGCTGCCGGGTATCAGCAGCATGATCGTAGTACTCTTCATCCTGCGTATCGGTCAGGTGATGAGCGTGGGCTTTGAAAAGATCATCCTGCTGTACAACCCGATGCTCTACGACACGGCGGACGTGATATCGACCTATGTGTACCGCAAAGGCCTGATGGAGTTCAACTATAGCTACTCTGCGGCGGTCAATGTGTTCAATTCCGTGATCAACTTTACGATTCTGCTGCTCGCCAACACCTTTTCGCGCCGTATGACCGGCAATTCGCTCTGGTAAGGAGGAAAGAAAGTGGTAGAAAAAAAGGATTATGTCTTTCCTGCTGTCAACGCCGTCGTGCTTTCGGCCTTCACATTTCTATGTCTGTATCCGATTTTGTATATCGTCTTCGCTTCCTTCAGCGAGCCGGGCAGGCTCATGCAACATTCTGGAATTCTATGGAAGTCGCTGGGCTTTACGTGGGAGGGGTATGCCCTCACGCTGCGTAACCCCAACATTGCCTCCGGCTACGTGAACACGCTTTTTTTCGTGGTCATCGGAACGACGCTGAACCTGCTGGTGACGGCCATGGGCGCGTTCGTCATCTCACGCAGGGATGCGATGCTGGCAGGGCCGATCATGAAGGGCGTCATCTTTACGATGTACTTTTCAGGCGGTCTCATTCCGCTGTATCTGCTGGTGAACAGCATGGGCCTGAACAATACACGCATGGCCGTCATTCTGGTGAGCCTTGTTTCATCATGGAACCTGATCGTCATGCGCACCTCGTTTCAGGAGATTCCTGTCAGCCTGGAGGAATCGGCTAAGATTGACGGCGCGGGCCCGCTGACGATTTTCGCACGCATCTTCCTGCCGCTTTCCGGCCCAATGCTTGCGACCATGACGCTCTTTTATGGCGTAGGTCATTGGAACGCATGGTTCAACCAGATGATCTTCCTGCGTGAGCGCACGAAGTTTCCTCTGCAGCTGATCCTGCGCGAAATTCTCATCAATAACGACATGAGCAGCATGACGAATATGAACAGCGTCGGCACCTATACGAACGACATGTATCAGGTGCTCGTCAAGTACTGCACGATTGTCATCGCCACCGCGCCGATTCTTTGCCTCTATCCATTCCTGCAGCGATATTTCATCAAGGGTGTGATGATAGGCGCTGTGAAGGGCTGATATTGTGTAGTCAGCTTTTGTATAAAGCTTATGGTATGTTAAAAATTCAAAGCGAGATAAAGCTGCGAAAGGAGAACGCTGTCGTGTCTTATTATCGCAATCTTACTGCTCATCAGCCCGACATACTGGAAGAAATTCTCGCACTGCGCCCCGAGGGGGCGGATACGCCCGCGCAAAAGGTGAACGATCTGCGCAGACGCATGTTGGGTGCGTTGATGGGCAGGTGCGCCGGATGTATTTTGGGCATTCCGGTTGAGGGGTATTCGGTCATGCGCATGCAGGCGATTGCGCTGGAATCTGGAATGCCCTTTCCGCCGGTGATGTACTGGAAGAAAACCGATCAGCCGGATTACATGCATTATGAAACCAACCTCCGCACGGCGTATCTGGAGGAACAGCTCTGTCAGGTTCCCGTGGACGACGACATCACATATATGGTTCTCAACCTCCTGATACTGGAAAAGTACGGAAAGCACTATTCGGTCGATGACGTGGGCCGGATGTGGGTGGAAATCTTGCCCGCAGCGTGCACGGCTGAGGATGAAGCGCTTCGCCAGCTGCGGTCGGGTACGAAGGCCACATTCGCCGCGAACTCTAATGAATTCGTGGAATGGATTGGCGCAGCGATCCGTGCGGACGCTTTCGGCTATGCGGCGGCGGGAGATCCGGTAACGGCAGCCAGAATGTCCTATAACGACGCATACCTGACCCACCGTCAGAACGGAATTTACGGCGAAATGTTCTGCGCGGCGGCTGTTGCGGCGGCGTTTGCAGCGAAGACGCCGCTGGATGCGGTGCGAGAGGGCATGAAGCAGATCCCGCGGGAGAGTGAGCTTTATAAGGCGCTGGAATGGGCCATGGCGCAGGAGCCGGAGAATTATTTGCGCGCCCGCATGATGATCGATGAGAAGTTTGCGGAAATGCACGCGGTTCATACGATCAACAACATGTGCGCCATCGTGTTCGCGCTCAAGATCGGCGGAATGAATTATACGAAGTGCATCAGCGAGTGCGTCGCTATGGGGTTGGATAATGACTGCACTGGTGCGACGGTCGGAAGCATCGTCGGCGCCTGCATTGGTATTGATAATATTCCCGCATACTGGTATGATAGGTTTAACGACACCCTTCGCACGTATCTGCGGGGATATGATGCCTTGTCTATTCAGAATGTGGCGGATCGGTTCATCGCGCTGAACGACTGATGTGCGTCCCCGAATGGAGGTGTGGAGGCTGAGGAGGCGGCAGGATTTAAATGCGCCACTTTCAACGAAGACGAATCAGCGTCTACTGGGTATTGCTTGCGTCTTTTTTGCTCATGTTGATTCTATCGACAATCGCTCAGGCGATTGCGGCGCTTCAATCCAACCAAATCTTCACTCGGGAAATCGAGCGGGCGAACGATGCCAGCCTGGAAGCGCTGCGCGCATCCTTCGACGATACGTTCAAGGTGCTGCAGGAGTGGTGCATGGAGCTGTCGCTCGACACGCAGCTGAACAGCCTGATCGCCCAACAGGGCGAGCGGCGCAACCCACAAAGCGCTTACCTCAACGTGCCGGTGGTTAAGCGCCTTTCGGAGGTTCGCTTTGCTTCAAGCTATGTTGGCGGACTGTACATCTATCTATTAAAGAGCGATTATGTACTCACACCAGAGGGGAAGTATTCAGCCGAGGAGTATTTTCAAAAACACTTCGGCGATGGGCAGGCGCTGACGCTGGATGTGTGGCGGCAGATGCACGCGGAGCCGTTTTTCCGGAAGTATGAGACGATAGCCGTGGAAGCAAACAACGTGCTGAACAAGGCATTTTTATTCCACAGCCTGCCGGTGGGGGCGGCTTCATCGCACAGCGCCGTGCTGGGCGTGGAGTTGAGCATGGAGAACCTAAACCGTCAGGTGACGCAGAACGAATGGCTGTCGGGCGCGTACGTGGGCATCATCGACTCGAACGGGAACGTGATCTCTCTCGGAAGCGGAGAGGGGGAGATGCTCCGCTGCGCACAGCTTGGGGCAGACGGCGAGCACATGAAGCTGCAAAAGATTCAAGGGCAGGAATTTTATGTGACGGACATCGCCTCTGAGGTCAATGGATGGCGCTATATATCGCTTATTCCGAGCAGCGTCTATCAACAGCCCCGCAATACGCTCATCGCCTCCTTCGCCGTGGTGTTCGGGGTGACGCTGGCCATCGGGCTTATGCTCTCCTTCCTGCTGGCGCGCATGCACGCCCGGCCCGTCAAGCGGCTCGTTCAACTGATGGATACGCCAAAAATTGCCAGGGGGGGGGGTAAAACGGAAAATGAGTACGCCGTGCTGGAGCGCTCCATCCAGTCCGTTCAGCGGGAGAACTGGGCGCTCAGCGAGCTGAACCGGGGGCAGGAGGAGACGCTGCGCCGCCGGTTTCTCGCCTCGCTCTTGCAGGGTTCGCTGGTGGACGCCTACGAGATCGAGGGCGTGCTGCGCGAGTGCGGCATGAAGCTCGCGGGGGACGGCTACGCGGTCGCCGTCTTCGGCCTGCACGGGGCGGGGAAAGGCCCGGCGCGGCCGCACGGGGCGCTCGAACGGGCGATCCGGGCGCATTTGCTGCCCCGGCTGGACGCGGCCTACGTGCTGCTGGAGAGCGAGGCCTGCGTGATCGTGAGCGTGGCGCGGGACGGGCGGGAGCGGATGCGCGCCTGCCTGGAGGCGGTGCTTGCGGCCTGCGGCGGGGAGGCGGCGGGGGCCTGCGTGAGCGCGACGCACGAGGACGCGGGCGGCATCCACGCGGCCTATTTGGAGAGCAGCGAGCTGCTGGAGTACGCGAACCTGATGGGCCTTGGCGGGGTCCGGTTTTACGAGGACATGCCCGCGCGGTGCGAGGACCGGGTCGTCAACACCCGGATGTCGGAGGAGAAGCTCGTGAACCTCCTGCGCGCGGGGCAGTACCCGCAGGCGCAGAAGGTCTTCGGGGAGATGCTGGACGAGACGTTCCGCGTGGGCGGCATGTCGATTCAGGCGATGAAGTGCAACCTGTACGGGCTGATCTACTCGCTCAGCCGCGTGGTGGGCACGCCCCGCTCGCCGGAGCAGCTGCCGATGCTGGAGACGCTGCGCCCCGTGGAGCGGCTGATGGTCTGCAAGACCGTGCCGGACCTGCGCCGGGAGATGAATGCGCTGCTGCGGGAGATGGACGAGGCCATGCGCGCCTCCGTGCCCCCGCGCGTGGAGGGCGCGGAGCTGCTGGACGGCGCCTCCGCCTTCATTCAGGCGCGCTACGCGCAGCAGGACCTGTCGGTCGCGATGGTCGCGGAGGCGATGGGCGTGACGCCCGTAGCGATCACGCGCGTGTTTCAGCGGCTGCTGGGCATGGGCACGCTGGATTACATCCACCACACGCGCCTGAACGCGGCCAAGCAGCTTCTCGGCGCGAGCCAGCGGAGCATCCGCGAGATCGCGGAGCTGACCGGCTACAACAACAGCGTGACGTTCATCCGCGTGTTCAAGAAATACGAGGGCGTCACCCCCGGCCAGTACCGGGAAAACGAACAGAACCCATGAGGCATCGGGCTCCCGCCGTTCGCGGCGGAGCCCTTTTTTTGCGCTCAGAATGCAATTTGTCGCCAAAACGTGCAAGTTTCAGCCAGATTCTTGAAAACGGCCCGTCGGAGGTCTACGATGGAAAAAACGACAGGGTGCGGGGAAGGCCTCGCACGAGGGAGAAATTCCAGGCCAACGCAGACGGGAGGAAGAACGATGAAACGATTTCAAATGAGGGCGCTGGCGATCCTGCTGGCCGCACTGCTGCTCGCGGGGCAGATGCCGGCGGCGCTGGCGGACGAGGCCCCGGCGCAGGGCTGCGCCGCGCACGAGGCGGAAAAGCTCCCAGCGGTGGAGGCGACTTGCGCCCAGCCGGGTCTTACGGAGGGGAGCCGCTGCGCCCGGTGCGGGGAAGTGCTGATCGCGCAGGTAGAGACGGAGAAGCTTTCGCACCAGCCGGAGGTCGTCCCGGCGGTGGAGGCGACGTGCGCCCAGCCGGGCCTTACGGAGGGAAGCCGCTGCGCCCGGTGCGGGGAAGTGCTGGTCGCGCAGGTAGAGACGGAGAAGCTTTTGCACCAGCCGGAGGTCGTCCCCGCGGTGGCGGCGACGTGCGCCCAGCCGGGCCTTACGGAGGGAAGCCGCTGCGCGTCCTGCGGGGAAGTGCTGATCGCGCAGGTGGAGACGGAGAAGCTTTCGCACCAGCCGGAGGTTTTGCCTGCGGTGGAGGCGACGTGCGCCCAGCCGGGTCTTACGGAGGGAAGCCGCTGCGCCCGGTGCGGGGAAGTGCTGATCGCGCAGGTAGAGACGGAGAAGCTTTCGCACCAGCCGGAGGTTTTGCCTGCGGTGGAGGCGACGTGCGCGACGCCGGGTCTTACAGAGGGAAGCCGCTGCGCGCTGTGCGGGGA
>JAEXCG010000028.1 GCA_023402355.1 Bacillota bacterium | reverse complement strand
AAAGTGGCATAGGCCACTTTGTCGAGATTACGGGTGATTTTTTCGCTCCGCAAAACTGCGTTTTGCTGCGGAAAAAGCCCCGCCCGCCCGGCAAAGCCGGGCGATACGATTGCAGTCTTGCAGACGGCTTTTGGTTTCTCTTCCTTCGATGAGTTTGTCAACAATCTGGGCCGGATGGCGAACGCCACCCGGCCCCTTGCGATTTAACCCTGCGCCTCGCCCAGCACGCGCACGACGCTCGCCGCGCTCTGCGGGGGAATCGAACGGGTGGAAGCGGCGCTGTGGAAGACCTGCACAAGCGCGCCTTCGGTCAGGAGCGGCAGGCCGTCCACGAGGACGCCGTCGTCGCCGAAGACGAAGGCGTGCGTGCCGTCCTCGGCCTCGACCAGCATGCGGCCCGCTTCGTCGTAGCCCATGAAGGCGCCCTCTGTGTAAACGACCTCGACGGCCAGCGCGTTCACCTGCCCCGGCAGGCTCATCGTCATGACGCCGTTCGTCTGCACGACGACGGACAGGCCGGGGTAGAGCTTGTCCACGGGCAGGACGCCCGCCTCAAAGCGAACGAGCACCTCGCCGTGCGCCTCGGTGAGAATCAGAAACTCGCCGTTTTCCGCGTCGAAGGAGACGACGGAGCCGGTCAGCTCGGTCTCCGGGACCTCGGCTCCCTCGGAAACGGGCGCGGTCTGCTGCACCTGAACGGGCGGAGCGGCGGGCTCGTCGGCGGCCAGGCTGAGCGCGGGCACGACGAGCAGGGAGAGAACGGTGAGCCTTACAAGAAACTTTTTCATTAGGGGTTACCTCCTTATGTCTTTTTTTATTGGGCGGGGTTTTTGTCCCGGTACTCATTCTGACGCGGCGTTCCGCGTTTTGTTCCCGATCCGGCGAAAAAAATTTGACGCCTGTTTTATCGCGTCCGGGTCGTGTATAATAAGGAGGCGAGGGCCCTTCGGGACGAATGCGACCGTCTGGGGCGTTCTTTGTCTAAGGGGCTCAAGGCGATTTCGACGCGGCCCCAAAATGAGGTGGTTTATTGCGAAAAAAGGCATTTGTTTATTGGCTCGCAGCGCTGGCGGCGGTCGGCTGCGTGCTGGGGGTTTTTGTCGGAAAGGGCATGGTGCGCCCCGCGCCCGCTTTGACGGCGCCGGAGGCGTCCCAAGCGCTGCTCCAGGCCTCCCGCGATCTGGACAAGTACGAGGTAGAGGCGGTCTACGACGAAAAGGCGGGAACGCTCCTTTGCACCCAGCGCGTCGCGTATCAGAACCGTTCGCAGGAGACGCTGGACATTTACTTTCATCTGTATCCGAACGCGTTCAAGCGCGAGGAGACTTCCCCTGCGGTGCTTTCCGGCGGCGAGGATGCATTCGACCCCGGCGAAATCTTCATCGAGGACGTGCGGGTGAACGGGGCGGCCTGCGCGTGGGCCGTGGCGGGCGAGGACGAGAGCGCGCTGCGTGTGCCGGCAAAGCTTGCGCCGGGGGAGTGGGCGCAGATCGAGCTGCAGTACCGCATCGAGATCCCCAGGCTCGCGTATCGCTGGGGCGAGGCGGACGGCATCGTAAGCGTCGCAAACGCCTTTCCCATCGCGGCGATTTACGAGAACGGCGCCTGGCGGCTGGACGAGTACGGGCCCATCGGCGACCCGTTTTACAGCGCGTGCGCGAACTGGACGCTGACCCTCGACGTGCCCGAGGGCTTTGCAGTGGCGGCAAGCGGCTCGGTGCGCGGGACGGAGACGAAGGATGGGCGGACGCGCCTTCGGGTAGAGGCGCTCGCGGCGCGCGACATGGCGTTTTCCATGAGCAGGCGTTACGCCTTGGCGCAGCGTCTGGAGGGGGACGTGCTGATCTCCTCGTATGCCGTGCGGTCCAGGGACGCCGAGGCGGCGCTCGACTACGCGGCGTCCGCGCTTCGGCAGCTTCAGGCGATGCTGGGCGACTACCCCTTTCCGACGCTGACCCTTGCGCAGAAGGACATCAGCGGCTATGGCGGCATGGAGTATTCGGGCTTTACGCTGCTGGACGACTCGCTGTACAGCGCAGACCGGCAGCTTCTGGAGCGCGTGGTGGCGCACGAGACGGCGCACCAGTACTTCGGCATGCTCGTCGGCTCGGACCAGATCGAGGAGCCCTGGCTGGACGAGGCGTTTTGCGAGTACATGACGCTGATGTACTTTGACAAGGAGTATGGACGCCAGGCCTTCGACGCGCTCTACGCGCAGCGCATCGAGCCCGCGCTGCGCATCACGCACCCCATCGGCGTCACCGCGGGCAGCGCGATCACGAGCTTTACGTCGGGCGCGGAGTACGTGCAGTTGGTCTACCAGAAGGGCGCGGGCATGCTGCACGGCCTCCGCGAGGCGCTGGGCGAGGCGAGGTTCCTCGAGGCCTTGCGCGCGTACATCGACAAGTACGCGTTCGGCTTCGCCACGCGCGAGGACTTCACTGTCACGATGCAGGAAGCGACCGGGTCGAGCTGGCGCGGGTTCATCGACGACTATCTGGACGAATGAAGAGAGGCGGATGGATCGAATGGAGAAGCACCGCATTACGGTCGTGGGGCTGGGCCCCGGCAGCGCCGGGCTGATGACACTTGCCGCGCTGGAGGCGCTCACGGGCGGGGAGCGCGTGATCCTGCGCACAGCCCGCCACGGCGCGGCGGGGGAGCTTGAGAAAAGGGGCGTGGCCTTTGAGACGCTGGACGCGCTGTACGAGGAATGCGAGGACTTCGACGAGCTGTGTGCGCGCGCGTCGGACAGGCTGATGGGCGCGGCGCGCGAAACCGGCAGCCTCGTCTACGGCGTGAGCGACCCCGTCAGCGACCAGACGGTGCGCGCGCTCGCGCAGGCCCGCGCGGACGACGTGGCCGTCCGGATCGTTCCGGGGGTGACGCTGGCGTCCTATGCGGCGGCCTCCTGCGCGGCGCTGGGGGCGCAGACGGAAAACCTCTGCACGGCGACGGCGCTTTCCATCGAAGCGTTGGAACCGGACCCGGAACGCCCTCTGATGGTGACCGAGATCGACGGGCGCGTGCTCGCCAGCGAGGTCAAGCTCTGGCTGATGGAGCTCTACGACGCGGAACAGACGGTGTTCTTTGCGCGGCCCGGCGAGGCCGCAACAGCGCGCATCAGCGCCATCGCGCTTTGCGATCTGGACCGGCAGGAGGCGTACGACCACACCTGCGCGCTGCTGGTGCCGCCCGCGCCCTACGCCGGACGCACGCGCCATACGGTGCGCGATTTGCAGCAGGTGATGCGCCGTCTGCGTGCGCCGGACGGCTGCCCGTGGGATCGCGAGCAGACGCACGAGAGCCTGCGCCAGTACCTGATCGAGGAGGCCTACGAGGTGGTGGACGCGATCGACGGCGGCGACCCCGACCGCATCGCGGACGAGCTGGGCGACGTGCTGCTCCAGGTCGTCTTCCACGCGCAGATCGCCTCGGAACACGCGGAATTTGGCCTGGGCGACGTGGCGACCGCCATCTGCGGCAAGATGATTTCGCGCCATGAACGGCTGTTCGCCGGAGCTGGAGAGGATACGGCGGGCGACGCGGGCTGGGAAGCCGTCAAGCGGCGTGAAAAGGGACAGCAGACGCTGACCGACAGCCTGCGCGACGTGCCCGGCTACCTGCCCGCCCTGATGCACGCCTACAAGGTGCTCCGAAAGGCCGCAGGCGCGGGCTTCGACCCGCTCAGCGGTACGGAGGCGCTTAAGGCTTTGCACGAGGCGCTGCGGGATGCGCAGGCTGCGCTTGAGGAGGGCCGGGATGCCTCTTGCGCTCTGGGCAGGCTGCTCTTTGCGGCCGCCGGCGCGGCGCGCGGATGCGCTATCCAGCCGGAACTGCTTCTGCGCGCGGAGACGGAGCGGTTTATCTCGCGCTTTGATCGGATGGAGCGGGCGGCGCGGGAAGAGGGGGTTCGGCTTGAAACGCTTTCGCGGGAAGCGCTCCGGGCGCGCTGGGCAAGGGAGAGCGAAACATGAGATTTTTTGGCCCGAAAACGCGATATTTCCTCGAAAAAAGAAGGAATGCTGGAAGGGATTTCTGAATTTTCGGAGAATATAGTAACGTTTGCTCTCGAAACCTAAACCCCAATCAACGATTCGCATTTTAAGGAGGATTTTGTTGTATGAATAAGACGGAACTGTGCGCGGCTGTCGCGGCCAAGGCTGGCATGACCCGCAAGGATGCGGAAGCTGCTGTGAGCGCTGTGATCGATGTGATCGGCGAGACGCTGAAGGACGGCGAGAAGGTAGCCATCGTCGGCTTTGGCTCTTTTGAAGTCAAGGAGCGTCCGGCCCGCAAGGCGCGCAACCCGCGCACGGGCGAGGAAATCGAGATCGCGGCCTCCAAGGCGCCGGCTTTCAAGGCGGGCAAAGCGCTCAAGGATATCGTCAGCATGTAAACAAAACCGTGAGCCGGGCGACCGGCAGGGGCTGCCAGACCGGCAGCCCCTTTTTGGCAGCCGCGCTTTTCGCGGCAAAAGGAGGAAGCCTTATGCGCCTGGACAAGTTCTTAAAGGTTTCGCGCATCATCAAGCGCCGCTCCGTCGCGAAGGAGGCGGGCGACGGCGGGCGCGTCACGATCAACGGGAAGCCCGCCAAGCCGTCCTCGGAGGTCAAGGTCGGGGACGTGCTGGAGGTGCGCTTCGGAGACAAGCTGGGTCGTTACGAGGTGCTGGCCGTCAGCGAGCACGCGCTCAAGGCCGAGGCGGGCGGCATGTACAAAATCCTTTCGGAGTGATGGCAGATGAATGAAGCGGTCATCGTCGCGGCGGGCAAGGGCGCCCGCATGGGCCTTGGGCGCAACAAGGTGCTGGCGCCGCTTTTGGGCGTGCCGGTGCTCGTGCGCACGGTGCGCGCGTTTGCCGGCTGCCCTGAAATCGGGCGCATCGGCATCGTGACGTCAGCGGACGACCTGGAGGCTGTCCGCGGCCTGCTGGAAACGTTTTCCCTTCAAGAACGCGTCGCATACGTGACGGCAGGCGGCGCGGACCGGCAGGAATCCGTGCGCCGCGGTCTGGAGCGGGCGCGGGGCGAGATCGTGCTCATCCACGACGGCGCGCGCCCATTTGTGACGCGGGACGTGATTGCTCGGACGATCAGGTGCGCCGAACGCTGCGGCAGCGGCGTCGCCGCCGTGATGCTCAAGGACACGGTCAAGCGCGTGGACGAGGCGGGCCGCGTGCTGGAGACGCCGCCGCGGGAGGGCCTTCGCGCGGTGCAGACCCCGCAGACGTTCCCGCTCGCGGACATCCGTGAAGCGCACGAGCTCGCCCGCGCGCGGGGCATCCGCGCGACGGACGACGCGGCGCTGCTGGAGAAGATGGGAAAGGCGGTGCATCTGGTGGAGGGCGACGTGGAAAACATCAAGCTCACGACCCCGGAGGACCTGCAGGTGGGCGAGGCCATCCTGCGCAGGCGGGGCGAGGGGCCGCTGCCGATGCGCGTGGGGCAGGGCTACGACGTGCACCGGCTCGTGGAGGGGCGCAGGCTCATCCTCTGCGGCGTGGAGGTGCCCTGCGAGCGCGGATTGCTGGGCCACAGCGACGCGGACGTTGCGGCGCATGCGCTGATGGACGCGCTGCTGGGGGCGGCGGCGCTGGGCGACATCGGCCGTCACTTCCCGGATACCGACCCGGCCTACGCGGGCGCGGACTCGATGATGCTGCTCTCGCACGTGGTACGCCTTCTGGCAGGGCGCGGGTATCGTCCCGGAAACGTGGACGTCACGATCGTCGCGCAGCGCCCGAAGCTCAAGGACTTCATCCCGGAGATGCGCTCGCGCCTTTCGCGGGTGCTCGGCATCGAAGAAGACGCGGTCAACGTCAAAGCGACCACGACCGAACGGCTTGGGTTTGAGGGCGAGGGGCTGGGCATCAGCGCGCAGGCGGTCGCGACGATCGTCGCGGGGTAAGAAGAGTCAGAATACGGGCGCGCTCCCAACGTACGCAGGGGGCGCGTTTCCATTTGGGAAACATTGAAGTGGAGGGTGGAATTGTAAAACCCTGATGCGTATGGTATAATCGTAAACTGTGCGATGAAAGACAGATGAGTAAAGGCGGCGATAGGATGGCACTGACGGCCGATGGCAAAGCGTTGCGCCGGTATGAACTAAAATATGCCGTTACGCCGGCGGATGCGTGCGTATTGGAGTCGAGATTGTCCGGCCTTTTAGCGCGGGATGCACACGCGCAGGGCGGCGCCTATGAAATTCGCAGCATTTACTTTGACGACGCGCGAGATACCCACCTGCGGGAGGTACAGGACGGCCTCAGCGAGCGAAGCAAATGGCGCATCCGGTTTTACGACCGAAGCGACAGCTTCATATCCCTCGAACGCAAGTGCAAGCGCAACGCGATGACCTTAAAGGAGAGCTGCGCGATCAGCAGGGCGGACATGGAAGCCTTGCTGGAGGGACGCCGTCCCTGTGGAGAAGACGCGCTGCTTCGCTCGTTTGCGGCGGCGCAGGCCGCGCGCGGCTATGGGCCCCGCGTCATTATCGACTATCAACGCATTCCGTTCGTTTACCCCGCCGGGAACGTGCGCATCACGCTCGACCGGCAGATACGCTGCGGAAACGGTTTTAAGGCCCCCTTTGATGGCTCGGGCCTCTCCATTCCGGTGGAGGGGATGCTTCTGGAAGTCAAGTATGCCGACTTTTTGCCGGACTTTATCCGCCTTGCGCTTTCGATCAACCACCTTGCGCCTACCTCCTTTTCCAAGTATGCCGCGGGCAGACAGACACTTCATTACATGACGACAGGAGAAGTACTATGAGCAGCGTCGTAAATTACCTGAACATCCTGAAGGATCTTTTCGTGCAGAACTTTACGCTGACGATGTCGATGTCGCGGACGATTCTCACCCTCTTCATGTCGTTTGCGTTTGCCATCATTCTATATTTTGCTTATATGCTCACGAGCCGGGATGTAATCTATTCCAAGCGCTTTAACATGACGATGGCGTTGCTCATTCCGATCACCGCGTCGCTGATTTTATCCATGCAGTCCAACGTGGTGCTGTCGCTGGGCATGGTGGGCGCGCTTTCCATCGTCCGATTCCGCACGGCGATCAAGGAACCGCGCGATCTGCTGTTTCTCTTCTGGGCGATCAGCCTGGGCATCATCTTGGGCGGCGGGCTGTACGCGGTGGCATTCTGGCTGACGCTGGCGATGCTCTTGGGCATGCTCGTCTTTGACCGCCTGCCGGGGCAGCGCGTGCCGTATTTATTGACGATCGGCCTTACGGACGGCAAGGCGGAGGACGCGGCGATGGCGGCGCTGCAAAAGCGCGGCGTGCGTGCGCGCATCCGTTCGCGCAGCATCGGCATGGGCAGAACCGATCTGGTGCTCTCGCTTCGCGTGAAGGACGAGCGCGCCATGATGGACGAGCTGGCGGCGCTTGAGGGCGTGATCAACGTGCACCTGCTTTCGCACGACGGGGAGACGCAGCTGTAAACATGGGAAAAGATAGGATTGGCTTTCGGCTCAAGCATTCGGGGCGGACCATCGCGGCGTTCACGCTGGTCCTCGTTTGTTTCGCGCTGGCATTCATCGCTTTCGGACGGGGGATAGATACGGGAAAATTGCCCGAGGGAGTATTTGAGGTCCGATTTGACGATACGTTCGCCTCGACGCCGCTCGCATATGACGAGCAAACGCACACGATCTACTGGCCTTTGCGGCAGGAGGAAGCGACGCGCTCGCGCCTGCTCAGCGCAAATAACGGGGCCGCAAGGGTGACGTTCGGGGAAGACTATCACATCGATTATCTGGAACCACAGCCGATTACCGTGTCCAATGGTACGGCGTACTTTGATGCCTGGGTGCAGTTCACTCCGCTCGCGGTCATCGACGTCAGAACGGATTCGGGGGAGGCGCCGCCGTCGGGGTACGACAGAGGCCAGCACGACATCCAGACGCCCTGTGTGATCAACGTCCTCGACCCAAACTGGGAATCGAACGGCGGCAGTTACAGCTTTGGATACGGCGCGACCATCCATCCGCGCGGAGGTTCGACGGCTACGCTGCCGAAAAAAGGGTATCGAGTTCACTTTTACAAAGATAGAGCAAATCAGAAGACAAAATATCACGTGCCATTGCTGGGAATGCGTTCGCAGGACGGCTGGGTGCTCGACCCCCTGTCGCTGGATCGATCTCTTCTGCGCGTGGCGACTGGGGGGCGCCTCTGGAACGAGCTTGTGAAATCGCACGAGGAGCCTTATACGCGAAACTATCTGTACGGAGAATACTTCGAGCTCGTTTTGAACGGCTCTTATCAGGGGCTTTATTACCTGCGCGTGCCCATTCAGGGGATGACGGTCGGGCTTCATTCGCAGAATGGTATTCTCTTTACCGATCATGGAACGGAGAGCGTCGATCTTGAAAAGTTGAATTTGACAACAAAAAAGGACAACCGTTATCAATCGATGAGCATCAACTATCCGGTCGGGCTCTCGGATTATGACGATTACTGGCCCTTGGCTGCGGAAAGCATTCAGCGCATGCTCGATAAGCTCTATCGCGAAGAGGGAGACGTGCGCGACATGTGGGACGTGGAAAACGCGGCGGATATGTGGCTTTTCGATCAACTGCTCTACTCGCAGGATACGACGCTGCACGCGAAAAACGTCTATTATTCCAAACAAAACCGACTGGACGCAGCGGAAAAGCTGTGGATGACGCCCTGGGATATCGACCTGACGATGCAGCTCAACTTCTGCACGCATGATCCTGAGCAGCTTTTGGAGGATCATCGGTATAACGGCAAGGTCTGCACGGTGGACGCGCCGCCGGACGCTCTGCTCGCGATGGGGCTGCTGGATTACCTGACGGAGGCGGACAATCCGGCGGGCAGAGAGGCGCTCAAGACTAGATGGCGCAAGATGCGCGCGGGCGCATGGTCCTTGGATGCGATACAGAGCTATATAGAGGAAAACCGGACGCTGATCGACGAAAGCGGCGCGGGGAATCGGGACGCGGCGCGCTGGTCGCACGAAAAGCCCTTCTTTCATAT
>JAEXCG010000173.1 GCA_023402355.1 Bacillota bacterium | reverse complement strand
AACCAGCGCAGCAGCCAGAACCAGCAGAACAGCCAGAACCAACAGAACAATCAGAACCAACAGAACAGCCAGAACCAGCGCAACTACCAGAATCAGCAAAACAACCAGAACCAGCAGAACAACCAGTACCAGCGCTAAACGAACGGGCGCGCATCTGGGATACCGCAAAAGGAGCGTTTCAAAGACGCTCCTTTGCTTTTGAAGCATGTCTTATGGAATCGTTCCCGCAAAAAATCTTTTGGGAAACCCCTTGACATGGAGCTTACTCCAACCTGTATGATCGAAAGCGGAAGGCAGAGCCTTCGGACAATCTGGAGAGGATGAGGATTATGCAGGCAGAAATTCAGGTTCATGAAAGATGCGAATGCCGCTGCCGGGTAAATGCGGCGGAGAAAAGACAGGGGAGCGGGAGGAAAAGCTGGCTCGCGGCCGTCCTGGTAGCGCTGATGCTGGCGGCCCTGCCGACGGCGTCCGCGGGCATGGCGGCGCTTTTTGCGGCGGGCGGCGTCTGCACGTTCGCCGCGGCCGTGCAGACGGAAGAGGGCTCCTTCTCCGTGGACGCGCTCGCGTTCGAGGGCGCCGCGTACCTTTGCAAGGACGCATTGATGGAGGGGCTGCCTCTGGCGCTGGCGCGCAGGGTGCAGACAATTCCGGGGCGCTTTTACGGGACGGAGGAGTTTGTCCCCGCGTCGGCCCTGACATCGGCGGGAATCGCGCTCGCGATGTAAAAAGACTGCGGAATTTCGCGCCTTTGCTACAATGGCGACACACGGCGTTCAAAAGGATCGATTATCATAAAGCCATCGAGAAAGGGCGAGAGAAAACAACGGCGAGGGCAACGCCTCGACCGATGCATATAAAACGGGCCGCGCTTCCATCATGGAAACGCGGCCCTGATTTTTTACTTAAGGATTGCGCCCTCGTTTGCGGAGGACACCAGCTTGGCGTAGCGGGCGAGGTAGCCCTTCGTGACGTTCGGCGGCGGGCAGACCCACTTGGCCCGGCGCTCCGCGATCGTCTTTTCATCCACCAGCAGCTCCAGCTTGCCGGAGGGGATGTCGATGGAGATCGTGTCGCCCTCCTCCACGAGGCTGATCAGGCCGCCGGAAGCGGCCTCCGGGCTCACGTGGCCGATGGCCGCGCCGCGCGTCGCGCCGGAGAAGCGCCCGTCGGTGATGAGCGCGACTTCCTTGTCGAGGCCCATGCCGCAGATGGCCGACGTGGGCGAGAGCATCTCGCGCATGCCGGGGCCGCCCTTGGGGCCCTCGTAGCGGATGACGACGACGTCGCCGGAACGAATCGCGCCCGCGTAGATGGCCGCGATGGCCTCTTCCTCGCTGTTAAAGACGCGCGCGGGGCCCTGATGGGTGAGCATCTCGGGCGCGACGGCGCTGCGCTTGACGATGGAGCCGTCCGGCGCGAGATTGCCGCGCAGCACCATCAGGCCGCCGGTCTTGGAATAGGGGTTTTGAACGGTCCGGATGACCTCGGGGTTGTAGTTCTGCGCGCGCGCGTAGCTCTCGGCCAGCGTCTTCCCGGTGCAGGTCATGGCGTCGCCTTCCAGGACGCCCAGCTTGCCGACTTCCTTCAGCACGGCCATGACGCCGCCCGCTTCCTGCAGGTCCTGCACGTGGTGCGCGCCCGCGGGGGCGAGGTGGCAGAGGTTGGGCACCCTTTCGGAGACCTCGTTGATCATGTCAAGGTCGAACGGCACGCCCGCTTCGTGCGCGATGGCGGGCAGGTGCAGCGCGGAATTCGTGGAGCAGCCCAGCGCCATGTCGAGCGCCAGCGCGTTTTTGAAGGCCGCGGGGGTCATGATCTTGTCCGGCGTGAGGCCCTCCTCGACCATCTTGACGACGCGCATGCCCGCCTGCTTGGCCAGACGCAGCCGCGCGCCGGAGACGGCGAGCAGGGTGCCGTTGCCCGGCAGGCCCATGCCCAGCGCCTCGGTCAGGCAGTTCATGGAGTTGGCCGTGAACATGCCGGAGCAGGAGCCGCAGCCCGGGCAGGCGGAGGACTCGACCTCGTCCAGGCCGTCGTCGTCCAGCTTGCCCGCCTTGTACGCGCCCACGGCCTCGAACACGCTGTTAAGGTCCAGCGCCTTGCCGTGCAGGCTGCCCGCCATCATCGGGCCGCCGGAAACGAAGATCGCGGGCAGGTTCAGCCGCGCCGCGGCCATCAGCATGCCGGGGACGATCTTGTCGCAGTTGGGGATGAAGACCATGCCGTCAAAGCCGTGGGCGATAGCCATGGATTCGCAGCTATCCGCGATCAGTTCGCGCGAGGCGAGCGAATACTTCATGCCGATGTGACCCATGGCGATGCCGTCGCACACGCCGATGGAGGGGAACTCCACCGGCACGCCGCCCGCCATGCGGATGCCGTCCTTGACGGCCTGCGCGATGTTTTTGAGGTGCATGTGGCCGGGCACGCACTCGCTCTGCGCCGAGACGACGCCGATCAGCGGGCGCGTGAGCTCCTCGTTGGTGAGGCCCAGCGCCTTCCAGAGGGAGCGGTGAGGGGCTTTTTCAGGCCCCGTCTTCACGTTGTCGGAAACGCGCATGGCTTACAGCTCCTTTCCGGAACCGGTCCAGCTCATCTTGGCGCGAAGGTCCTTGCCGACCTGTTCCAGCTGGCTCTGCGCCTCGATGCGGCGCTTGGCGAGGAAGTGCGTGCAGCCGGTCTGGTTTTCGAGGATCCAGTCGCGGGCGAACTCGCCCTCCTGAATCTCCTTGAGCACCTTCTTCATTTCCTTCTTGGTCTCCTCGGTGATGATGCGGTTTCCGATCTGGTAATCGCCGTACTCGGCGGTGTTGGAGATGGAGTAGCGCATGCCCGCAAAGCCGTGGGAGAAGATCAGATCGACGATCAGCTTCATTTCGTGCACGCACTCAAAGTAGGCGTTTTCCGGCTGATAGCCCGCCTCCACCAGCGTGTCGAAGCCCGCCTTCATCAGCGCGCACACGCCGCCGCACAGCACGGCCTGCTCGCCGAAGAGGTCGGTCTCGGTCTCCTCGCGGAAGGTGGTCTTGAGGATGCCCGCGCGCGCGCCGCCGATGCCCGCTGCGTAGGCCAGCGCCGTATCCTGCGCGTGGCCGGAGGCGTCCTGGTACACGGCGATGAGGTCGGGTACGCCCTTGCCCTCCAGGTACTGGCTGCGGACGGTGTGGCCCGGGCCCTTGGGGGCGATCATGATGACGTCCACGTCCGCCGGGGGCACGATCTGGCCGAAGTGGATCGAGAAGCCGTGCGCGAAGCAGAGCGTCATGCCGGGGCGCAGGTAGGGCTTGATGTCGCTGTTGTACATCGCGGCCTGCTTCTCGTCGTTGATGAGGATCATGATGATGTCGGCTTCCTTGGCCGCCTCGGCGGTGGTCTTCACCTTGAGGCCCGCGGCCTCGGCCTTCGCCCAGCTCTTGGAGCCCTCGTACAGGGCGACGGTGACGTCCATGCCGGAATCGTGCAGGTTCAGCGCATGGGCGTGGCCCTGGCTGCCGTAGCCGACGATCGCGATCTTCTTGCCCTTCAGCAGGTCGAGGTTGCAGTCCTGAGCGTAAAACATCTGTGCCATTTTCGTTTTCCTCCTACCAAACTACAAAGTGGGGTGACGGATATAAAGGGGGTATATGAACGGTCGATGGGCCGTAGCATATCGGTCGGGCAATGGGGATCAGCTCCAGATGCCCCCGGCGATGGTGTCCTCGCCGCGCTGCAGCGCGACGGTGCCGGTGCGCACGATTTCGAGGATGTCGTAATCGGCGAGCAGGCCGAGCATCGCCTGCGTCTTGTCCTCCTCGCCGGTGATCTCGATGGTCAGGGTCGTGCGGGCGACGTCCACGATGCGCGCGCGGAAGATATCCACGATGCGCATCACCGCGTCTCGCTCCGCCACGCCCGCGCGAATCTTGCACAGCACGAGCTGGCGCTCCACGGAATGGCGCGGGTCGAGCACGACGACCTTCTGCACGACGATGAGCTTGTAGAGCTGCTGCACGAGCTGGTCCACGCGCGCGGCGTCGCCCTGCAGGGTGATGGTGATGCGGCTGACGTCCTCGTCCTGCGTGGTGCCGACGGCGAGGGTGTCGATGTTGAAGCCCCGGCGGCTGCAAAGCCCCGACACGCGGGAAAGGACGCCGGGCTGGTTTTGCACCAGAATGCTGACGGTGTAGCGGGTGACGGGCGCCAGAGAGCCGGAGGAAATGGTGTTGCGCGTGTGCGCGGCCTCGGGCTGCGGCGCGAAGGGATCAAACTGTTCCATGCGTTACCCTCCTTGGGAAAGCCGTAAGGGCTTGTCAGTTGAGGCAGAAGGAGTCGATCGGCGCGCCGGGCGCGACCATGGGCGCGACCATCTCGTCGATGCCCAGCATGCATTCCACGATGCAGGGGTGGCCCGCTTTGAGCGCCTCGCCGACCGCCTGCCGGAAGCCGGACAGGGAATCGACCCGCCAGCCCTTCAGGCCGTAAGCGTCCGCGAGCTTGATGAAGTCCGGCCCGCGGTCGAGCGTGGTCTGCGAGTAGTGCTTGGAAAAGAACAGCGTCTGCCACTGGCGCACCATGCCCAGCGTGCCGTTGTTGAAGAGCAGGATGATGACGGGGATGTCGTAATGCTGCACGGTGGAAAGCTCCGTCAGGTTCATGCGGAAGGAGCCGTCGCCCGTGACGAGCACGACCGGCTTTTTCGTGGCGACGCTGGCACCGATCGCCGCGCCGAAGCCAAAGCCCATCGTGCCCAGCCCGCCGCTGGTGATGAGCTGGCGCGGGCGGGAGAAGGGGAAGTGCTGCGCCGTCCACATCTGATGCTGCCCGACGTCCGTGGCGATCGTCATATCGCCCACCTTGTCGTGCAGGGCGTGCAGGATGTTTCGCGGCTCGAACAGGTCGTTCTTGAGGTATTCCTCGCGCATGGAGACGGCCTGACGCACCCATTCCTCGTGGTGCTGCTGACAAAGCCGCTCGCGCAGCAGGTCGAGCACCACGCGCGCGTGGCCGGTGATGTGCAGCGTCGTGGAGACGTTCTTGTTGATCTCCGCGCGGTCCAGGTCGATGTGGATGACGCGCGCGCCGGGCGCGAACGCCTTTGCGTTTCCGAGCGCGCGGTCGGAGAAGCGCACGCCGACCGCGAGCAGCAGGTCGCAGCGCTGCATGGCGATGTTCGCCGCGTGCGTGCCGTGCATGCCCAGCATGCCCAGGCTCATGGGGTTCTCCGGGTCGCTGCTGCCCAGCCCCATCAGGGTGTTGGCGATCGGGGCGTCCATGCGCGCGGAGAGGGCCTTCAGTTCGTCGGCCGCGTCGGTCACGCCGCCGCCCGCGTAGATCAGCGGGCGCTGAGCCGCCTGAATCAGCTCGCACGCGCGCTCAAGGTACGGGGTCACCCGGCGCTTGTACTCTTCAAGCTGCGCGCCGTAGGGACGAAGCTGCAGGGCGGGATGGTCCGCGGAGTAGTTGGGGATGAGCGCCGCGCCGCTGGCGGGCTCGTACTCGCACTCGGCGATCTGCACGTCCTTGGGAATGTCGATGAGCACGGGGCCCGGCCGGCCGCTCTTGGCGATGAAGAAGGCCTCGCGTACGGTCTGCGCCAGCTTGGTGACGTCGGTCACCAGCCAGCTGTGCTTGGTGATGGACATCGTGATGCCCAGGATGTCGGCCTCCTGAAAGGAGTCCGTGCCCATCAACTGCTGGGGCACGTTGCCCGTCAGGAACACCACGGGCGAGGAATCCATGTAGGCCGTGGCGATGGCGGTGACGAGGTTCGTCGCGCCGGGGCCGGAGGTGGCCAGGCAGACGCCGGTTTTGCCGGTGGAGCGGGCATAGCCGTCGGCGGCGTGGCCCGCGTGCTGCTCGTGCGCGGTGAGAATGTGAGAAATGCGATCCTCGCGCTTATACAATTCGTCGTAGATGGGCAGCACCGCGCCGCCCGGAAAACCGAACAGGGTCCTGACGTCCTGCTCGATGAGGCATTCGATCAGAATAGCCGCGCCGCATAACTTCATAAAAATCTCCTTTCTGGATAGAAAAAAGCAGCTTTCGTCCTTTCTTTAGGACGAAAGCTGCTTCGCGGTACCACCTAAATTCATGCCCTGGGCATGCGCTCACCGGATACGCGGTCTGCCGCCGGCAGATACCGATATACCCGTACCTCTTTTCTCGGCGAGGGCTCCGGCGGGCCTAGTGACTTGCGCGTTCAGCCCGCTGCTCAGAGGGGACGAACCACCGCGCCTTCCGCGGGAATTTGCACCACCATTCCCTCTCTGTAGCCCTCCGGCGCGGGCTTTTCCTCGTCATCGCAACGCAATATGGTGTTATTGGAAGTTATGATACCACTGGGGCGAGGGCCTGTCAAGCACAAAATTTTAGCGCGTTAAAGCGACCTGCGAATCTGATACCATTCTTCATAGGGGACGACCGTGAGGCGCATGTCCTCGGGCAGGCCGTAAAAGCGCAGGAAGTCGAGCGTCTTGTCCGCGTCGTGGGGCGTGCCCAGAAAGGTATAGCCGTTGTACGGAAGCTGGGTGAGGCAGGCTTCCTGTTCCCCTCTTTGCGCGCACGCGCGAAGGTACGCCACGCGCTCCCGCTCGCAAAGGAAGTTCCGCCCGTGGATGCTCACGTAAAAGACGCACAGCAGCGCCGCGCACAGCGCGAACGGACGCGTGAGCCGCGCGCCGTCGTCCATCGCCTGCCCAAAGCACTCGATGGCGAACGCCGCCAGCAGCGCGTAAGCGGGCATGTAGCAGCGCTCGCTGACCGGGGTGATGACGAGCAGCGGCGCGCTCAGCAGCGCGGCGCACAGCCAATAGCAGGCGAGGCGCCTCCTGCGCGGGGCGGCATAGGGCCCGTAGAGGGCGAAGACGAGCAGCGCGGCGAGGTAAAGGAGCGAGAGCGCCGCGTCCAGGTGCGGGGTATAGGAACCCACGATCGCCCAGCTCACGTTCAGCCGCCGAAGCAGCGGGTAGAGCGGATAGCAGCCGAGAAAAGCGCGCGCCGCCTGACCGGCTGGACGGACGGGCCGCGCAAGCAGGGCGCACAGCGCGAGCAACAGAAGGAGCATGACGTTGCTGCCCACCAGCATGGAAGCGCCCAGGGACTGCCACGCGTTCCAGGCGGATGCGAGGATCGCGGGCAGGCTGCGGCCCAGCGCGGTCGTGCGGTAAAAGTCGCCGCCCGCAAGCGTTGCGCGATAAGCGGGGTTTGAGAACATGACCGCGGCGCCCACGGCGGCCCCTGCAAGCGCGAACAGCATCGCGCGGGCGCGAACGCCGCGCGCGCGCCCGTAGACGTACAGCGCGAGCGGCAGCGCCGCCAGCACGAGCGTGACGTTTTCCATGAGCAGCGCGCCGAGCAGCCCGTTCAGGAAGAGAAGCGGCCCCGCCGCGCGCCCCGGCAGACCTGGCGCATTCAGAAAGAGGCCGCGCGCGCCGTACAGGACGAGCAGCACGCACAGCGCGCCCGTGGCATAGTTGATAAAGCCGGAGACCCAACCGACGGTCTGGCGGGCGATCGGCGGGGGCATGAGCAGCACGCAGGCGTAGGCGGCGAGCAGAAGGCCGCAGGAAAGCGCCTTCGCCCTTCGCTGCACAAGACAGGGGACGAGCATGAGGCCCAGCGTCACGGCGGCCATGAACAGCGCCTTGAGCACGGGCGCGCGGCAGAGCAGGACGGCCAGCGCGTTGCCCAGGTAGCGTCCGTTATAGCCGGAAAGGCCGTGCAGCAGCCGGTCAAGGCCGCGCTGAGAGCCCCAATCCCAGTCGTCGTTGGCGTAGACCGTGAGGCTAAAGAGCAGCAGCAGCGAGAGCGCCATCAGCACGACGCACAGCAGCGCCCTGCGGCGGGCGGGGGACCTTTGCATCGTCATCATACCCCCTTTTTGATCTGATACCAGTCCTCGTACGAGACGTACGAGAGGCGCATGTCCTCCGGCAGATTATAAAAGCGGAGGAATGCGCGCTGGCCGTCCTCGACCGTGGGCGTGGCGATCCAGGCGTAACCCGGATAAGGCAGCTCCGGGAAGTACGCCTCCTGCGCCCCGGCCTGTGCCTGCGCGCGCAGGTAGGCGAGCCGCTCAGCCTGCGCCGCGGCATTCTTGACGAAGATGCTCAGCCACAGGCAGCAAAGCCCCGCCGCCGCGGCGAGACAGAGCGGCGCGAGCCGCGAGCGCATTTCATCCGACAGGACGACGCAGGCGAGCTGCGCCGCCAGCGCGCACAGCAGCACGTAGACGGGCAGAAAGCAGCGCCCGCCCAGGGGCGACACGGCGCAAAGCGGCGCGGTCAGCAGCGCCGCGGCCGCGTAGAGCGCGAGAGACCGGCGCCGCGCGGCACCGGCGGGCAGGCAGGTGAGCAGCACGCCGAGCAGGCACGCGAGGTACGCGAGCGACAGCGCTCCCTCCAGATAGGGCGTATAGCTGCCGAGCGGAGACCACTTTGGATGCAGCCGCCGCATCAGCGGGTAGAGCGGATAGAGCACGACGCCCCCCGCGCACAGGCGCGCGAGCGGGCCCTTTCGCGCACCGGAAAGCAGCAGGGCGGCGCAGAGGCCGGAGAGGACGAGCAGCAGGGCCTGTGCATCCAGGAGCAAGGGGCCGACCATTTCGCGGCAGAACGTGTTGTAGCATGAAAGGAGCGTCTTCGCGGGCGAGGCGAACAGCGACACGGAGCGGTAGCCGTCGCTCCCCTGCGCGATGGAGCGGTAGACGGGGTTTGAAAACATCAGCGCCGCCCCGAGCAGCGCGCCCAGCGCGCAAAAGAGGAGCGGGGCGCAGGATACGCCGCGCCGCCTGCCGTAAAGGAAAAGGCCCAAGGGCATGAGCACAAAGAAGATCGTCACGTTTTCCATGAGCAGCGCGCCGAAAAGTCCCAGCAGGAGCATGGGCAGCGCGGCGGCGCGGCGCTGGGGCTGCGGAGCGTCCGCGAACAGACCGCGCGCGGCGTAGAGCAGCGCGGCGACGAGCACGGCGGCCGTGCCGTAGTTGGCGAAGCCGGAGACCCAGCCCAGCGTCTGCCGGGCGATGGAGACGGGCAGCATCAGGAAGAGCGCCGCCGTCAGGGGGAGCGAGCGCGCGCCGCCGGCAAACAGAGCGGTCAGAGCGATCGTAAAAAAGAGGCACACGGCCATGAACGCGGTGCGGAGCAGCGGGCTTCGCGTGAGCGCCATGACGATGAGGTTGCCGAGATAGCGCCCGTTATACCCCTGAAACCCGCTCGCGAGCCGGTCGAGGCCCGGCTGCGTGCCCCACTCGAAGTCGTCGTGCGCGTAGAGCACGCATGCGCAGAGCGCGATCAAAAAGAGGAGGAGCGCAAGGCAAAAGCAAACCCGCTTTCGGGATGCGAATAAATCGCGCATGAGTCGTCTCCTTTGTCTTCTGGAAGATGTTCCTATTATAGCAGAGTGGACGCAGGCGGACAAGCGGGCGCGCGAAAAGCCCCCGGAACGCGCGGGGCGCTGCCGGGGGCTGGGGGAGATTATGCGCCGAGCTGCTTTTCCTCAAACGCGGCGCGCCGCCTGACGTCCTGCATGACGGCGGCAAACGTGGGCATGTCGAGCGACTGCGCGCCGTCGCACAGGGCGCAGGCCGGGTTGTTGTGCACCTCGATCAGCAGGCCGTCCGCGCCCGCGGCGATGGCCGCGCGGGCGAGCGGGGGCACCATGCGCGCCATGCCCGCCGCGTGGCTGGGGTCCACGATCACGGGCAGGTGCGACTTTTCCTTGATCAGCGGGATCGCGGAGATGTCCAGGTTGTTGCGGATCATCTTTTCAAAGGTGCGGATGCCCCGCTCGCAGAGGATCACGTTCGGGTTGCCGCCCGCGAGGATGTATTCCGCGCTCATGAGCAGCTCCTCGATGGTGTTCGCGAGGCCCCGCTTGAGCAAAATCGGCTTTTTGCTGTGACCCAGCTCCTTTAAAAGGCGGAAGTTCTGCATGTTGCGCGCGCCGACCTGAATCACGTCCACGTCCGCGAAGTCGTCCAGCTGCGACTCGCCCATGATCTCCGTCACGATCGGGAGCCCCGTCGCGCGCCGCGCCTCGATCAGCAGCCGCAGGCCGTCCGTCTCCAGCCCCTGAAACGAGTAGGGAGACGTGCGCGGCTTGAACGCGCCCCCGCGCAGGAACGTCGCGCCGCTCTCCTTGACCGATTTTGCGACGGTGAGCAGCTGTTCCTCGCTTTCCACCGAGCAGGGCCCCGCGATCACGTGGAAGAACCCCTCGCCGATCGTCCGCCCGGCGACCGTGATGTGCGTGTCGTCCGGGTGAAAGCGCCGGTTCGCCGCCTTGTAGGGCTCCGAAATGCGCCGCACGTCCGCCACGACGTCGTTTGCGCGCAGGGTGTCGGGGTTTACGTGGGATACGTCGCCCACGAGGCCCAGAATGGTCGACTGCGTGCCCGCGCTGTAGTGCACGTGTACGCCCATCTTTTCCACGTCGCGGATGAGTTCGTCGATTCGCTGCTGCGGGGTGCCGTTTTTCAAAATGATAATCATGAGATGCGCCTTCCTTTCCGTGCTGCCGTGCTACAAAAAAGGCAGCCCCGCTTCGGGACTGCCTGAATTGCGCCGATTCGCCGTATCCTCTATGCGCAACACAAACAGCCCGTATTACCGTAATAATACAGGTTCTGATAAGCGTACGCGCGCATAGAAGACTTCATCGTCATGCCTCCGGTTTCATCGTGGCTCCAGTATACGCCCGGCGGCTTCGGGGTGTCAATCTTTTTTCAAAAATTTGCGTTTGGGGATTGACATTTGAAGGAAAGGGTGATATAGTTAATTACATCACTAATGAACCACTGAACGGAACAACCAACAAACCGGAAAGGAGGATGCGGCATGCCCTTTCAGGAAGGCGTCAGCATTTACATGCAGGTAGCCCAAATGATCGAGGATGACATCCTCGCCGGGAGACTTGAGCCGGAGGACGCAGTGCCATCGACCAATGCTTTTTCGCGGCACTTCAACATCAACCCGGCGACGGTCGCCAAGGGGTTTTCCCTGCTGGTGGACGAGGGCATCATCTACAAGAAGCGGGGAATCGGCATGTTCGTATCCCCGGGGAGCCGGGAGCTCGTCGAGCAGAAACGGCAGAAGGCGTTCTTTGAGGCGCGGCTGCCCTCGCTCATCGCGGAGGCAAAGGCAATCGGCATCAGCCACGATAAGATTCGCGCGGCGGTGGAAGCGTATATGAACGAAGACGGAGGAGAGTAAGGATGGCAGATATTCCGGCGATCGAAGCGAAGGATTTGTCCATGCGCTTTGGCAAGACGCAGGCGCTCGATCATTTCAGCTGTAAGATGGAAAGCGGACACATTTACGGCCTGCTCGGCCGAAACGGGGCGGGCAAGTCGACATTCCTGCGGCTGCTGACGGCCCAGGCCTTCACTAGAAGCGGCCAGGTGCTCGTGTGCGGCCTAAGGCCGCAGAACAGCGCGGCGGCGCTGGGCAGCCTGTGCTTTATCAGCGATACGCCGGATTTCGGCGGGCTGACGCGGGTGAAGGACGTGCTCGACGTCGAGCGCAGGCTGCACCCGAACTGGAGCGACGCGGTCTGCTCCAAGATGATCGACCAGTTCGAGCTGGACGTGCGCCGCAAGACCAAGGGCCTGTCGCGCGGCATGCAGACCGCGGTGGGGCTGGTGTGCGGTCTCGCCTCGCAGGCGCCGATCACGATCTTCGACGAGCCGAGCCTGGGGCTTGACGCGGTCAGCCGCGAGCGCTTTTACGACGCGCTGATCGACTCTTACGCGGAGAACCCGCGCACCATCGTGCTCAGCACGCACCTCATCGACGAGGTGGCGCGCGTGCTGGAGGTGGCGGTCATGGTCGATCACGGCAGGCTGATTTTGCAGCAGGACGTGGATGCCTTGCGCGAGCTCAGCGTCGTGGTGAGCGGCACGCCCGAGGCGGTGGTCGCGGCCACGCAGGGCCTGCGGGTGCTGCGCGAGGAGGTCTTCGCGGGCGCGATGGCCCGCAGCGTGTTCCTGAGCGAGCCCCACGTCTTCCCGGATACGGTGAAGACGGAGCCCATCGGCCTGCAGCGGCTGTTCGTACTGCTCACGGAAGAGAAGAAAGGGGTTGAGGAAGATGGAATCGGCGCTTAAGCGGTCGCGCTTTGAGGGGACGCTGCGATACCTGTGGAAGAAGGGCTGGCAGCTCATGCTGATCACGGCGAGCGTGGTGCTGCTGATGGAAGTCGCCGTATACGTGCTCTCGGTCTTCGTGGAGGGCAGCGTCAACCTGACCAGCGTTTCGACGATGTTTTCCGCCAGCGGCGTCATCCTGTTCATCCTCATGCACCGCGCGGCAAACACCGACGCCCGCTTTCTGATCACGAGGGCGACGCCTCGGCTTTCCGTCTACGGCGGCGTCATCGCGGAGATCCTCGTCATCAGCGCCCTGGGCGTGATCGTGAGCGCGCTGCTGACGATGCTGGACGCGGGGGTGGTGACGCTGATGGCGCAGGCGAACCCCGAGCGCTACAGCATCAGCATGTGGACCCTGCACACGACCGCCCGCGCCACCACGTTCGGCGCGGTGACGCAGATGGCCTGGCAGAACGCGTGGTACACCTACACGTCCATGATTCAATGGTGCTGCTTTTATTATCTGTACTTTTGCCTGCTGCGCCGCTGGAAGGTGCAGACGATCGCCGTGACGATCGGCGTGCCGGTCGCCTGCTTCCTCCTGATGATCGTGCCCGCGCTCAACGGCTTCTTTGAAAAGCTCAATCATTTGAGCGAGCAGGAAATGTGGCAGCTGATGCCGCAATTCATGAACATCATGCGTTTTATGGAGGACGCGGTCACGTTCATCATCAATCGCTGGCCGACCATCCGCGCGATCGGCGCGGTCTGCTGCCTCGCGCTCAGCTACCCGGTGATGGCGGGCACCCCGCAGCCCAAGTAAGACATGGAGCAAACCCAATCGGAACGATAGAAAGGTGGAGAATTATGAAACAGGGATTTAAAAAGCAACTGTCGGCACTGCTCGCGCTGCTCATGTGCCTGATGCCCGTCTTCTCTTTTGCGGAGGAGGCGCAGCGGGAAATCGTGCCGGGCACGATGGAAAGCGTGCTGATCGGCGAGGCGCTCGCGGCGGGTCGCGAGGTGTACGGCGACTTTGGCCTGCGCTTCGGCAGCCTCGACGCCACGGACATGGACGGCGAGGAGCGCGAAGTGTTCAAGGCGGTCATGGACCTGTTCTCCGCGGGTTCCGTGACGTTCAGCCTCGCCGTTACGCCGGAAGGCGGCTTCGGCAAGCTGGGCCTCGCCATGCAGGGTCAAAGCGTCGCGGACGTGTCGCTGAACCTGCTGGAGGACCACGCACTCATTACCACCAGCCTCGCGCCCTCGAAGGCGTTCGAGGTCAGGTACGACGACGTCGCAGAGCTGCTGGGAATCAAGGACATCGACTGGGAAAAGGTCGGGGCAATGCTGGAGACGGAGATCGCCCGTTACGGCGCCGTCGCGATGAACTGGCTGGCTGGGGTGCCCGCGCCCATCGAAGACGGCGCGCAGAGCGCGACCGCGACGCGGGACGCGGCGGATGCGACGACCACGATCACCATCACCGAGGAAAAGTTCTGCGAGCTGGTCGTCGCGATGCTGGAGGAAGCGCGCGGCGACGAGATCCTCGAAAGCCTTGCCACGCTGCCCAAGGACAAGACGTGGAGCGAGGCGATCGACGAGAGGATCATAGAGGCGAAGGACGAGCTTGACGGCGACAGCGCGCTCAAGATCGAAGCGCTGCTGGGCGAAAGCAACGAGCTCATCGCTCTCTACATCAGCGACGGCGAAGACCAGGTGATTCTGGAGAAAAAGACCGACGCGGACGGCGTGCAGATGCGCGTTGCGCTGGTGGACGACGAAAAGAGCCTCTTCGACATGACGATGATCGTGAGCGCGAAGCTGGGGGAAACCTTCAAGGACGACGTCACGATCAAAATGACCGCGAACGACGACGGGGACAGCGTGGACATGAGCCTTAAGATGCAGAGCGAGGCGAAGATCGAGGGCGACGTGGAGACCGTGACCTACACGGGCAAGATGCTGGAAACCCTCATCGAGACCTACGAGCGCGAGGATGCGGAGCCGCGGATTTCCAAGATCGAAAACACCTCGGACATCACCGGCAAGCGCGTCACCGAGCGCAAGGGCGAAGACTTCACCTCTGCGACGGAGATCGGCCTCGCCATGAACATGCTGGCGAACCGCACGGAGATGTCGATGGACTTTACCGAGTTCTTCAACGTCGCCTCCCGCGCGTACGAGCCGCAGGACCTTTCCGGGCTTGAGGTCGTGGATCTGCTCTCGCTCGACGGGGAGCCGGGCATGGCGGCGCTCGCTGAGGTGGAATCCGGCCTCATGCTGGCGTTTGCCAAGGCGATGAGCCTGCTGCCGCAGGACGCGCTGACCACGGTGATGCGTCTTACGCAGGAAATGTAAAAACAATAGCAGAATCGGGGCGTCCCGGTCCGTTGGGGCCGGGACGCCCTCAGATTGTCGAAAAAACCATCGTGGACTGACAAACCAAAAGCCGTCTGCAAGACTGAAATCGTATCGCCAGGCTTTGCCGGGCGGGCGGGGCTTTTTCCGGAGCAAAACGCAGTTTTGCGGAGCGAAAAAATGACACGTAAACTCGAC
>JAEXCG010000164.1 GCA_023402355.1 Bacillota bacterium | reverse complement strand
CCGGGATGGCGTGGCCGACGTGCTGACGGTCCTGCGTGCACACGAACAGCACGTCCGCGAGGCGCGGCTGGGAAAGCAGAGCCTCCGCGCTGTCAAAGCAGCGCTCGCGCGGGACGCCGTAAAGGCGCGCGACCTCGTCCACCTTTTCGGGAACGATGTCCGCAATGGCGACGATTTTCATCAGGTCGGGGCGGGAAAGCGCCATCGGGGCGTACGTATCCTTACCGCGTCCGCCCAGACCGACGATCGCTACGGTGACAGGCTTTTGCATGTTTCATCCCTCCGTTTGAAGTCTTCGCGAATTGTACAGAATGATTATATCATCAGAGCGGCCGAACCGCAACGTGCGCTTTTTTTCCTTACGTCAATATGTTATACTAAACCGTCTAAAGCGTCGAATGCGCAAAGGAGGCGTCCACATGGACAGGGAACGAATGAAGCGGAATCTGCAGGCGTTTTGCGAGGTCGGCAGCGTGAGCCACACGCCGGGGGAACGCGCCTTCCCCGCCGCGCTGAAAAAGGCGCTGCTTGAAATTCCTTATTTTAAAGAGCGGCCGGACGAAATCAACATTTTCCCGGTGTCCGACCGGGAAGAGGACGGGGAAGTGGTCTTCGCGCTGCTGCGCGCGAAGGAAAGAACGCGGCGCACGCTGATGCTGCTCAGCCACTTCGACGTGGTGGGGGTGGACGAGTACGGCGCGCTTTCGGAGGCGGCGTTCGACCCCGAGCGCTATACGCGCCTTTTGCGGGAGGGCGCGCTGCGCCTGCCCAAGGAGGCGCAGGAGGACCTTGGCAGCGGAAACTACCTCTTCGGGCGCGGGGTATGCGACATGAAGTGGGGCATCGCGGCGGACGTGGAGCTGCTGCACGACTTTGCCGCGCACCCGGGCGAAATCTCCTGCAACCTGCTGCTCGTCAGCGTGCCGGACGAGGAGCGCAATTCCTGCGGCATGGTCGGGGCCGTCTCGCGCCTGGAATCCTACGCGGCGGAGCGGGAAATCGACATCGCGGCCTGCGTGGTGAGCGAGCCGAACATCTCGCCGGAGCGGGACGACGCCGTGCGCGCCATGCACGTGGGCGCGGCGGGCAAGCTGATGCCCTCGTTTTACTGCGTGGGCAAGGAGACGCACGTGGGCGAGCCCTTCGCGGGGCTGGACCCGAACCTGCTCGCCTCCGCGATCACGCTGGAGATGGAGCTTTCGCCGGAGTTCATGGACGTGGCCGACGGCATCTGCACGCCCGCCCCAACCTGCCTCAAGCAAAGCGACCTCAAGACCGCCTACTCCGTGCAGACGCCCTGCGCGGCCTACGCTTACTTCAACGTCATCACGGCGAGCAGCACGCCCGCCGGCGTGATGGAGCGCATGCGCGCCGTGGCCGAGCGGGCCTTCGCGCGGGTGCTGCGGGAAATCGAAGAAAAGCACGCCGCCTGCGAGCGGCGCGCGGGGAAGACCGTTTTGCGGGAACGCTTTGCCCCACAGGTGCTCACCTACGCGGAGCTGTGCGCGGCCTGCCGCAGGGCTCATGGGGAGGCGTTCGACCTCGAGATGGAAGCCTTCCTCGCGCAAAACGCACACGGGGACGTGCGCGACGTGAGCGTCGCCGCCGTCGCCAAGGCGCACAGCATGTACCCGGACCGCTCGCCCCTCGTGGTGCTGTTCTACTGCCCGCCGTTTTATCCCCACGCCGCCGCGCCCGGTTTGGATAGTCCGTTACGGCGGGCCTGCGAGAAAATGACGGCGCTGGGCGCCGAGGCGGGGGAGCGGCTGGTCGTCGATCCCTGCTTCATGGGGCTGACGGATATGTCCTATCTCTCGCTGCGGGGGGACGTGGACGAGCGGGCGCTGGCCGCCTGCTTCCCGGTCTGGGGCAGCCTGTACAGCCTGCCGCTCTCGGCGATGCGGCGGCTTGACATCCCCTTCGTCAACTTCGGCCCGCTGGGCAAGGACGCGCACCGCTTCACCGAGCGGGTGGACCTTGCCTACTCGTTCGGCAAGGCGCCGGACCTGCTGCGCCGCCTGATCGTGCTGCTTTCAAACGACTGACTTTTTGACGGTTGCGGTTGACGGATGCGGAGCAAAGCTGTATAATAAACTGTATAACATGGTTTTCAGAACTATTTCCTGCGTAACGCGGGCTTGGAGGAACGGCAATGGGCATTCAATTGATCGTGGATAGCTGCTGTGATCTGACGGAGGAAATGCGCGCGCGCTTTCAGGCGAAGACGGCGTACCTTCGCATCATCATCGACGACGAGCGGGAGTACGTGGACGACGGGACGGTGGATATTCCGGCATTTATCGCCGACATGGCCGCCTCGAAGAAGCACATCCGCTCCGCCTGCCCTTCTCCAAACGAGTTCGCGGCTTTTATGGAAAAAGAGGATGAGAGCTTCGTGGTGACGCTCTCCGGCAAGCTGAGCGGCTCTTACAACGCGGCCGTGCTCGCCAAGTCCATGGTGCTGGAGCACTACCCGAAGAAGAAGATTCACGTGGTCGACTCCAAGAGCGCGTCGGCGGGCGAGGTGCTGCTCGCGATGCTGATCGGCGAAAAGATCGAGGCGGGCTGCACGTTCGAGGAGATCAAAGAGGCGGTCGAGGCGCGCGTGGCGACGATGGAGACGATGTTCGTGCTGGAGGACCTGGGCAACCTGATCCGCAACGGGCGCATCAACAAGGTCGCGGGGCTGCTGGCCTCGGTGCTCTCGCTCCGGCCCGTCATGCAGGCAAACGACGGCGAGATCGAGGCCTACCAGAAGGTGCGCGGCATGCAAAGGGCCCTGCACGTGATGTCGGAGGCAGTCTCCCAGCGGCTGGGCGACATCCCGGAGCGCTCCGCGCGGCTGGTGATGGCGTTCTGCAACTGCCCCGAGCGCGCGGTCAAGTTCAAGCAGGACCTGTTGGATTCCTGCAAGCAGCTGCGCGAGGTCATCGTGGTGCCGACGATGGCGCTTTCCACGATGTACGCAAACGACGGCGGCATCATCATCGCGTTCTGACAGACGAATCCCGATTAAAGCCCGGAAATGCGTTTCCGGGTTTTTCTTTTGCCGTTTGCACGAAAAACGCCGCGCAGCGCGTTCAATGGGTGAACCTGTAAAATCTGGATGTGGGGCGAAGCTGTGAAGAAGCAAATGCTCTGCGCGGCCGCGTCGGCAATTAGGCCGACGCCCGAACGCAAAGGCGGGAAGCCGCGGCGCTCTGAAAGGGCCTGCAATAAACAAAGACGAACGGCAGACGAAGGGGGACGATAAGGATGAGGCAAATTTTCTGCGTTTTGTGTCTGCTGTGCCTGACGGCGGGCGCGGCGACGGCGGAGGGGGACGCGAAAGCGCCGCTGCCGCAGGGCGTCCTGTCGCTCTGCGCGCAGGTCTACCCGGATTATCGGATCGGCGCGTACTACAGCAGGGCGGGCGAAAACTCCGGACAATGCGCGCTCGCGCTGACGAACGGGCAGGAGAACATCCTGTGCATCGCGGAAAAAGCGGAATCGGACGAGGCGTTTGCCTTTACGATTGAGAACAGGCAGGCCGTGTTGGCGGGGGATAGACTGCCCGACCTGTACATCGACACGGGCGGGGACGCGCTTTTTTACAGCTATCGTCTGGACGATGGGTGCGCGCTGCACTACTATGCGCACAAAGATCAGGACGGAGTCTGGCATGCGGGAAACGCTTCCTGCTACCAGGCGCTTGAAGAATGGAACGGCTGGCTGCAAGAGGGGTATTTGTGGTACGCCTATTACAGGACGGATGAAAACGACAACATCCTCGACAACTGGAATTACGCGCCCATTCCGGTGAGCGCGGCGTTTGAGGAACGCATGACGGAGCTGGCGACCTTCGACATCGAAGCGCTGCCGGCACAGCCTACAGAGCTTACGGACGAGCTCATGGCCGGGCTGGCGGGGACTCTGCTGGAGGAGGACGATACGCTGCTTGACGTTCACGTGCAGCGGGACGCGCTGATCCTGCTCGCCGAGGCGGCGGACGGCGCGCGGCGCGTCGTGATCGCGGAGTGGAACAATGCGGAAAGCCGGTATGCGACGGTCGAGACGGGATCGTTGCCGCAGGGCGCCTCGCTGGACACCGCACACGCGCAAGAGGGCGAAATCATTCTCAATCTGGGAAAACGGAAATACAGCTTTCTGCGCTGCGGCAAAGACGGCGGCGCGTATTCGCTCGGCTGGGTCATGGCGGAGGATGATTTCGGCGCGGGCGTGAACTACATATGCGACCATGAGGATAAAAGCCCGGGCGTTGGGCGCAATGACGGTTATGCGTACGGCGCGCATCCGTGGAGCGACCTGATCAAAATGGACCTTACTGCGTTGCCCACGACGCAAAGCGAGGCGCTTTCAAAGCTCGACAACAGGGGATATGCCGTGGTGAACAACCCCGATCCGACCGACCGATTGCACCTGCGCGCCGAGCCCGACCGCTATGCGGCGTCGCAGGGCAAGTTCTACAACCGCATGCCGGTGCGCGTGCTCGACGTGCAGGGCGACTGGGCCCGCGTGCGCGCGGGGGAACGAACAGGGCTGGAAGGCTGGATGCTGATGGAGTACCTCGCCTTCGGAGACGACATGCGCGGCGTCAACTGCGCGTTTCCGCAGTTGACGATCAAGACGGAGAATCAAAGCGTTACGATTTACAGCGCGCCGGACGAGCGCTCGGAGCCTGTCGCGCTGGCAAAAGACGGCGACTGCTTTATCGTCGGCGTCTACGGAGACGAATGGTTCCTGGTGATGACGAACGACGGCTGCGTGGGGTACGCGCGGCAGGCGTTCTTCTGGCCCGGCAACGGCTGACGCGGCGGCGCGGAAGGCAGGCGTGAAGGCTGTGAAGGCTGATCCTATAGCGCTCTATATAGGGGGAAGGGGTTTATCGTATTATAGAGGGAGTCCTCAGAGCCTTCACAGCTTTCACACGCGGCGCTCGCCCCCGCGAAAGATCGCGTAATAGCGCCGCAGGTCGTCGATGGACGCGATCGCATCTTCGTTTGCCGCAAGGGCGCTCTGCGCGGCTGGCGAGAGCGTGTCGAAAAGCGCGCGGGCCTTGTCGTCGCGCTCTAATAATTCGGAAAGATTTCGATAGTTCATGCAAGATCCCTCCCGGAGCATTGTGCCCTGCGGTGGGAAGAACTACACGTTGAAAAATCGGGCGGCCTGTGCTAAACTGTTCGCAAATACAGGAGCGGACGGAGAATTACAGATGAACGAAAAGCTGGCCTATTTTTTCAAGCTGACGCTGGGCACGCTGCTGGTCACCATCGGCGTTTACTTCTTTAAATTCCCGAACCACTTTTCCACGGGAGGCGTCAGCGGCCTTGCGGTCATCCTGGGGGCCGTCATTCCCAACATGACGCCGGGCACGATCCAGCTCATCCTGAACGCAGCCCTGCTCGTCATCGGGTTTTCCGCGCTGGGCGGCAGGTTCGGCCTCGCGACCGCTTATGCCAGCCTGCTCATGTCGGGCATCACGTTTTTGCTGGAGCGCGTGTACCCCATGGCCGCGCCCTTCACCGACGAGCCGCTGCTGGAGCTCGTGTTCGCGGTCATGCTGCCCGCCTTTGGCTCGGCGATCCTCTTCAACATGAACGCCTCGACCGGCGGTACGGACATCGTGGCCGTGCTGCTCAAAAAGTATACGCGTATGGACATCGGCCGCGCGCTGCTGCTGACGGACGTGTTCATCGTCATCGCTTCGGCCGCGGTCTTCGGGATGAAGACGGGCCTCTTTTCCCTGCTGGGCCTAGGCATGAAGTCGCTGATGGTGGACGGGGTGATCGAGAATATCAACCTGTGCAAGATCTTTACCATCATGACCGAGCACCCCGAACCCATCTGCCGCTTCATCGTCAACGAGCTCAACCGCGGGGCGACCACCTACGACGGCGAGGGCGCCTTTACGCACAAGCGCCGAAAGATCATCGTCACCGTCGTCACGCGCGGGCAGGCGGTCAGGCTGCGCCAGCACGTCAAGGCCATCGACCCCCACGCGTTCATGCTCATCACCAACACGAGCGAGATCATCGGCAAGGGCTTTCGCGCCGAGAATTAGCTCTCGATCCACCCAAGCGCTTTCATGTCCGCCTCGATCGGCGCGTGAAGGCGCTTGTCCTTTTGGTAGACGTAGTGGATGGAGGAGTAGACCGCAGGTCCGCCGCCGGGCCAGGGGAACGCGCCCGCAAAGTCCGCGTCCAGCCCGTAATCTTCCTCGCCGCGCCCGGGCGGCGGCACCAGCGTCGTGATGCGGCCGTGCACCCGGTTGCCCAGAAACAGCGTGAAGATGCCGCGCGCGGGGTCGATCGCCAGATGGTTGCCCGTAAAGCCGCTCAGGCCGAAAGCGCCTTCGCCCATGTAGACGGGCACCTCCGACAGGCGCTGCAGGGGATGCTTGCAAAAGCACTGATACCCCAGGTATTGCACGAACGTGCCGTCGCCGTTTGGCCGGCCGGTTCGGTTTACGCCGATTTGCCGCACGAGCTGCGGCGGCAGGATTTCGCCCGCAAGCAGCGCCTGACAGAAGCGCACCATGTCGGGCAGCGTGCTGAAAAGGCCCGCGTGACCGCAAAGCGCCTTGCCCCCGAGGCTCAACACGCGCGCCTTCGGGTCGTGCGGCGTGCCGGGCGCGGCGTCCGTGCGAAGAATCGCGCGCGTGCCGAGCAGCCGGTGCTCGTAGTTGTAGTTTGCGCAGTCCGCAAGGCGGCCGTCGGGCACGCGGGCGAACGTCTCCGTCATGCCCGCCGGGCGCAGGATCGTCTCCTTCATGAAGTCGTAGAGGGGCATGCCCGCCCGGCTTTCCACGACGTAGCCCAACACCAGCGCGTTCATGTCCGAATAGAGCTTCACGGGCGGGGGCGCGGCGGGCGCGACGCCGTAGACGAGGGCGAGCGCGTCCTCGCGGGTCTGCTGCGCGTCGATGCGCTCGCTGGACTGAAGATGCGCGCGGAAGCAGAGCGCGTCGCCGACGGTGACCGACCGAAGGTGATAAAAACGCCTGTCCGCGTCGCCGATCGTATCGTCCAGCGAAAGACGACCCTCCTCCGCCAGACGCAGCACGCAAAGGCAGGTGAACAGCTTCGTGAGCGAGGCGAGGTCGTAGAGCGTCCGAACCGTCAGGGGGCGGGGCGCGGGGTAAAACGCGCCGCCTGCGTCCATGAGCACCTCCTGCGCGTTTCCGCACAGGGCCTTGCGGTGATCCCGCGCGGTGCCGTAGGCCACGCCGAGCCCCGCGAGCATTTTGTTTTGATGGACGAGGTAGTCCATGGATTCGAGCAGGTTAGACATGATGCGTCCCCTTTCGACCGGGTTTGCACCATTATAGGCGAAAAAAGCCGCGCTTTCAAGGGCGCAGGCAGGAATCGCCGCCGCGCGGGGCGAAGAAGACGGGGATCTTTTGCGTTTGGAAGGGAGAATAGGTGATGCAGACATTGCTGGACGAGGCGGCCATTTCCTATATCGACGGCTGTCAGGAGGAGCTTTTCGCCCTGCTGGCCGAGCTGTGCGCGATTCCCGCGCCCTCGGGTCGCGAGGAGCGCCGGGCTCAGTTTGTGAAGGACTGGCTGGAGCGCGCGGGCGCGAAGGGCATGTACATCGACGAGGCGCTGAACGTCGTGTATCCCCTCGGCGTGACGGAGGGCGGACGCGTATCCGTCTTCATGGCGCACACGGACACGGTGTTCCCGGACCTGGAGCCCATGCCGCTTTCCGTGAAGGACGGGGTGATGTACTGTCCGGGCGTGGGCGACGACACCGCGAACCTGGCGGTCCTGTTGCTCATCGCGCGCTATGTGACGCAGCGGGGCCTCGCGCCGCGCTGCGGCGTGCTCTTCGTCGCCAATTCCTGCGAGGAGGGGCTGGGCAATTTGAAGGGCTGCCGGGCTGTCATGGCGCGATACGGCGCGCAGGTGGACGCCTTCGTCTCGCTGGATTCGACGATCCATTCCCTTTGCAACCAGGCGGTCGGCTCCGCGCGCTACCGCGTGACGGTGCGCACCGAGGGCGGGCACAGCTTCTCGAGCTTTGGAAAACCAAACGCCATCCACGCGCTTTCCGAGATCGTCTGCGCGCTGTATGGCCAGATGATTCCCAAAGGGCCGGAGGGGAGCGTCACGACCTACAACGTGGGCGTGATCGAGGGCGGCACGTCGGTCAACACCATCGCGCAGGAGGCTTCGATGCTCTACGAGTACCGCTCCAATGCGCGCGCATGCCTGGCCGCGATGAAAGCGTCGTTTGAGCGGGTGATCGAGGGCTTTCGGGCGCGGGGCGTCGACGTCTCGGTGGAGAGCATCGGGGAGCGGCCCTGCACGGGAGACGTGGACCCGGCTCGCCAGCGGGAGCTGACCGAAAGGTGCCTCGACGCGATCGAGCACGCGACCGGGAAGCGCGTGTCCACGGGCGCGGCCTCCACCGACTGCAACATCCCCCTGTCGATGGGCATCCCCGCGGCCTGTTTCGGCGTGTACGAGGGCGGCGGCGCGCACACGCGCGAGGAATGGGTGCGCCTGTCCTCGCTGCGCACGGGCATGCGGGCGGCGATGGAGGTCGTGCTCTCCTGCTTCGCCTGACAGAAGACGCGGCAACGCCCCGCCCGCCCGGCAAAGCCGGTCGATACGATTTCATTATGAAGGGGAAATTTCCCCTTCCTGCATCCCCCTATCGCACGAAGACACTTTGCCGCCGCGCGGCAACGCCCGGTTGCCCAGCGGGCAATCGGGCGTGTATGGCCTCCCCGCCGCGCCTCTGGTATAATGGCGGCAAGGAGGCGATGTTCTATGGCGTGGACACAACGGATCGCGGCGCTTCGGCGCGCGCGGGGGATGACGCAGGAACAGTTGGCGGAGCGGCTCGGCGTCACGCGGCAGGCGGTGGCCAAATGGGAGGGCGCCCAGGGCTGCCCGGACATCGGGAGCCTGCTCGGGCTTTGCGACTGCCTGGGCGTGAGCGCGGACGCGCTGCTGCGGGGTGAGGAACCGGCCTGCGCGCCCGTGCGCCCGGCGGGCGACGGCGCAGGGACGGCGGCGTGGCTGCCCTTTCTTCTGCGCGCCAAGCGCGCGACCTACGCGGCGGGCGCCGCACAGACGGTGCCCAGCAGCAGGCCGGAATCGCACGACCTGCGCTACGAGGAAGACGGCCTTTTGTACATCGATACGTTCCTGGGCGGCGAGCGCTTTGTGGGCGAGGAGGCCGTCTGGCTGAAAGGCCTGCCGGTCTGGTCGATGAATTACGCCGGGCGCGTCGTGGACGAGCGCTTTTCCGGCCCGTTTTTGAAAGCGGCGCTGCTGTGCGTGCCGGAGGACCTGCCGTTTCGCGGGCCGCCCCTCTATCGCGAGGGAGAAATGACCTATCATTGCGGCGTGCAGGGGGATTTTTCGTGGTTTCAGGGCCGCGAGGAAATCTTTCTTGGCGCGGACAAAAATTACGAATGCGTGTTTCATGGCGGACGGGTGGTCTGATGCGGCGCGGCTCCGAAGGGGGCCGCGCTTTTCTGCGACGAGGAAGCGTAAAACGCCTTTTCAAAAGGGGAAATTGGCGGTATAATGAGAAAACGTCTGTCCGCAGGGACGCGGACGGAGCATCAAAGAAGACACAGGAGAGGAAATATGCAACAGGACCTGACGAAAGGCAGCGTGACGGGGGCGATGCTCCGCTTCGCGCTGCCGATGATTCTGGGCAATCTGCTCCAGCAGCTTTACAACGTTACGGATACGCTCATCGTCGGCCAGGCGCTGGGCGCGAACGCCCTGGCGGCGGTCGGCTCCGCGTACACGCTGATGACGTTTCTCACCTCGATCCTGCTGGGGCTGTGCCTGGGCAGCGGGGCGTTCTTTTCCCTGTGCTTCGGCGCGCGGGATGAAGAGCGCCTGCGCCGCGGCATCTTCGCCTCCTTCGTGCTCATCGGCGCGGTTTCCCTCGTGCTCAACGCGGCGGTGTACGCCTTTATCGACCCGATTCTGCGCTTTTTGCGCATCCCGAGCGCGGTTTACGACATGATGCGCGGGTACCTGCTGGTGATCTTCGCGGGCATCGTCGCGACGTTTCTGTACAACTTCTTTGCCTCGCTTCTGCGCGCCATGGGCAACTCCGCGGCGCCGCTGCTGTTTCTCGCGGTTTCGGCGGTGCTCAACATTGCGCTGGACCTGCTGTTCGTGCTAGTCTTTCACTGGGGCGTGGAGGGCGCGGCCTTTGCGACGGTCATCGCCCAGTTCGTCTCGGGCGCGGGGCTGATGGCGTACTCCCTGCTGCGCCTGCCCGCCGTGCGCGTATCCCGGCGGCACATGCGCATGGACCGCGCCGTGGTGCGGGAAATATCGCAGCTTTCGGTGCTCACCTGCGTGCAGCAGTCGGTGATGAACTTCGGCGTGCTCATGGTGCAGGGCCTCGTCAACAGCTTCGGCCCCACGGTCATGGCGGCGTTCGCGGCGGCGGTGAAGATCGACTCGTTCGCCTACATGCCGGTGCAGGACTTCGGCAACGCCTTCTCCACGTTCATCGCGCAGAACTACGGCGCGGGCCGGACGGAGCGCATCCGGCGCGGCATTAGGAGCGCGGTGCTCACGGCGGCGGGCTTCTGCGTGGCCGTGACGGTGCTCGTCTTCGCGTTCGCCCGGCCGCTGATGCTGATCTTCGTCAGGCCCGAGGAGACGGAAATCATCGCGACCGGCGTGCAGTACCTGCGCATCGAGGGCTCGTTTTACTGCGGCATCGGCTGCCTTTTCCTGCTCTACGGGCTGTACCGCGCGGTGCGCAGGCCAGGCATGTCGGTGGTGCTGACGGTGATCTCGCTGGGCACGCGCGTCGCGCTCGCCTACGCGCTTTCGGCCATCCCGGCGGTGGGGGTCGTGGGCATCTGGGCCTCCGTGCCGATCGGCTGGTTCCTCGCGGACCTGGCGGGCTTCCTCTATTACGCGAAAAACCGGGAGAAGCTGACGGAAATGTGCGAAGCGGCCCCTGAAAGCGGCGGGAAAACACTGGACAAGCGCCGCGGGCGGCGATAAAATAAGGTACGCAAGACGCATATAAGGAGGAACCTGAAATGTCCAAGATGGATCAGGTGCGCGCCGAAATGATGGCGGCGCTCAAGGCCAAGGATAAACCCCGCAAGGAAGCGCTTTCGCTGCTGCTTTCAGCGCTCAAGGCGAAGTTCATCGACAAGCGCGCGGACCTCACGGAGGAGGAAGAAAACGCGATCGTCCTCAAAGAGATCAAGCAGGCGCAGGAGACGCTGGACAGCGCGCCCGCGGACCGAACCGACATCATCGAGGAGTCGCGCCTTCGCATCGCGGTGTACAGCGAGTTTGCCCCCAAACAGATGGGCGAGGACGAAATTCGCGAGGTCATCCGCCAGGTGCTCGCGGAGATGGGCCTGGAGAAGCCCACGGTGAAGGAGAAGGGCGCGATCATGAAAAACCTCATGCCCCGGGTGAAGGGCAAGGCGGACGGCGGCCTGGTCAACCGGCTGGTAGGCGAGCTGTTTGCGTAAGGAAGACTTCGCGCGCGGCCTGCGCCACGGCATCCCCATCGCGCTGGGGTATCTGTCCGTGTCTTTCGCGTTCGGCATTCAGGCCGTGGGCGGAGGGCTCACGCCCTTTCAGGCGGTTTTCATCTCCATGACCAACCTGACCTCGGCGGGGCAGTTCGCGGGCCTTTCGCTGATGCTGGCTGCGGCGCCGCTCTATGAGATGGCGCTGACGCAGTTCATCATCAACCTGCGCTACGCGCTGATGTCGCTCTCGCTCTCGCAGCGCCTGGACGGGAGCATGACGACGCTGTGGCGCGTGCTGATCTCGTTTGGCAACACCGATGAAATTTTTGCCGTCGCCAGCAGCCAGCCCGGAAAGGTCGGGCGGGATTACCTGCTGGGCCTCGTCTGCCTGCCCTATTTCGGCTGGGCGGGCGGCACGCTGCTGGGCGCGGCGGCGGGCGCGCTGCTGCCCAGCCTCATCACGCAGGCGCTCGGCATCGCGATTTACGGCATGTTCCTGGCGATCATCCTGCCGCCCGCCCGGGAGCGCAAGAACGTGCGGCTCGTGGTGCTCGCCTCGGCGGTGGTGAGCTGCGTGCTGCGCTACGTGCCCGCGTTTTCGTTCGTATCCAGCGGGTTTGCGATTATTCTGTGCGCGGTGCTCGCGGCGGCGCTGGGCGCGATTCTCTTTCCAATCCGGGAGGCCGAGTAGATGGACGCGAGGACGTATTGCCTGTACGTGGCGGTGATGGCGGGCGTGACCTACCTCATCCGCATGATTCCGCTTGCGCTCTTTCAGCGCAGGCTGCACAACCGCTTTATTCAGTCCTTTTTGTTTTACGTGCCCTACGCGGTGCTGGGGGCGATGACGTTTCCGGACATCCTCTACTCGACCGGAAACGGCGTATCCTCCCTGGCGGGCACGGCGGTGGCGTTCTTCATGGCCTGGCGCGGGCGCTCGATGGTGCTCGTCGCGCTGGGCGCGTGCGCGGCGGCGCTGCTGACGCAGGGCGCTTTGATGCTGCTTTAAGGAGGGCAAACGCATGGACATCAAACAGAACATCAGCGGGCTCGACCACGTCGGTCTGCCAACGAACGACATGGGCTCGACGGTCGCATTTTACGAAAAGCTGGGCTTTTCGGTGCTCTATGAGACGGACAACGCGGGCGAGCAGGTCGTCTTTTTAGGCCGGGACGGCTTTGTGATCGAGGCGTATCAAAACGGCCAGGCCGCGCTGAAGGCGGGCGCGGTGGATCACATCGCGCTTTGCGTTAAGGACATCGACGCGGCGCACGCGGCGTGCCGGGCGATGAGCCTGCCCATGGCGCAGGAGAAGATTCGCTTTCTGCCGTTCTGGGAAAAGGGCGTGCGCTTCTTCATCCTCGAGGGACCGAACCGGGAAAAGGTAGAGCTCATCCAGAAGCTGTAGGCCCGAGCCCCGTTTTTTGAGACGGCGGGATGGGAAGAACAAGGAGATGCAGTATGGCCACAATCACCCCAAATTTTAACTTCGCAGGCCGCTGTGAGGAGGCGCTTAACCTCTATCAGAAAGCATTCGGGGCGGATGTGATAAGCCTGCTTAGATATGAGGACGCCCGCAAGGAAGATTTTGACAGACCCTTGACACCGGAAGAGGCAAAATATATTTACCATGCTGAGCTCTTGATCGGCGGACAGCGCATCATGATGTGCGATAACATGGACGTTCCCTTTCAGACGAGCTATGCGCTTTCACTGACGGTGACGTTTGATACGAAGGAAGAGGTGCAACGCGCCTTCGACTTCCTAAAGAAAGATGCGAAGATCATCTACCCCATGCAACGGACGACTTACAGCTCTTGCATGGTGGTGTTTATCGATCGGTTTGGCTTTAGGTGGGGATTGATGACCGAGCAGACAGAGCGGTGATGCAGTGCGGTACGCAGGCCCCGGTGCCTTTTGTTGTTCTTTTGAGAAAAATATTGTATAATATATATAGATAGAAGGGACACGGACGCTTCAAAGGGGGCTCTGTTATGGGAACGCATGTGATTACCATCGCGCGCGAATACGGCAGCGGCGGCAGACGGATCGGGCAAATGCTCGCCCGGGAACTGGGCTACAACTTTTACGACCGCGAGATCATGCAGCTCGCCTCGATCGACAGCGGCATCAGCGAGGCGCTGTTCGCGCAGGCGGACGAGCGCACCAAGGGCTTCTCCCTCTTCCGGGCGATCCGCACGATGAACGGCGGCGATTTCGTGCCCTCCCCGCCCGATCAGGAGGATTTCATCTCCGACGAAAACCTGTTCCGCTATCAGGCGCGCGTCATCCAGACGCTTTGCGACACGGAGGACTGCGTGATCGTCGGGCGCTGCGCGGATTACATCCTGCGCGAGCGGGAGAACGTGCTCAAGCTCTTCGTGCACGCGCCCATGGAGACGCGCATCGCCACCGTGCGCGAGCTCAACGGCCTGATGGATCAGGAGGCCGAGCGCTTCATCCGCAAGACGGATAAGCGGCGCGCGGAGTACTACCGCTACTTCACCGGCCAGGACTGGCAGGACGCGCGCAACTACGACCTGTGCCTCAACACGGGGCGGATGAACTGGACGCAGTGTATGAACCTCGTGAAGGCCTGCATGCGAATCCGCTTCGAGGACTTTGAAGCCTGAAAAACGCGGCGAAGGGCGCTCATTGCCGACGGCAATGGGCGCCCTTCGCGTATGGATTGGGTCTAGAGCCGCTGCGTGAGGAGCTGCACGCGAGGGGTTTTTGTGCGGCCGTCCACGACCTGCTCCACGTCGATGCTCACCCGGTCGCCCACGGCGAAGTCCGCAAACGAAAGCTCGCGCAGGTCGCCTGTGGCATTATCGCAATAGATGCAGTATGTGTCGGGCGGTGAACAGAGCACCTCGCACTGTTCGCCGAGGATGGAATCGCGTCCAATCCCCCTGAGGGTGAGGCACGCATGCTCGCCGTCGATTTGGAGGATTTCCCCGTCGACGCCCATATGAATCACCCTTTCCCGCCGCGCGCAGGCGGAGAGTGAAAGCGCCAGGAGCGCGAGAAGCAGCGCAGAGAGGATGCGTCTTTTCATGAGAAAGGCCTCCTTAAAAGCAGCGTATTGCAATCGCGTGCTTTTCTAACCTATAAACGTTTCAAAACACACATTTCATCAGAAAATACAAAAAGGGCTTGACTCTCCGGTTACGGGAGGCTGTAGGATAGGCTTGTGAAAGAGAGGTGGGGGACGGATGTTTCGGATCGGCATGTTTTCAAAGCTCGGCAGGGTCACCATCAAGACGCTGCGCCACTACGACGAGGAGGGGCTGCTCACGCCCGCGCGCATCGACGCGGAGAGCGGATATCGCTACTACACGACGGACCAGCTTTTTAGGCTCAATCAGATCGTAGCGCTGCGCCAGATGGGTTTTTCCATCCCGGAAATCGCCGAAATCGTTGACGGCCGCAACGTGGGCGGCATCCTGGAAAAACGCATGGACGAGCTCGCCGCCGAACAGGAACGCGTCGCCGATCAGCTCTTTCGCCTGCAAACCTACATCACGGAACAGAAAGAGGGTCATATCATGGATTATCAGGCTGTCGTCAAGGAAATTCCCGCGTACACCGTGTTCTACGCCGAGCGCGTCCTGCCCGATTACGCCAAGCTAAACGAGCTCATGCCCGAGATCGGAAGCCTCGTGAGCGCGCAGAACCCCGGCATTCAGTGCGTCAAACCGGACTATTGCTTCAACATCTACCTGGACGGCGAGTACCGCGACCACGACATCCGCGTCGCCGTCTGCCAGGCGGTGACGAGCCGGGGAAGGGATACGCAGGACGTTACGTTCAAGGACCTGCCCGCGGTGACGGTGGCCTCCGTGCTGCACCGCGGCCCCTACGAAAAGCTCAGCGAGGCCTACGCCTACGCGATCAAATGGGTCGAGCAGAGCGGCTACCGCATCTGCGACAACATCCGCGAAAGCTACATCGACGGGCCGTGGAACTGCGCGGACCCGAAGGATTGGCTGACGGAGATTCAGGTGCCGATCGAAAAGAAGTGAGACGCGTCCGTCCCGGATTAAAACAGAAGACCCCGCCTCCTGCGCGTCCACGCGGCGCAGGGGGCGGGGTCCGGCATTTTAGCGCGCGCTCAGCCCGTGCTGGGCGGGGCCGCTGAGCAGGTTCCCGCGGAAGTCGAACCGGGAGCCGTGGCAGGGACAGTCCCAGCTCTTCTCGTCCGGGTTCCACTCGAGCTGGCAGCCCAGGTGCGGGCAGACGGGGGAGACGAGGTAGACCTCGCCCGCCTCGTCCTTGTAAGCGCCCAGCTTTTCCTCCCCGCAGCCGATGATGCCGCCGTGCCCCGCGGGCAGCGCCTCCAGCTCCGCGCGCGGCGGGGTAAAGGCCGTGCGCGACAGGCCCTTCACGGCCTGAATGCCCTCCTCCATCAGCAGCTTTGCAGAGGCCGAGGGCGTAAAGCGCTGCGGGTCGTAGGCCGAAGCGTAGGCGCAGTCCCTGCCTGTGATGAGGTCGCGCAGCAGCAGGGCGGAGGCCATGGCGTTCGTCATGCCCCACTTGCCAAACCCCGTGGCGACGTACAGGCGCGGGGTGGAGCTGGAAAAGCGCCCGGCGTAGGGCAGGCCGTCCAGCGTCATGCAGTCCTGCGCGGACCAGTGCGCCGCCTCCCGCGCCTTGGGGTAGAGTTCCCTGGCGGCGCGGCGCAGGCGCTCGAAGCGCCCGCCGGAGGTGTTCTCCCCACAGCGATGGTTCTCGCCGCCGAGAAGCAGGAAGGGGCCGCTCGTGCGAAACGACAGGCCCTCCGCGTCCGTGCCGTAGAACATGCCGTCCGGTAGCTTTGCGCCCTCCAGCGCCAGCACGTAGGAGCGCTCCTGGTGCATGCGCATGAAGTAATAGCCGGGCGTGTTCACAAACGGAAAGTGCGTGCAGAGCACGACGTGCTTCGCCCGGACGCTTCCGCATTCCGTTCGGACGCCGTCCTCCTCAACCTGCGTCACGCGGGTGTTTTCGTAGACGGTAAGACCGCGGCTGAGGGCGCTCGCGAAGCGCAGGGGATGAAACTGGGCCTGCCCGCGCATGCGTACGGCGCCCGCGACGGGAAAGGGCAGCGTCGTCTCGCGCGTGAACGCGGCGTCCAGTCCCAGCAGGCGGCAAGCCTCCGCTTCCTCCTCGAGCGGCTTCGGGTCCTGTTGGGTGTAGAGGTAGGCGTCCCGTTCCTCCAGCGCGCAGTCGATCCCCTCCTGCGAGACGAGCTTGCGGTACGCCTCGATGGCGCGGGCGTTCGCCAGCGCGTAGGCGCGCGCGCGTTCCTCGCCCAGCGTATCGAGCAGGCGCTTATAGCAAAGCCCGTGCTGCGCGGTGATCTTCGCGGTGGTGCCCCGCGTCTGCCCGCCGAGCAGGCGGCCCGCCTCCACCAGCACGACCGAAAGGCCCGCTTCCTGCAGGGCGTGCGCGGTGAGGATGCCCGCCATCCCTCCGCCGATGACGCAGGCGTCGCACGAGACGTCCTCCTGAAGCATGGGGCGGGGTTCGACGTCAAAATTCAGTTCCCATATGGAAGCCATGCAATCCCTCCTCCCCCTCAGTATGCGCCGTTTTGCGGCCGTTAATCGCTTGACGGAGCGGCGCGGAGCGAGTATAATCCCCCTCAAACAACCCGCGGGCGGCGGGAAAGGGAGGAATGGACATGGAGACGGTGACGACGGAGCGCCTTTTGCTTCGGCCCTGGCGCATGGAGGATGCGCAGGACCTGTATGCATACGCCAGGGACCCGGAGGTCGGGCCGAACGCGGGCTGGAGGCCGCACGCGGACGTGGAGGAATCGAAGAAGATCCTCGCGATGTTTCAGGAGAAGGGGGAGGTCTGGGCCATCGAGGAGCGATCGTCCGGGCGGGTCGTCGGCTCCCTCGGGCTGGAGGAGGACGCAAAGCGTTCCAACCCGGCGGCGCGCTCGATGGGCTACGTGCTGGCGCGGCCCTGGTGGGGACAAGGTCTCATGACGGAGGCGGCCGGGGCGGCGCTCGCCTACGGCTTTGAGCGCATGGGGCTGGAGATCGTCTCTATCTGCCACTTCGACTTCAACGCGCGCTCCAAGCGGGTGATCGAGAAGCTGGGGTTTACCTACGAAGGAACGCTGCGCCGGGCGCACGTGCGGGTTTTGAGCGGCGAAGTCTGCGACGAGCTGTGCTACTCGATGACGCGGGCGGAGTACGAGGGGAGACGAAAATGAGCTTCCCTGCGCCGCATCGCGCAGCGCATGGTTGAGCGCCTCTGAAAACGCCTTCGGCCGGCAAACGGGTAAGCGGGCATATGTTGTCCGAGCCGCTGCGGGGCAGGGTCAGGATCGCGGGCGCAAAGAGCAGGCGCAAGCCGCCGGAAATGCGAGGGACGGCTGCCGCCGCTTAGCCCGCTTACGCTTCCGGCATTCTTCCGACGAGCTGCGGCTTTAACCGAATCGTGACGAACAGAAGGTCGATCGTAATCCCGGAGATTCCGGGATGCCCTGACCGGCTTCTACGCTTGTCCTTCGCCCCTGTTCCAGCGCTCTTTGTTTCATCAACTCAAAAAACGAATCGGAGCGCCGGGCGGCGATCCGATTCGTTTTTTGATCCATCAAATAATCAGAGCAGCAGCCCGACCTGCGCCTCCAGGACGTCCACCGCGTCCTTGAGCGCCGCGCCGTCCACGCGCTCGATTTCGCCCGCGTCGCACAGGTGCGCGGTCTGCGGGTCGATGGGCAGGCGCGCGAGCACCGGCAGGCCGAGCTTTGCGGCCTCCTCGGCGACGTGGCTCTCCCCGAAGACGTGAATCTGCTTGCCGCAGTCGGGGCACACGGCGTAGGACATGTTCTCCACGATGCCCAGCACCGGGATGTTCATCATGTTCGCCATGTTGACGGCCTTGCGCACGATCATGCCGACCAGGTCCTGCGGGGTGGTGACGACGACGATGCCGTCCACCGGGATGGACTGGAAGACCGTCAGCGGCACGTCGCCCGTTCCCGGAGGCATGTCGATGACCATGGCGTCCAGCTTGCCCCAGGCGACGTCCTCCCAGAACTGGGTGACGACGCCGGAGATGACCGGGCCGCGCCAGATGACGGGCATGTCCTCCTCCTCGAGCAGCAGGTTGACGCTCATGAGCTTGATGTCGTTGTGCGTGCGCGCGGGCAGGATGGTCTCGCCGTCGCCCATGGCCTTGTCGCTGATGCCGAACATCTTCGGCACCGAGGGGCCGGTGATGTCGGCGTCCAGAATGCCGACCTCGTAGCCCTTGCGGCGCAGCAGCACGGCGAGCTGGGCCGCGACGAGGGACTTGCCCACGCCGCCCTTGCCGCTGACGACGCCGATGACCTTGCGCACCTCCGGGGCCTTCTTCTTTTCGGGCTCCTGCTTATTGGCGGGGTTAGAATGACAGCCTGCGCAGGCGGGCAGCGTGCCGCACTGCGAGGGTTCACAGCCTTCGTGTTCGTTCATGAAGGAAACTCCTTTCTTACGCTGAAGCAATGCCCCTATATGATACCACTTTTGCAGAAAAAATCAACTTGCACTAGGCCTGCGGCGCGAGGCGCGCTATAATTGGAAGAAAGAACAGGAGGATGCATATGGGTTTTACGCTGCGAAACGCGCGCTGTCTGGCGGCGGATTACGTCCGCCGGGCCGTGCGGCCGGGCGATCGCGTCGTGGACGCGACGATGGGCAACGGCAAGGATACGGCCTTTCTGGCCGAGCTGGTGGGGGAGGACGGGCACGTCACCGCCTTTGACGTGCAGGAGGAGGCGGTAAGCCGCACGCGGGAAAGCCTGCGGGAAGCGGGCCTGCTGGCGCGCTGCACGCTCGTGCACGGCGGACACGAGACGATGGCGGCGCACGTCGCCCCCGGCGTGCGCGCGGTCATGTTCAACCTGGGCTGGCTGCCGGGTGGGGACAAGCGCGTGACCACCCGCGTTTCGACGACGCTCGCGGCGCTGGAGGCCGCGCTCTCCCTGATCGCCCCCGGCGGCATCGTGACGGTCTGCATCTACCCCGGGCACGAGGAAGGGGACCGCGAGCGCGCGGCGCTGGCGGAGGCGGTCGCAGCCCTGGACGTCCGGGTGTTTAACGCACTGCACCATCGCTTCGTCAACGCCCGCCGGGATACCCCGGAGCTGTACCTGATTCAGCGAAATGAGCCGGACGCGGACGCAAAATAAAAAAGTCGAAATTGCGTTATTTTCTTCTCAAACAAGCAGGAAATAGGAAGGGTTTGTGGAATAAAGGAAATTGGCCTAAAGTGGTACTTTTCCCATTCCTAATTTCCGGCATTGTCCGGACAAAATACCCATTTACGGAGGCGATATCGGCATGAGCACCATTCAAGATCTGCAGCAGGTGCAGGCGCGCAAGCAGGAAATCCTTAGCGGAGATGCGGCCCGCGTCGAAAAGCAGAAGAAAAGCGGCAAGATGACGGCGCGCGAGCGCGTCTCTTCGCTGCTGGACAGCCAGAGCTTTGTCGAGCTGGACGTCCTTGTCTCGCATGACGGCAAGGCGGAGGGCGTCGTGACGGGCTACGGCACGATCGAGGGGCGTCCGGTTTACGTCCTGTCGCAGGACTTCGCCGTGCTGGGCGGCAGCGTGGGCGTGAAGCACGCGCAGAAGATCGCGAAGGTTCTGGATCTGGCGAAGAAGACCGGCACGCCGGTCGTCCTGATGTGCGACAGCGCGGGCGCGCGCATCGACGAGGGCGCCCTGGCGCTGGAGGCGTATGCGGACATCTTCGCGCGCATGGCGCGCATGTCGGGCGTCGTCCCGATGATCTCCATGGTCCTGGGCCCCTGTATAGGCAGCGCGGCGCTGATGAGCGAGATGAGCGACGTGACCTTCATGGTGAAGGGCGTCGGCGCAAAGCTCTCCTGCGGCCCGCAGGTGCTCTCCGCGACCTATGGCGTGAACAAGACCGCGGAGCAGCTCGGCGGCGCGGAGGCCATGAACGCGCAGGGCGGCACGGACTTCGTGTGCGACGGCGAGGCGGATGCCTTCGTCAAGGCGCGCGCGCTGCTTTCGATGCTCCCGCTCAACAACCTGGAGGAGGCGCCGCTGGATACGGCGGAGGACCTCAACCGCGTATGCGAGGGCCTGGAGGCCGGTGCGGACGCCAAGACGATCCTGTCGGCGCTGAGCGACGTGGGCAGCGTCCTGGAGTTCGGCGCGGGCTACAGCAAGGCCACGACGGCGCTTTGCAAGATGGGCGGCCGCACGGTGGCCGTGGTGCACACGGGCGCGGGCGAGCTGTGCAACAAGCGCGCGAAGAAGATCGCGCGGTTCGTGCGCTTCGCGGACTGCTACAACATCCCCGTCGTGACCCTGGTGGACACCGAGGGCCTGCTGATCGCGGAAAGCGACCATCAGCAAGAGCTGCTGAGCGCAGTCTCCCAGATGATGTTCGCCTACACCGAGGCGACGACGGCGAAGATTTCCGTCATCACCGGAAAGGCCATCGGCGCGGCCTACGTCGCGCTGGGCGGCAAGGCGAACGCGGACGTCGTCTACGCGTGGCCGGGCAGCGTGATCGCGCCGATGACCGGCGAGGCGGCCGTCGCGGTGCTGTACAAGGACGAACTCAAGAATTCCAAGGGCGATGTGGCCAGCGCGCGCGCGCAGCTCGCCGCTAAGTACGAGTCCGAGGTCGCCGACGGCGTGCACGCCGCCGAAAACGGCTGTGTGGACGACGTGATCGATCCCGCGCAGACGCGCAAGCTGCTGATCGCTTCTCTGGAGATGTTATCGTCCAAGCGCGATTCCAATCCGCCCAAGAAGCACGGCAACATGCCGCTGTAAGTGAAGGGGAGAGCAAAAAATGGGAACGACGATTCTATACGGATTGCAGGTCATGGTCGTCGGCCTTCTGGTCGTCTTCGCAGGCCTCATCATCCTCATCGGCTGCATCAAGCTGATGGAGATCGTGATGAGAAGCCTGCAGAAGAAGGAGACGCCCGCGGCCGCGGCTCCGGCCGTGGAGCCCGCCGTAGAGGCTGAACCCGAGGTGGAAG
>JAEXCG010000153.1 GCA_023402355.1 Bacillota bacterium | reverse complement strand
TTCATACCCGAAGTGTCATGTGTTCGAATCACATTGCCGCTACCAGAGAAAAGCTTTCAAGATATGATGTTTTGAAAGCTTTTCTCTTTTTTGTTTTTTGGAGTAAATCCACTTCGGCAACTCATTTTAATGGGCATCGCTATACACGGCTACGTAGTTGCGGCGAGGCCATAACCTCCAAAAAGCCTTTATTTTTATTCTTTACGATTTTTCTGAAAGAAGGGAAGGGATGAGGCTGTTTACATCTCAAATTCTATGATGCGCTTATTCTAATGTTGATTGAATGTTTTTGGGCAAAATGTTATAGTATTAACAAACGTGCTTATGCCATGCAAGGGAGGAATGAAAGATGAAAGGGACCTAAGCTGTTTTATTCGCATTGGCGATGATTACGGTTTCGACGTGTGCGATCGCGGATGTGGACTTGACGGGGATGCGCTTTGATGAACTTGCGGCGCTGCGCGGCCAGGTGGAAACGGCAATTCTTGAAAGCGAGGAATACAAAGAAGTCGAGGTGCCGATCGGCGACTGGTACGTCGGCGAACACATTCCTGCAGGGGAGTATAGAATCGTTCCCAAGGATTACGGTACCTATGTGCGGGTGTGGGGATAAAGGTAAAAATACGAGCGCTAGGTTCTTTGCGGAAGGGTTGCTGGAGGACGAAAGCATAGGCCGAATAGAGCTTAAAGATGGATATGTTGTTGAAATAAGCTCCGGAAGCGCAGTATTCAGCCCGTTCGTCGGCTTGGATTCAAGAAACAGCGATCCCCACCGTAATGAGAAGCGCAAAAAGCAGAACATAAGATGGACAAAGGAGAAAAACATGGCTGAAACAACAAAGCAGGAGCCGGTTCAGGCATCCCTTGAAACGTATGTAAAGATTTTTAATACGCCCAAATATTCTCATGACGTGCGCCTGTCGGCAAAGGTCGACAGGAACCGAGATTGGGATGGCGTCTCACGGCCTGATCACAACTTGAACAACCGCGAGATCGCCAACTGCAGCGACATTACAGAGCGGGAGGAGATCAATGCGATGACCAGCTCCCACTGGTACACGCTGACGGTTATCTATCTCGAACGAGAAAAAAATGAGATGATAGACCAGTTTGAACTGCGGGTCAATCAGCATTGGGCGCTGGAACCGAACTTTTCCCAGACGGTTTACGTCTCTGGGAAAGAGGACTATTTGATGGAAGCCACCTTGATCGGGAAAAAGAAGGATGATAGAGGGCAGGGCACGGTTCGGATCATGCTCAAAGGGATTTATAAGTCTGTCTAACGATTCCCGGTGGGAGAACTGCCGGAACCCCAGACATACGTGGGAAGCGCACAAAGCACTTTGAAAGCTTGAACAAGGCATACATAAGGACATAAAAATGGGGCTGTCGTACGAGAACAGGTTCGTGCGGCAGCCCCAACATAGGAATCAGGCGAATCGCAGAAACGTCCTTTGCTATCCGGCGGATGCGCAAGCAGAGGCGGACGGTCCCACGTGCGGCCAGTATGGAGACGAGAAAAGGACAAGGAAGTATGTGCCCCGCACAGCACGGGCAAAATGAATGCGGCTTCGATGTATCTGTTTATAAATCACATTGCCGCTGCCGGCAAATTTTTTTCAGGACAGCAGTTTTCAAGGGGCTTTCTTGTCGTATGCGGAGGCTTATGCGCAGCCTTAGGGCGGACTTCCGGTGCGTTTGACAAACGCATAATCTACGCTATAATAACGATGCGGGGATTGCCCGCCAAACAGGAGGTTCATCATGCGCAGAAAAATTCAGCTTATCGCCCTGCTCGCGGTCGCTTCGCTCTGCCTTGGCGGGTGCGCGGCCCAAGCCCCGGAGAAGACGGAGGGGACGGGCGGCGCGAAGCTTACGATCGTCACGTCGTTTTACCCCATGTACATATTGACCGCAAACGTCACGGACGGCGTCGAGGGCGTAACGCTCACGAACATGGCGGAGCAGCAGACCGGCTGTCTGCACGACTATCAGCTGCTTCCGGCGGACATGAAGGCGCTTGAAAAGGCGGACGTATTCGTCATCAACGGCGCGGGCATGGAAAGCTTTATGAGCCGCGTGAGCGAGCAGTTCACCGATCTTCGCGTGATCACCGCCTCCGAGGGTGTCGACATGATCCGGGACGCGTCGGGCGAAGAAAACGCCCACGTATGGCTGGACCCCGTGCGCGCGGCGCAGCAGGTGCGAAACATCGCGGCGGGGCTCGCGCAGGCCGACCCTGAGCACGCGAAGGCCTACGAAGCGAACGGCGAGGCCTATGCATCCAAGCTCACGTCGCTCGGAAACGACCTGCGCGCGCAGCTCGCGGACGTGAAGAGCCGGGAGATCATCACGTTCCACGAGGCGTTCCCGTACTTTGCGGAGGCGTTCGACCTGAACGTCGCGGCCGTCATCGAGCGCGAGCCGGGCAGCGAGCCCACGACGCAGGAGATCGCGCACACCGTGGACCTCGTGCGGGAAAAGGGCATCGCCGCGCTGTTCGTGGAGCCGCAGTACCCCGACCGCGCCGCGGAGACCATCGCGCGGGAGACGGGCGCCGGCATCTACACGCTCGATCCCATCGTCACGGGCGAGCTCGACAAGGGCGCATACGAAAAGAGGATGCGCGAAAACGCGGACACGCTTGCGGAGGCGCTGAACAGATGAGCGAACATGCTGAGCACAAGACGTGCGGACTTTGCCGCATCGAGGTGGACGACCTGTCCGTCGTGCGCGACGGGCAGACGCTGCTGCACGACGTGAACCTGCACGTGCATTGCGGCGAGCTGACGGCGCTGATCGGCACCAACGGGGCGGGCAAGACGACGCTGATCCGCGCGCTGCTCGAGGAGATTCCCTTTACCGGCACGGTGCGCCATCTCACGCAGGACGGCAAGCCCGCCGCCGCGGTGCGCACGGGCTACGTGCCCCAGCAGTTGGAGTTCGACAAGAGCTCGCCGGTGACGGTCATGGACTTTATGGCGGCGGCGCTTTCGCGGCGTGCGGTTTGGATGGGCGTCTCCAGACGCATGCGCAAGGCCGCACTGGAGGCCCTCTCGCGCACGGAATGCGAAAAGCTGGCGGACAGGCGGCTGGGCGCGCTATCAGGCGGCGAGCTGCAGCGCGTGCTGCTGGCGCTCGCCCTCTGCCCGCAGCCCGATTTGCTCATCCTCGACGAGCCGGTATCCGGCGTGGACCAGAACGGCCTGGAGACCTTTTACCAGACCGTCGCGGCGCTGCGCAGCCACAACCACATGGCCGTCCTGCTCGTGTCGCACGACCTGGACGTCGTGCGGCGCTATGCGGACCACGTGGTGCTCATGCAGGGCACGGTGCTCCGTCAGGGGAGGCCCAAGGACGTATTCGAATCGCCCGAGTTTGCCCGGGTGTTTTATGCGAGGGGGAATGAAGCGTGAGCATCCTGTACGCGGTGCTGGATACGGTGCTCCCCTTTGAGTGGGTTTCGTATACGTTCATGAAGAACGCGCTGCTGGCGATGCTGCTCATCACCCCGCTCTTCGGCGTGCTGGGCACGATGGCGGTGGACAACAAGATGGCGTTTTTTTCGGACGCGCTGGGGCACAGCGCGCTCACCGGCATCGCGATCGGCGTGGTGCTGGGGGTGTCGAGCCAGCAGGTTTCCATGCTCGTCTTCGGCATCGTCTGGGCGCTGCTCATCACGCGCATCAAGCAGCGCAACACCGCCTCGGCGGACACGGTCATCAGCGTCTTCTCGTCCACGTCCATCGCGCTGGGCCTGGTTATTTTGGCGAGGGGCGGCGCGTTTGCGAAGTATTCGAGCTATCTGGTGGGCGACATCCTCGCGGTGACGCCGCAGGACCTGTTATACCTGGCGCTGGCGCTGGCGGGGACGCTGGCGGTCTGGGCCTACGTCTTTAACCCGCTGCTGCTCACCAGCGTGAACGCCTCGCTGGCGAGCAGCCGGGGCGTCCGCCAGCGGGCGGTGGAGTACGTGTTCGTCGTGCTGGTGGCGGTGACGGTCATGCTCTCCATCCGCTGGGTCGGCATGCTGCTGATCAACTCTCTATTGATCCTGCCCGCGGCCGCTTCGCGCAACGTGGCGAAAAACGCGGCCTGGTACATCCGGCTCTCCGTGCTCTTCGCGCTCTTTGCGGGCGTGGCCGGGCTGATCGCCTCGTATTACCTGAACACCTCGGCGGGCGCGGCGGTCGTGCTCATCTGCGCCGCCATTTACTTCATCACCCTGCCGCTCAAAAAGAAGTAAAGAAACGCAAAAAGTCCAGCTTTACGGCTGGGCTTTTTGTATGGGCGCGTCGGCCCGCTGACGCTTCTTTTTGCGATAGGCGCTGGGCGTCATCCCCTCGATGGACTTGAAGACCTTGGAGAAGTAGTTGTAATCCGGGATGCCGACGGCCTCCGCGATCTGCTGGATGGAGTCGTCCGAGAGCTCAAGCATGCGGCAGGCGACCGCGACGCGGCGCGAGGCGATCAGGCGCGAGACGGTCATGCCGCTTTCACTGGCGGCGATGGCGCACAGCTTCGTCTTGCCGATGGAGAGGGCGCGGGAAAGCGTGTCGAGCGAAAGGTCCGTCGCGTAATAGCGGTCGATGTATCCCAGAAGCCGGTCGCCGTCCGTCTGCGCGACCTGCTCGAGCAACCCCTGCAAACGCACCTCGCTGACGCAGGCGTGTACGATTTCCGCGCAGGCGCGGATCTCCTCCGTCGAGAGCGTCCGCAGGTCGTAAAAGGCGGAGCGCAGCGTGTCGGGCGCAGGGTGCCAGCGGCAGCATTCGCGCGTGTGCTGCCACTGCAGCTCCATGGGCGTGTTGTCCAGAAGCTGCCCGAACAGGATGGTCGCGACCGTCCGCCCGCCCTCCGTCACCGGCACGGCGACCTCGATGAGCCCCGCGTGGCAGCGGTATTGGTACATGCCCTCGCCGTCCGACGCGCGCAGGAGCATTTCGCGGTCGCAGGCGGTGCAGCGCTGAAAACCGCCCGGCGCGCGCTTGAGTTGCATGCAAAAACCGGTCTGATAGCTCGCGGTGTAGATTTCGCGCGCCTGCTCGTCGAGCAGCGCAAATTTGAGCCCGGTGATCCGGTGCATATTGTCCAGTAAAGCAGCGAGACTTTTGAGCCTTTCGTCGTGAAACATCGGTGATTTTTCCTACCGTTTCTAAAAACATTTTAGAAGAATTGTCCTTATTATAGCATTCTTTCTACATTTTTGAAAGATATTTCTAATTTTCGGAAAAATTTTTCCTAGTCCGTAAAAAAAGAAAAGAATACAATGGGGTCAACAAAGGAAGTCCCGCGGGCTTTGCCGCGGGAGGACGACGACAGGGAGGTTTTTTCATGAAGAAGCTGCTTTCCATTCTGCTCGCTGCGACGATGCTGCTCGGCTGCGTTGCCGCCGCGTCCGCGGACACCGTGGTGTACTGGTCGATGTGGGAGTCCACTGAGCCGCAGGGCGCGGCCATTCAGGCCGCGATCGACGCCTATCAGGCGGCGACGGGCAACACCGTCGACGTGCAGTTCAAGGGCCGCACGGGCATCCGCGAGGGCCTGCAGCCCGCGCTGGACGCCGGCACGACGATCGACCTGTTCGACGAGGACATCGACCGCGTCAACAAGACCTGGGGCGCGTACCTCATGGACCTGGAAGAGCTCGCCAAGAAGAACGACTACGAGGCGACCGCGATTTCCGGCCTGATGAGCGCCTGCCGCGAGGTCGCGGGCGGAACGCTCAAGTCCATCCCGTACCAGCCGAACGTATTCGCCTACTTCTATAACCAGGAGATCTTCGACGAGGCGGGCGTGACCGAGACCCCGAAGACCTGGGCGGAGTTCCTGGATGTGTGCCAGAAGGTGAAGGACGCGGGCTACGTGCCGGTCACGAGCGACGACGCGTACATCATCGAGACCTTCGGCTATCACCTCTCTCACCTGATCGGCGAGGCGGGCACGCACGACGTCGTCATGAACGGCAAGTGGGCCGAGGAGCCGGCAGTGCTGAAGGCCGCGCAGGACTTTGAGGACATGGCGAAGAAGGGCTACTTCTCCCCGACGATCGCCTCCTCCGTGTGGCCGACCAACCAGAACGGCGAGCTCGCGCTGGGCGAGGCCGCGATGTACCTGAACGGCTCCTGGCTGCCCAACGAGGTCAAGGGCATGACCGGCCCGGATTTCGTGTGGGGCTGCTTCGGCTACCCGGCGCTTGACGGCGGCGTGGACGGCCCGGAGGCCGCGAACTACGGCGCGCAGGTGTTTGCGATCAACAAGGAGTCCAAGGTGGCCGACGCCGCGTTTGAGCTCATCAAGTACATCACCAAGGGCGAGTACGACCAGAAGCTTTCGCAGGATTCCATCGGCATCCCGGCGGATACCACCAATACCGAGTGGCCCGCGATGCTGGCCGGCGTGCAGCCGGTGATGAACAGCCTGACGACCCGCTACTCCTGGGGCGCGGGCATCGAGGACAACGTCGACATGACCCCGATCATCAAGGCCAACGTGCAGAAGCTGTTCGGCGGCCAGATGACGGCGCAGGAGTTCGTCGACGCGCTGGAGGCTGCCTCCTCCGCGAAGTAAGCTGAAAGAACGACAGGGCTTTTCGAGGGCGGCGGGCGTGAGCCCGCCGCCCTTCAAAAAACGTAAACCTCGAAGGGGGATCGACATGAAGAAAAGCAAGACGATGATCGTCGCCTTCCTGACCCCGGCACTGCTCTTCTTTGCCATCATATTCGTCTATCCGATTCTGCGCACGCTCATCATGAGCCTGTTTTACGTGGAAAACGTCACCTCTTCGATGGATCAGTGGCGGTTTGTCGGGCTCGATAACTTCAAAAAGCTGATCGACACGAGCCTTTTCCGCATCTCCATGTTCAACCTGCTGCGCATCTGGCTGGTCGGCGGCATCGTGGTCATGGCGATTTCGCTGCTGTTCGCGGTCATCCTCAACAGCGGCATCCGCTTTAAGAAGTTTTTCCGCGCCATCATCTACCTGCCGAACCTGATCAGCGCGGTGGCTCTGGCGACGATGTGGCTGCAGTTCGTGTACGCCGCGCGATACGGCCTGCTGACGAGCGTGTTCTCCGCGATGCACCTGGACGGCCTGGCGGCGATTCAATGGACGGACGCGGATCACAAGTTCTGGGCGCTGCTGTTCGCGTATTGCTTCGGTATGGTGGGCTATCACATGCTGATCTTCTCCAGCGGCATCGAGAAGATTCCGCTCGAATACTACGAGGCCTCCACCATCGACGGGGCGAACAAGCCCCAGCAGTTTCGCTACATCACGCTTCCGCTGCTGCGCGGGGTGTTTAAGACGAACATCACCATGTGGTCGATCACGTCCGTCGGGTTCTTCGTCTGGTCGCAGCTCTTCTCGAACGTGACGGCGGAGGTGACGACGATCACGCCGATGGTCTACATGTACCAGATGATCTTCGGCGCGGGCAACACCGTGACGGAGCGGAACGCGGGCCTGGGTGCCGCGATCGGCGTGCTGCTCGCGATCTGCGTGGTGGCGGTGTTCATCGTGACGAACAAGTGCATTAAAAACGACGAACTGGAATTCTGAGGAGGTGAACAAAATGACGACGGCGAATATCAAGAAACCCAAGGAAAAGAAGATTCACGAGAAGGTCAACTGGAAAAAGGAACTGCGCCTCGCGCCCGGCTACATTTTGCTCACGCTGTGGATTCTCTTCACGTTCGTGCTCCTGGGGTGGATTCTGGCGGCGAGCCTTTCCACCACGAAGGACATCTTCAAGGGCAACGCGCTCAAATTTCCTTCCGGCCTGCACTTTGAGAACTACATTAAGGCGTGGACGAGCCAGAACGTGTCGACGTTCTTCATGAACTCGCTGTTCTACGCGTCGATTTCTACGGTGTTGCTCATCGTCGTCGCGTCGCCCGCGGCCTACGTGCTTTCCCGCTTCAAGTTCTTCCTCAACCGCCCGGTGCAGAACGGCTTTGTGGCGGCGATGGGCGTGCCCGTCGTGATGATCATCCTGCCGCTGTTCGGCGTGGTGACGCAGATGCAGCTGCTCAAGCAGGACATCACGGTGCGCCTGCTGATGATCTTCCTGTACGTGGGCATCAACGTGCCGTACACCACGATCTTCCTGCTGACGTTCTTTTCCAACCTTTCGCGCTCCTACGAGGAGGCGGCCGCCATCGACGGCTGCCCGCCCATGAAGACGTTCTGGAAGATCATGCTGCCGCTCGCGCAGCCCGGCATCATCACGGTGTCGATCTTCAACTTCATCAACGTGTGGAACGAGTACTTCATGTCGCTCATCTTCGCCAATTCGGACAAGACGCGCCCCGTCGCGGTGGGCCTGTACACGATGATCAACTCCATGAAGTACACGGGCGACTGGGCGGGCATGTTCGCGGCGGTCATCATCGTGTTCCTGCCGACGTTCATCCTGTACCTGTTCCTGTCCGAGAAGATCATCGCGGGCGTGACCGGCGGCGGCGTCAAGGGATAAAGCAAACGGACGGAGAGATGTTATGGAGAACAAAATCATCGAAATCGCGCGCCGCTTCATGCTCCCGCAGGGAGAGGTGCTGGCGGAGCCGTATGGAAACGGGCACATCAACGACACGTACCGCGTGACGGTTCGTTCGGAGGACGGGGCATCCTCGCGATTCATCCTGCAGCGGGTGAACCGCTACGTCTTCAGGCGGCCCGTCGAGGTCATCGAGAACATCGAGCGCGTGACGGATTATCTGCGCGGGGTGATCCTGCGGGACGGCGGCGACCCGGCCCGGGAGACGCTGTCGATCGTGCGGACCGTGAGCGGCACCTCCTACGTGGAGGACGGCGAGGGCGAGCTTTGGCGCATGTACCTGTTCATCGAAGGCACGATTTCGCGCGACCTGCCCGACACGCCCGCGCTCTTCGAGCTGTCCGGCGTCGCGTTCGGCAAATTCCAGCGCCAGTTGGGGGGGTTCCCGGCGGAGTCGCTGCACGAGACGATTCACGACTTTCACAATACGCCCGCGCGCTTTGCGCAGCTGATGGACGCCGCGGCGCACGACGCCGCGGGCCGCAAGGCAGAGGTCGCGGAGGAGCTGGCGTTCTGCGCGCAGTACGAGCAGGAGGTGCACACGCTGCTCGACGCGCTGGGCGCGGGCGAAATTCCGCTGCGCGTCACGCACAACGATACGAAGCTCAACAACGTCCTGCTCGACGCGAAGACCGGGCGCGGCGTGTGCGTGATCGACCTGGACACGGTCATGCCGGGTCTGGCGGCCTACGACTTCGGCGATTCGATCCGCTTCGGCGCGAACACCGCGGCGGAGGACGAGCGGAACCTGTCGAAGGTGCACCTCTCGCTGGAGATGTTCGAGGCGTTCGTGCGCGGCTACATCCGCGAGGCGGGCGGCGTGCTGACGCAGCGCGAGGTCGAGCTGCTGCCCATGGGCGCAAAGCTCATGACGCTGGAGTGCGGCATGCGTTTCCTGGCGGATCACCTGAACGGCGACAAGTACTTCAAGATCCACCGCGAGGGACACAACCTCGACCGCGCGCGCACGCAGTTTGCCCTGGTGCGCAGCATGGAGCGGGGCTGGGACGACATGCTGGAAATCGTCAGAAGAGCCTGAGAAAATAGGATGCCGCAGGCGGTCGCCTGCGGCATCAGATTGTTGACAAACCTATCGAAGGCAGAGAAAACAAAAGCCGTCTGCAAGACTGCAATCGTATCGCCCGGCTTTGCCTGCTGCGCCCAGCGCTATGCGCTGGGTACGGCCCTGCGGAGCGTTTCGCGCTGTCCTCGCGCCTAGTCGCTTTGCTCCCTTTGTAGTCGGGGCTTTTCCGGAGCAAAACACAGTTTTGCGGAGCGAAAAAATCACCCGTAATCTCGACAAAGTGGCCTATGCCACTTTGTCGACACGCTGATGCCGCAGGCGGTCGCCTGCGGCGTTTTGCTGCTTCGCAACCCGGCGCGGTGGACTGCCGGACGCTTTTGTGCTACACTGACATAAAGCATGCGGAAGGAGCTTTCGGATGGAAGATATACGGCTGCGCAAAATCGATAAAGCGGAGATTACGCCCGATCTCTTTGCTTCTTTTGAGCGTTATCAGGCGGTGCGCCGCTGCTGGCGCAAGGAAGACGGACGCTGGGTACTCCGGGACATCGCCTTTACGGAGGAATGGAACCGCGCGGACTATGACGAGCTCGTGCTATGCCTCGCTTACACGCTTGAGACGGGCGGCGCGGTTTGGGGCGCGATGCTGGAGGACCGGCTCGTAGGCTTCGCGTCCGTGGAAGGTCGTCTTTTCGGCCCGGACGGGCAATACGCGCAGCTTTCCAGCCTGCACGTCTCGCGTGAAAGCCGGGGCAGTGGTTTGGGACGGCGGCTCTTCGCCTGCGCGGTGCGGGAGGGCATTCGTCTAAGGGCGCAAAAGCTCTACATTTCCGCCCACTCCAGCGAGGAATCTCAGGCGTTTTACCGCGCGATGGGCTGCGTGGAGGCCGCTCATTACGATAGGGAGCTGCACGATAAGGAGCCGTGCGACTGTCAACTGGAATGCGCCCTGCATCCCTGGGTGCCGCGCGCGGGGAGGGCGGATGCGGACGCGGTGACCGATCTGGCGCTGCGCCTCTGGCCTGCGCACGAGCGGCAGGCGCTGTGCGATGAGATGACGGAGTTTATGGCGCAGGGCGCGATCTTCCTCGCGTTTGAGGAGGAAGCGCCCGTCGGATTTGCCCAATGCGGCCTGCGCCGCGATTATGTCGAGGGAACCGACACGAGCCCGGTCGGCTATCTGGAGGGCATCTTCGTCAGGGAAGACCTTCGCGGGCGCGGCGTCGCCCGATGCCTGCTTTGCGCCTGCGAGCGCTGGGCGCGGGAGCAGGGCTGCGCCGAGTTTGCGAGCGACTGCGAGCTTGGCAATGAAGAAAGCCGCGCTTTTCATCTGCGTGCGGGCTTTGCGGAGGCAAACCGCATCGTCTGTTTTACAAAGAAGCTTTGAGGTGAACGCATGGACGGAAGCATCGTGCCTCTGGGGGCGGGCAACGAAGGAGAGGCGGCACGCGCTTACGCGCTCTCTTGGCAGGCGACGCACGCGGGCATCGTGAGCGAGGCCTTTCTCTTGGCGCACACACAGGAGCGCATGCTGCGCGCGCTTTTGGAGGAGGCGGCAAAGCCCGGACGGGAAACGTACGTCTACATGGCGGCGGGGCGCGCGGCGGGCATCCTCGTAGTGGACCGGATCGGCGCGGAGATCGTCAAGCTCTACGTCGAGCCCGCCAGCCAGGGACGCGGCGTCGGCGGCGAGCTGCTGCGCTACGGCCTGTCACGCCTTGCGGATCAGGCGGTCGTACGGCTCTGCGTGATGAACGTCAACGCGAAGGCGCGCGCGTTTTACGAACGGCATGGGTTTCGCCCGAGCGGGGAGGAAACCGTGCTGAACGCGGCGCGCGGGCTGAGCGAACTGACGTATGAACTGAACAGATCGATAACGGTCGGCCCGCGCATAAACGGGGGAGATGCGGACCGGCGAGTGGAATGAGGCTGTACATGGGCATGGATTTTATCGACCTGACGCCGGAAAACATAAAGAGCGAGCACCTGTGCTGCATCATCCGCAGCAAGAAGCCCCATCCGGGGGTGGAGGCGAAGCGCGAATGGCTATCTGCCCGGCTTGCCGAAGGGCATGTCTTTCGGAAGCTGAACGAAAAGGCCACGGTCTTCATCGAATACGCTCCGCTGGAAACGGCCTGGGTCCCCGTCGTAGGAGACAACTTTTTCTACGTTTACTGCCTGTGGGTCTCCGGCGATTATAAAGGCAAGGGATATGGAAAGGCGCTGATGGAATCCTGCCTGGCGGATGCCAGGGCGAAAGGCAAATCCGGCGTCTGCCTGCTCGGCGCCGCCAGGCAAAAGCACTGGCTGACGGACCAGGCGTTTGTCAAGCGGTTCGGCTTTGAGGTCGTGGATACGACCGATTACGGATACGAGCTGCTCGCGCTCTCCTTTGACGGGACGAAGCCGCGCTTTACGCGGGAAGCGAAAAGCGGGCGCATCGAGGCGAAAGAGCTGACGGTCTACTACGACGTGCAGTGCCCCTATGCCTATCAAAACATCGAGACGATCAGGCGATATTGCGAAGCAAGCGGCGATCCCGTGACCTTTGAGCAGGTGGACTCGCTGGAAAAGGCGAAAAAGCTGCCCTGCGTCTTCAATAACTGCGCCGTTTTCTACAAGGGAAAGTTTGAAACGGTCAATTTGCTGCTGGACGTTGCGGGGTTGAAGCGGATGCTCAAAGCGTGATCCACAAGTCCGCTGGCTGCGGAGCGGCTACGAGCCGCTGTCTTTCAAGCGGATAAGGCCTGCGGGCGCTCCTGTCTGACCGCAATCAGACAGGAGCGCTTTTTTGCATCGATTTGCGGCGGTGTCAATTTGTATATCGGCCCTTCGCCGGGGCACAATAGCGGCGGAGGTGTTTGGATGAATAAATGGGACGAGGCCCGCGAGCGCGCGGGCAAGGCGGCGCAGGCGGTGGCCGCGTTCTTTGAAAAAAACGGCTTTTACTGCATGCTGGCGCTGTGTGTGGCCGTCATCGCCGGGACGGCCGTGTATACGCGCACGTCGACGCCTGAGGTGACTCCGCCCCCCGGATACGAGGAACAGGACCTTTCCGAAGCGGGCGCGCAGGGCGAAAACGTGCAGACGCTGGACGACGTGACGCAGCCCAGCGCTTCGCCCGCCCAAACGGCGACGCCGATGCCGACGGTCATTCCGCTCGCGACGAGCGCGCCCGCCGCATCCCTGCTCGCGGATACGAAGCTGAGCTGGCCGATAAAGGGCGAGGTCTCCCGCGAGCACGTCGACAAGAGCATCGTCTATCTGCCGACGCTGGAGGCGTGGGGGACGCACGTGGGTCTGGACATCGCGGGCAAGGCGGGCGACGCGGTGAAGGCGCCGCTGAGCGGCACCGTGCAAAAGCTCTACGTCGACCCGCTCTGGGGGAACGTCATGGAAATATCGCATCCCGGCGGGCTGACGACGCGCTACATGGGGCTGGAGACGCTGACGCTGCTGAAGGAGGGCGACCCGGTCAAGCAGGGACAGATGCTCTCTCCCCTGGGCGCCGCGCCGATCTGCGAGCAGGCGGACGGCACGCACCTGCAC
>JAEXCG010000147.1 GCA_023402355.1 Bacillota bacterium | reverse complement strand
GATCAGCCGCGTTTCAAACGGCAGCGGGCTCGTGCGCGAGCTGACGCTCGCACAGCTCAAGCGCCTCTCCTTCAACCGAACGCACCCGGAGTACGAGGGCGCGCGCATCCCGACGCTGCGCGAAGTCTACGAGCTGCTCCTGCCGCTGGGGCTCACGGTCAACGTGGAGCTCAAGAACAGCCGCTATCTCTACCCCGGTCTGGAGGAGGCCTGCATCGACCTGGCCGCGCGCATGGGCATGACGGACCGCGTGCTCTACTCGTCCTTCAACCACTACAGCCTGCGCCGCGTGATGGAGATCGACCCGTCGCTGCCCTGCGGCCTGCTCTACGACGCCACGCTGATCGACCCCTGGGACTACGCGCGCGCCCTTGGCGCGAAAGCGCTGCACCCGCACTACAGCGCGCTCGCCTACGAGGATTCCTGCGAGGCTGCGCACCGGCGAGGCGTCCGCGTGCACCCCTGGACCGTCAACGCAGAGGCGGACATGCGTCTTTGCCTCTCGCGCGGGGCGGACGCGATCATCACCAACTTCCCGGACGTCGCGCGCCGGATCATAGGCGGCGAGTGAGGCCGCCGAATCCTCCGCGCAGACAGGCGTCTCCCCACCCGGAGACGCCCTTTGTCTTTGAGCAAAAAACGTCGAGCGCCGCGCCGCCCCTTCGCGGTATGATGGAAGCGCCAAGGGGGGGAGCCGGCATGACGGAGCAGATACAGGCCGTGCAGCGCATGCAGGATTACATCGGGCGGCACCTGAGCGAAAACATCACGCTTGCGCAGCTATCGCGCGTTTCCCTGTTTTCGCCGTGGCATTCCTATCGCCTATTCAAAAGCCACACCGGCCTCACGCCCGCGCAATACGTGCGGCGCCTGCGGCTCTCGCGCTCGGCCCTGCGGCTTCGGGACGAGGGCTGCCGAATCCTCGACGTCGCCTTCGACCTCGGGTTCGGCAGCGTGGACGGCTATCAGCGCGCGTTCCGGCGCGCATTCGGCTGCAACCCGGGCGAGTACGCCGCGCGCCCGATCCCGCTTCCGCTGTTCACCCCCTACGGCGTACAATATCCGACGCTCAGAAAGGAGCGAAAAGAAGTGGAAGAGGTCAGGACCGTCTTCGTTCAGCTCATTACAAAGCCCGCGCGCCGGGCCGTCGTCCGGCGCGGGATCGGCGCCGCCGACTACTTTGCCTACTGCGAGGAGGTCGGCTGCGACGTGTGGGGGCTGCTCACGAGCATGAAGTCCCTGGACGGCGAGCCCGTCAGCCTGTGGCTGCCCCAAAGCCTGCGCGCGCCGGGCACGTCCGAGTACGTGCAGGGCGTCGAGGTGGCCTGCGCGGAGGAATTCCCCCTGCCGGAGGGCTTCGATGTGATCGACCTGCCCGCCTCGCAGTACCTGATGTTCCGTGGCGAGCCGTTTGCGGAGGAGGACTACTCGCAGGCCATCGTGGAGGTGCAGCGGGCGATCGAGCGCTACGATCCCGCCGTGCTGGGCCTCGCCTGGGCCACGGACGAGAGCCCCCGCGTTCAGCTTGAGCCCATCGGCGCGCGCGGCTACATCGAGCTTTGGCCGGTGAAGCCCCTGCGCGCCTGAACCCAAGGGCAGGGATCGCCCGCATAAAAGCGCGCCGCCGCAGACTTGAATCGTCCGCGGCGGCACGCTTTTTCTTTCGTTTACACCCCCGCTATCGTCCGCACGACCTCGCCCGCGAGGATCAGCCCCGCGCAGGAGGGCACGAAGGAGACGCTGCCCGGCGTCTGCCGCCGCCCCGCCGCGGCGGGCTCGCCCAGATCGAGGGCCCTTCGCGGTTCCTCGGTCGAATAGAGCACCTTTACGCGCCGGATGCCGCGCGCCTTAAGCTCCCGACGCATCACGCGCGCGAGCGGGCACACGCTCGTATTCTCGATGAAGTCGATCTGAAAGCGCGTGGGGTCGAGCTTGTTGCCCGTGCCCATGGAGCTGATGACATCGACGCCTGCGGCCCGCGCCCGCTCGATCAGCGTCAGCTTGGAGGACACCGTGTCGATCGCGTCCACGACGTAGGAGAAGGACGCCATGTCCACCTCCTCCGCCGTCTCGGCGGTGTAAAAGAGGCGCCGCGCGTGCACCCGTGCCTCGGGGTTGACCGCGAGGATGCGCTCCCGGGCCACCTCCACCTTGGGGCGGCCGATCGTCTCCAGGGTCGCGACGAGCTGGCGGTTCACGTTGGTGAGGCTCACCACGTCGTCGTCGAACACGGACAGCTCGCCCACGCCGCAGCGGGCGAGCGCCTCCACCACGTAGGAGCCGACGCCGCCCACGCCGAACACCGCGACGTGCGCCCCGCGCAGACGTTCCATCCCCTCCTCCCCCAGGAGCATCTGTGTGCGCGAAAATGCGTGCATGCCGCGCCCTCCTCTCATCAAAACGGGCGGCGGCCGTCCCCCGCCGGGCCCTTTCCGGCCCGCGCGGGAGATTCCAGCCGCCGCCACTCGCGTCTCTTTTTACTTAATCATCTTTTGCGTCGCTTCCCAGCCGGCGATGATCGCCTTCTGGTGCGACACCGCGTACGGTCCCGTCTCCTCCGCCTCGCTCATCTCGCGCGGGAAGTGGATGCACAGGTGGCCGTCGAAGTTGTTGTCCTTGATGGAGCCCGACAGGTGCGGCACGTTGTGCATGGAGGCGATGTACGTCTGCCCGTCCGGCATGGTGATCCAGACCGCCTTCGGCGTCCAGGTGTTCTTGTTGCCGAACGCCTTGTACATGATCGCCGTGTCGTCCGCCGTGCGCGGCTGCGAGTCGGCGTGCGCGCCGTTGGACATCATCACGCACTGCCAGGTGTAGCCGGTGGCGAAGTCGTAAATCTGCATGACCGTGCCCGCCTTGTACTTGGGCCGGATGGCGGTGTACCAGTTGACGTTCTTGACGCTCGCCGCGTTCGGCGCGGTCGCCGTCTGGCCGCCCGTGGAGCCGCCCGAGTTATCCGTGCCGCCCGTCGTGCCGGAGCCCGACATCGCGTACAGCTTGTTGAGCGTGCTCACCCCCGCGATGCCGTCCGACGTGAGGCCGTTCGCCCGCTGGAACGAGCGCACCGCTTCCTCGGTGATGGAGCCGAAGTTGCCCGTGACCGAGCCCGTGTAGTAGCCCAGATCCTTGAGCTTCTGCTGCATGTTCTTCACCAGCGTGCCCTGGCTTCCGCGCTTGAGCGTGCTGGAATCCGTGGCCGTGGAGTAAGCCTTGGCGTTCGCGCCGTACAGCACGGTCTGCGTGTTCTTGCCCGCGATGCCGTCCGCGGAAAGTCCGTTGGAGGACTGGAAGGTCATCAGCGCCGATTCGGTGGCCGAGCCGAACACGCCGTCCACGCTGCCCGCGAGGTAGCCCAGGTCCTTCAGGCGCTGCTGCAGGTTCTTGACGTCCGCGCTCCGGCTGCCCACGCGCAGCGTCGTGTTGCTGACCTTGCTCGATTCGTCGCTCACGGTGCCCGATCCGTTCCCCGTCCCGCCGCTCGTGCCGGTGGAGGGCGTCGCGTTGAGCATCGCCAGCGTCTTCGGGCCCGCCACGCCGTCCGCGCCCAGGTCCTTATCCTTCTGGTACAGCCGCACGGCTTCCTTCGTCAGGCGGCCGTAGCTGCCCGTGATGTCGCCCGTGTAGTAGCCCAGGTCCTTGAGCTTTTGCTGCAGCGCCGTGACCTGCACGCCACTGGAGCCCTCCGTCAGCGTCACCGAGGTATCGGTCGACGCGCCGTCGCTCGCGCCGCCGGAGGGGGTCTGCGTCGTCCCCTCCGTCGCCTCGCTGAAGATTTTGGAGAGCGTCTTCTGGCCCGCGATGCCGTCCGCGCCCAGGCCGTTCTTCTTCTGGTACTGGCGCACGGCCTCCTTCGTCAGGTTTCCGTAGCTGCCCGTGATCTTGCCCTTGTACAGGCCCAGCGCGGCCAGCTTTTGCTGCAGCGCCGTGACGTCCGCGCCGGTCGAGCCCTCGCGCAGCGTGGTGGAAATCACCGTCTGCGTGCCGCCCGTGACCGTGCCGGAAGAGGTGGTGTTTTCCCCGAACAGCTTGGTCTGCGTCTTCGCACCCGCGATGCCGTCCGCGCCCAGGTCGTTCTTCTTTTGATATTGGCGCACGGCTTCCTTCGTCTTTTTGCCGTAGCTGCCCGTCACTTCCCCGTCGTAATAGCCCATGTCCTTGAGCTTTTGCTGCAGCGCCGTGACGTCCGCGCCCGTGTCGTTCAGGTCGAGCGAGCGGTAAACGCCGGCCCCTCCGGCGGTGCCGGTCCCACCGGCGGCGCTTCCCGCGGTGCCGATGACGCCCAGCAGCAGCTCCTGCGTCTTTTCGCCCGCCACGCCGTCGGCCTTCAGGCCGTTTTCTTCCTGAAACAGGCGCACCGCGTAGGCGGTCGCGTCGTCGTACTTCTTGTCCGGCTCGCCGTCAAAAAAGCCCAGCGTCGCCAGGCGCGTCTCCAGCGCGAGCACGTCCTCGCCCGAGGAGCCCTTGGTCAGCGAGCGATAGGAGGTCACCGAGGTGTTGTAGCCCGTCGTGGCGCCGGTGAACGTGGTGCCGCCCTTGACCGTCACCACGTCGGAGCGTACATAGCCCTTCTTGGAGCCGTACTTGACGTAGTACCACTCGCCCTGGGTGTCCATGACCTCAAGCTCCGCGTTGGGGGCGAGCACCACCAGGATGTCGCTCTGCGTGGTGGCGCCTTTGCGCAGGTAGACGTGGCCGTTGGCCAGCACCGTCTCCGCGAACGCGGAAAAAGGCGCCGCCGCCATACACGTGGCCAGTATCGCACCCGCCAGCGCGCGGCTTACCGCCTTCTTCACACCGCAATATCTTCCCAGCACCATCATGCGCACCCCACTTTTGATCTTGTGTGAATATTTTATGACGGAAGCCGGGATTTGTCAATACGATTTTTAACATTTCCGTAATATTTAACTTAAATATGTAAGAAAAGGAAACCTTTCCGAAATATTACAGCGATTCAGCGCATCAGCGGCAGCAGCGCCAGCGAGACGGCCAGCACCGCGGCCCCCAGCGCGAGCCACAGCAGCAGGGCCGTCTGCACCACGTCGCCCGCAATGGGCTCGTGGGTGGGCTCGCGCCCGATGCCCACGGCGGCGGCGCTCACGCGCGCAAGGCGGCCCTCCAGCGGGGTTTTGAGCATGCCGAGCGCCGCCTCCACCTCCAGCCCGCACAGCGCGGTCAGCGGCGCGCAGAGCCCCGCGTACAGCCACTCGCTGGCGCGATACAGGGCGCTTCGCACGCGCAGGAAGAGCGGTGCCTCCCGCCAGAGGCAAAGCATCGCGGCATAGGCGCAGGCGAGGGCCGGCCCCAGGCGCAGGGGCGTGCCCAAAAGGGCGAGCAGCGCGCCCGCGAAGGCCACGTGCGCGGCGCTCAGGGTGATCTTCTCGCAGGCCGCGCGCACCACGTCCTCGTACGTCCGGGCCTCGGTGCCCGCGCCGATCGCCTCGGCCGCCCCGCGCACGTCCCCCTCCTCCAGCAGGAGGCGCGCGCGCATCCCCTCGTCCATCAAGGCGCGCATGGGCAGGGCGAGGGCGAGCAGCAAAACGCGGACGGCGGGATGCAAAAGCGACGCCAGCGCGGCCAGGAGGGCGATCAGGCCCACGGCCGCGTAAGCGGCCAAGCGCCCCGCGTCCGCCCCGCGCCGCCGGGCGATGAGGCGCTTTATGAGCGCGCACAGGCGGGCGGGCAGCGCAAAGCAGGCGGCGTGCACCGCGGGCACCTCGGAGAGCAGGCAGGAAAGCGCGAGCGCGAGCGGCAATTCAAAGAACACCGTTACCCCTCCTTCGTTTCATCCTTGATGATTTCATTATGCCATGCGGCTGAGCGCGTGTCAAATCACAGTTGCTTCCTTCGGCAAGGGGTGATATGATGACTTCGTGGGGGGACAGGCTCCCCGCCTTGATTCCTTATTTAGAAACTGCACGTCCCCGCGGCGATAGCGGCCGCGGGGCTCGATCCCGAAGGAGGAGCTTCATGCCCGTTGTGGAAGTAACCCGCCTGACCAAGGTACTGGACGAAAAAAAGGCGCTTTCCGGCGTCTCGTTTTCCCTGCAGCCCGGCGAGCGCCTCGCCGTCGCGGGGCCCGCGGGCGCGGGCAAGACCACGCTGTGCCGCCTGCTGATGGGCATGCTCGCGCCCACCTCCGGCAGCGCGCGCATCTTCGGCCACGACGTGCTGCGCGGGGGGCGCATCTGCCGCCAGTTGACGGGCTACATGCCTGCCGGGGCCGCTCCGTCCCCGAAGCTCACCGCCGGGGAGCACCTGCGGCGCATGCTCGCCTTTTACCCCCGCGCCTCCATGGGCTACGCCAAGGCGCTGCTGGAGCGGCTGGAGCTTGGCTGGGACCTCCTGCCCTGCGACATGACGCCCGCGCAGTCGCGCCGCCTGCGCCTCGCCCTCGCGCTGGCCGTTCAGCCCGAGCTGCTCATCCTCGACGAGCCCTTTGCCCCCGGCTTTGAAAAGGCCGAGGACGCCTTCTTGGCGCAGGCGCTCGAGGCGGAGATGAACGAGCGCACCACGCTGATCCTGACCTGCCCGCACCTGGACGCCCAGCCGCTGCCCCTGACGCGCGCGCTGCTGCTGCGGGGCGGCGAGGTGCTCGCCGCCGGTAAGCTGGACCGCCTGCGCCTGCCCTGCCGCCGGGTGGCCGTGCGCGGCGCGGCGCTCGGCGACGAGGCGCTCGGGAAACTTCGCGCCTTCTGCGTGGAGCGGTCGGAGGACGGCGTTTCCTTCTTCTACGACGGGGCGGCCGACGCGCTGCTGCTCGCGCTCGCCCCGCTGCACCCGCGCGAGGTCACGATCGAAGACGCCCGCGCGGACGAAGTGCTCGTCCGCACGCAAGCGGAAGGAGGGCTGGAATGAACCTGTTTTTGCTGGAAATCCGCCGTCTTTCGCCCCGCGCGGCGCTGCACGGCGTCCTGCTGGGCCTGTGCGCCCTGCTGCTCGTGCTGTACGCGCGCATGAACAGCCTCTTCGGCCTGTTCAGCTCGCTGCGCTTCCTCCTGCCCTCTCTGCCCGGCATGCTGCTGGACATCCTGTACCTCTGCTGCTTCCTCTTCGCGGCCGCCAGCGGCGCGCACGCCCTCAGCTTTTCGGACGATCCCGGCTCTTTGGAGGATCGCTTCTCCCTGCCGCTCAGCCGCGAGCAGCTCGCGCTCTCCTGCCTCGCCGCGCGCCTTGCCGCGCTCGCGCTCTTCGCGCTGTGCGCGCTCGCCGTCCTCGCGCTGGGGGCGGCGGCCTCCGGCGGCGCGCTGCGCGCCGCCGCCCTGCCGCAGGAGGCCGCCCTGCGCTTCCCCGCGCTGCTCTGCGCCTTTCTGGTGGGCTTCGCCTTCTCCGGCCAGTGCCTGCGCGCGGATCACGCGCTGCTTTTGACGCTGCTCTGCTTTTTCCTGCTGCACGGCGCGGCCATGCTCGGCTACACGGGGTTCGGCCCCGCCTGGCTCCTGTACCTCTCGCCCGTGTTCACGTTTTCCGCCCGGATAAGCGCCCTGCCCGCCGCGCTGTGGATCGCGGCGAGCCTCGGGTGCATCCCCCTGTCGCTCGCGCGCTTTGGCCGGCGCGACCTGCTGTAAAGGAGGCATGACGAAATGCTTCTGCCGGAGATGATCCTCTTCGACTATGGGCACACCCTGCTCTTTGAGCCGGGCAGCGACTCCCTGCGGGCCCAGCGGGCGCTGTTTCCCTACGTGACGCGCAACCCGCGCGGCCTTAGCGCCGAGGAGGTCTGCGCGTTTTCCGCGCAGCTCTTTGGGGAGGCGGCCCCCGCTCGCGCGCTCGGCTTTGAGCTGCACAACTTCGCGTTTCAGCGCCTGCTGTACGAGTCGCTTGGCATCGAGCTCTCCCTCTCCTGGGCGCAGGCGGAGCGCGTCTTCTGGGACGCGGCGTCGCCCGGGGCGGTCATGCCCGGCGCGCCGGAGATGCTGCGCTCGCTTCAGGCGCTCGGCATCCGCACGGGCGTCGTGAGCAACATCTCTTTTTCGGGCGAGTCCCTGAGGGAGCGCCTCTCCCGCCTGCTGCCGGACAGCCGGTTTGAGTTCGTCGTCGCCTCCAGCGAGTACATGGTCAGAAAGCCGAACCCGCGCATCTTCCGCCTGGCGCTGGAAAAGGCCGGGCTTCCCGCCGGGCGCGTCTGGTTTTGCGGCGACAACGTCCGCGCCGACGTGGAGGGCGCGGACGCGGCGGGGCTCTTCCCCGTGTGGTACGAGGGCGAGGCGGGCGAGCCGGACTACGACGTGCGCCGCGACCCGCTGGGCCCGCCCCGCTGCCCGCATTTGCACATCCGCCACTGGCGCGAGCTCACCCAGCGCCTTTGCGCGCTCGCCTGACCCTTTTCCCCCGCAAATTTTTCGCAAAACCCTTTACATTTTCCGCGCGGTGAATATAATAGTAAGGTAATAACAAAAAACGCGATGATCGAGACGTGCGCATGTGCGGCGCAAAGCGAGCCGGCGGGGCGAAAGCCCGGGGTGAAAGGCCGGAGGCCAGGCATGCGTCTGTATCACTCGGGAGCGGTCCACGCGAAGCGCGCGGCCCTTGGGGCGGCGGCGGAGCGCGGAACGGCCTTGTCCCCCGTCAGCGGGACGGACGGATGCCGCATCCGTCCGCAGAGCGGGCGCATTGCGCCAATTTGGGTGGTACCGCGAAGTCCTTCGTCCCATTTCGGGGCGGAGTTTTTTTGTGTCTCAAACCACCATCGCAAGGAGGATTCCCATGTATCAGAAAGTGCCAACCGACATGCGCTTTGCGGCGCGTGAAGAGGAAATCATCAAATTCTGGCAGGAAAACGACGTCTTCAAGCGCCAGTGCGCGCAGCGCAAGGGGCAGGAGCCCTTCACCTTCTTCGACGGCCCGCCCACGGCCAACGGCAAGCCCCACATCGGCCACGTGCTCACCCGCGCGATGAAGGACCTGATCCCGCGCTACCGCACGATGAAGGGCTACGACGTCATGCGCAAGGCGGGCTGGGACACCCACGGCCTGCCCGTGGAGCTGGAGGTCGAAAAGATGCTCGGCCTGGACGGCAAGCCGCAGATCGAGCGCTACGGCATCGAGCCGTTCATCAAGGAGTGCAAGAAATCCGTCTGGAAGTACAAGACCGAGTGGGAGGAAATGTCCGAGCGCGTCGGCTTCTGGGCGGACATGGAAAACCCCTACGTCACCTACGAAAACGAGTACATCGAGTCCGAATGGTGGAGCCTCAAGCAGATCGCGGAAAAGGGCCTGCTCTACAAGGGCCACAAGATCGTGCCCTACTGCCCGCGCTGCGGCACCGCGCTTTCCAGCCACGAGGTGGCGCAGGGCTACAAGGAGGTCACCGAGACCTCGGCGGTCGTGCGCTTCCGCGTCAAGGGGCAGGAAAACGCCTACCTGATGGCCTGGACGACCACGCCCTGGACGCTGCCCTCCAACGTCGCCCTGTGCGTGAACCCCGAGGTGGACTATTGCCGCCTGCTCTACAGGGGCGACAGCTACGTCATGGCCTCCGCGCTGGTGGGCGCCATCTTCGGCGAGGACGCGAAGGACTGCGAGATCGTCGAAACCTTCAAGGGCGCAAAGCTCGAGCACGTGGAGTACGAGCCGCTGTTCGACTTCGCGCACCCGAAGGAAAAGGCCTTTTACGTCGTGTGCGACGGCTACGTCACCACCGAGGACGGCACGGGCATCGTGCACATCGCCCCGGCGTTCGGCGAGGACGACGCGCGCGTGGGCCGCGAATACGGCCTGCCCTTCGTGCAGCTCGTGGACGCGCAGGGCAAGATGGCGCCGGAGACGGACTGGCCGGGCGTGTTCGTCAAGGACGCGGACAAGCTGGTGCTCGCCAACCTGAAGGAGCGCGGCCTGCTGGTCAAGGCCCCGAAGTTCACCCACAATTACCCGCACTGCTGGCGCTGCGACACGCCGCTGATCTACTACGCGCGCTCCTCCTGGTTCATCAAGATGACCGCCGTGAAGGAAGCGCTGCTCCGGAGCAACCGCTCGGTCAACTGGATGCCGGACAACATCAAGGAAGGCCGCATGGGCAACTTCCTGGAAAACGTCATCGACTGGGGCCTCTCGCGCGAGCGCTACTGGGGCACGCCCCTGCCGGTGTGGACCTGCGAATGCGGCCACGTGCACGTCATCGGCTCCAGGCAGGAGCTGTGCGAGCTCGGCCGCGACGTGGACCCGAACATCGAGCTGCACCGCCCCTACATCGATCAGGTGGTGCTCACCTGCCCCCAGTGCGGCGGCGAAATGCACCGCGTGAAGGACGTCATCGACTGCTGGTACGACTCCGGCTCCATGCCCTTCGCCCAGTGGCACTACCCCTTCGAGCACAAGGAGGACTTCGAGCGCCGCTTCCCCGCGCAGTTCATCTCCGAGGCCGTCGATCAGACGCGCGGGTGGTTCTACACCCTGCTCGCGATCTCCACCTGCCTGTTTGACAAGAGCCCCTTTGAAAACTGCCTGGTGCTCGGCCACGTGCAGGACAAGGACGGCCAGAAGATGTCGAAGCACAAGGGCAACGTCGTCGATCCCTGGACGGTGCTGAACGCCCAGGGCGCGGACGCGGTGCGCTGGTTCTTCTACGTCAACGCCGCGCCGTGGCTGCCCAACCGCTTCTACTCGGAGGCCATCTCCGAGTCGCAGCGCAAGTTCATGGGCACGCTGTGGAACACCTACGCGTTCTTCGTGCTGTACGCCGACATCGACGGCTTCGACCCCAAGGAGCATCCGCTCTCCCGCGCCGAGCTCTCCCTGATGGACAAGTGGGTACTCTCCCGCCTCAACACCCTCGTGCGCGAGGTCGACGAGGGCCTCATGAACTACCGCGTCACCGAGAGCGCGCGCGCCATCGGCGACTTCGTGGACGAGCTGTCTAACTGGTACGTGCGCCGCAGCCGCGAGCGCTTCTGGGGCAAGGGCATGGCGGGCGACAAGGAAGCCGCGTTCATCACCCTGTACACCGTTCTGGAGACGCTCTCGCGCCTGATCGCGCCGTTCGTGCCCTTCATGGCGGAAAGCATCTACCGCAACCTCGTGTGCTCCGTGAACCCCGACGCGCCCATCTCCGTGCACCTTTGCGACTACCCCGTCTGCGACGAGGCGCGCATCGACAGGGAGCTGGAAGCGCACATGGCCGACCTGCTCGCCGTGGTGCAGTTGGGCCGCGCCTGCCGCGCGGGCGCGAACATGAAGGTGCGCCAGCCCGCCGCCGCCCTGTACGTGCGCGGCGCGAAGCTGCCGCAGGCCTTCGTCGCGCTGGTGGAGGACGAGCTCAACGTCAAGGACGTGCGCTTCACCGACGACACCCGCGCGTTTACCACCTACAAGCTCAAGCCCCAGATGCGCACCCTCGGCCCGCGCTACGGCAAGCTGCTGGGCAAGATCGGCGCGCACCTGCAGACGCTGGACGGCAACGACGTGGTCGACGCCTTCGAGGCGGGCCGCACCGTCTCCTTCGAGCTGGAGGGCGCGCAGGTCGAGCTCTCGAAGGACGACGTGCTCACAGAGCCTGCGCAGAAGCCGGGCTTCGTCGCGGAGACCGACAAGGGCGTCACCGTGGTGCTCGACACCAACCTGACCGAGGCGCTCATCGCCGAGGGCTTCGCGCGCGAGGTGATCTCCAAGCTGCAGACCATGCGCAAGGAGGCGGGCTTCGACGTGACCGACCGCATCCGCGTCACCTGCGAGGCGGAGGACAAGCTGGCCGCCATCGTCGAGGCGAACCGCGACGCCATCGCCTCCGGCGTGCTCGCGCTTTCCATCGAGCGCGCGGCGGCCCCGGCGGACGCCTACCGGAAGGAATGGAACATCAACGGCGAGAAGGCGGTTCTCTCCGTGCGAAAGGCTTAATCAAAGATGAAAATCGTCATCCTGGGCGCGGGGGCATACGAACTTGCCCCCGCCCTTTTGGACGATCTGTTCGTCCAAACCCACACCGTCTGCGACCTGTGGCTCGTGGACGACAGCCTCGACGTGGCGGAACTGACCGCGCGCGCCGCGCAGGCGCTGGCCAAGGCCGCCGCGATCCCGGCCCGCTTCTTCTATACGGCCAACCCGCGCAAGGCCTTATCCGGCGCGGACTACGTGCTCTGGTGCCGCGACGCGCGCGACCCGCAGGCGTTCCTGCGCGACCAGAAGGCGCTGGACGCCATCGGCCTGGGCAAGCAGGCGCGCCCCCTGGGCGGCATCGCCGGGGCGATGACCGCCCTGCGCGAGGGCGGACGGCTCATGGACCTTTGCGAGCAGATGCAGCGCGAGTGTCCGGAGGCCGTGCTGATCGTCGCCTCCGGCCCCGTCGCGCGGCTGTGCGAGGTCGCGCAGCGCTTCGGCGGCATCCGCGCGCTGGGGCTCTCCCCCGCGCCCTACGAGGCGGCGGCGCGCTTTCAGGCGCTGCTTGGCGCAAAGGACGCGCCGGAGGTGATCGCGGCGGGCACGGAGGGCTTCTCCTGGGCGCTTTCCGTGCAAACGGACGGCGCGCAGAGGCTGGAGGACGTGAAGCAGCGCCTGCTTCTTGACGCCGCGGCCTTCCGCGCGCGCGAAAAGGAGAGGCGACAGCAGGAGTCCGAGCGGCAGCAGGCGAAGGAACAGGACGCGCGTCTCTCCTTTGACGACCTGCTCAAGGCCCCCGAAAGGGAGGAGCGCCCCGACCTGATCTCCGCCCAGTACGTGGACTGGTACGACGCCGTGCCCGCCACGGGCGGGGAGTGGCAGCTCCTTCAGGACACGCCCGAAAGCCCGCGGCTCACGGCGCTGCCCATGCCCTACGGCGAGGCCGATCAGGAGCTGCGATTGCGCCATCTGGCGGCGCTCGCCGTGCACGGCCCGCTCAAAGAGGAAGGGCGGTCCGCCTTTGCGGCCATGCTTAAAACGGGCGGCCCCCTGCGGCCGATGCGGCTCGTCCACGCGCTCTGTGGCCGGACGGGCGCGCTGTACGTGCCGGGGCTGGTCCGTCCCTGCGACGGTTCGATTCCCTGCGTGGCGGACGGGCGCTTCATCCAGGTGCCCGCCGCAGTCTCCGAAAGCGGCGTCTTCACGCAGCCGATGCCGCCCTTCCCCCTGGCGCTGGAGGAGCTGCTGGACCGGGTGACCGAATCCAACCTGCTCTACGCCCAGGCCGCGGCCTGCGGCGACCGCGTGGCGCTGCGCGAGGCGCTGGAGGCCGACCCCGCCACGGACGGCATCGACCTGCTCTACGCGCTGGACACGGTGGACGACCTGATCGATCAGAGCGGCGATACGCTCACGCGGTTCTGACAGGCCGCTTCCCCTCCCCGTGAAACCTGTGAAGGCTGTGCAGGGCGCTTCTATAATACGCTTTTTACAGCCCATGCACATCCACTGGATCAGCCTTCACAGCCTTCACAGCCTTCACATGAAAGGAGCCATCCATGTACTTAGCATCGAACTGGCAGGATTACGAGGTGCTCGACTGCGGCAAAGGCGAGAAGCTGGAGCGCTGGCAGGACGTGATCCTGCGCCGCCCCGACCCGCAGGCCATCTGGCCTCAGCAGGACCCGGCGCTGTGGGAAAAGGCCGACGCCTGGTATCACCGCAGCGAGCGCGGGGGCGGCGAGTGGGAGTTCTTCCGCCGCCTGCCCGAGCGCTGGACCGTGCGCTACGGCGACCTGTCCTTCTACGTGCGGCCCACGGGCTTCAAGCACACGGGCCTCTTCCCGGAGCAGGCGGTCAACTGGGACTGGATGCGCGGCATCGTCTCAAGGGCCGTCCGCGAGGGCCGCGCGCCCCGCGTGCTCAACCTCTTCGCGTACACCGGCGGGGCGACGATGGCCTGCGCAGGCGCGGGCGCGCAGGTTTGCCACGTGGACGCGGCCAAGGGCATGATGCAGTGGGCGCGCGAGAACCGCGCCCTGTGCGACATCCCGGAGGACCGCACGCGCTGGATCATCGACGACGCGCTCAAGTTCGTGCAGCGCGAAAAGCGGCGCGGCAGCCTGTACGACGGCATCCTCATGGACCCGCCCAGCTACGGGCGCGGGCCCGGCGGCGAGGTCTGGAAGCTGGAAGACGAGCTGTACGGCCTGGTGGAGGCCTGCGCTGGGGCGCTCACGGACGACCCGCTGTTCTTCCTCATCAACAGCTACACCACGGGCCTGCAGGCCTCGGTGCTCAAGAACATGATCGACATGACCGTGGGTAAGCGGCACGACGGCGTGAGCGCGGCGGACGAGGTCGGCCTGCCCGTGACGGCGGGCGGCGTGCTGCCCTGCGGCGCCTCCGGCAGGTGGCAGCGCCATGACTGACTTTCGCGGCGTCCGCGTCGTCTACGAGGACAACCACCTGCTCGTCGCCGTAAAGCCCCCGAACATGCCGACCCAGGCGGACGACAGCGGCGACGCGGACCTGCTCTCCACCCTGAAGGACTACGTGAAGCAGGCCTATCAAAAGCCCGGCGCGGTCTACCTGGGGCTCGTACACCGGCTGGACCGGCCCGTCGGCGGGCTCGTCGTGCTCGCGCGCACGTCCAAGGCGGCCGCGCGCCTCAGCGAGCAGGTGCGAAAGAAGACGCTTTCGCGCGGCTATCTGGCCGTCGCGCAGGGGCGTGCGCAGGGGCAGGCGGAGCTTTGCGACTGGCTCCTCAAGGACGGCGCGCGCAACACCGTCCGCGCGGTGGCGGCGGGCACGGCGGGCGCGAAGGACGCGCGGCTGCGCTACTACGCCTGCGAAGAGCAGGGCGGCCTCTCGCTCGTGCGCGTGAAGCTCTACACGGGCCGCTCGCACCAGATTCGCGTGCAGATGCAGCACGCGGGGCTCCCGCTCTGGGGCGACGCGCGCTACGGCGGCGGCAGGCCCGGCGAGCAGATCGCGCTCTGGGGCGCTTTCCTGCACCTCACGCACCCCACGAAGGGCGAGCGCCTGCGCTTCTTCGCGCCGCCGCCCGCGCAGTCGGAGCCCTGGCGGCGCTTTTCGCTGCCGGATGCGTTTCCCGAGCTCGAAGAGGAGGACGAATGATGCTCAAAAAACTGCCCTACCGCATGATCGGCTGCATCGCGGCCTACATCCTGTGCGGCTACCTGCTGCCGGGCATCGCGCACGACGGCTTTGCGACGCTGCTCTTCACCGGCGCGCTCGCGGGCGCGATTGCGCAGGTGCTGCGCCCGGCGCTCCTGCAGCTCCACCGCCTGCCCGGCAAGTACACGGCCCTGGCGCTCGGCTATCTGGCGGACGTGCTGATCGTGCTGATCCTCAGCCGCTTCGTCCCGGGCTTCTACGTGTCCAATCCCCTGTGGGCTCTGTGCATCGCGGCGGTGGAGCTGCTGCTGCGCGGGCTGCCGGTGTTTTAAACTGCCCTGCGTATAAAACAAAAAGTCGCGGCCCTGCGGTCGCGGCTTTTGTTTTGCCCTTATTTCGCTCTGAACGCTATCATCGCGTAATCGCACAGCGGGCGGTAGCCGATCTTCTGGTAGATGCTGTTGGAGGTGGGGTTCGCCAGGTCCGCGAACAGCGCGCAGAAGTCGTTCCCCCGGCGCAAAATCTCCTCGCTGAGCTGCGCGACGGCAGAGGAGGCGTAGCCCCGCCCCCGAAAGTAGGGCGGGGTGTACACGGGCCCAACGCTGCGCCCGTGCGGCATCTGGCGCGTCGTGCCCACGAGGCTGACCGGCCTCCCCTCCGCCTCCAGCAGAAAGAGGTCGCCGCGCGCAATCGCGGCGCGCTGCCCCTCCATGTCCAGAGGGCCGGGCGTCCCGAAGCAATCGCCCTCGAACGCGCTCTGCCAGTAGGGCAGAAAGAACAAATCCCGCTCCTCCGCAGGCCGAAGCGCGCCGACGCGCGGCACGTCCGATACCGCATCCAGCCGGTAGACCCGTTCCTCCATCTGCACCTCCATCGCGACGCCCGCGGCGGCGGCGTAACGGCGCGCGAACAGCAGGGCGAGCTCCTTTTCCCCGATGACCCCCGGCAGCGGCGCGTCCTTAGAAAGCGCCCGGACGAGCTCCTCCACGGCCATGGCGGAGGCCTCTTCGCCGGAGGACGCGAGGATCAGGTTATGCGGCGGGGTTCGCAGCGCGACCAGCGCGTCCCGCCCGGTGTCTTCCGTCAGGGCCGCCATGAACCAGTCGGTTTCTTCCGCGGAAAGCCCGCATTCCAGAATGCCGATCGGCAGGTTGTTTTCGACCTCCCGCGCCAGCAGAAGAGGCCGCACG
>JAEXCG010000138.1 GCA_023402355.1 Bacillota bacterium | reverse complement strand
GACCAGATGGGCACGGACGTCATCATCATCCGCCACCCCATGTCCGGCGCGCCGGCGCTGCTCGCCAAGCACGTGCGCGCCTCGGTCATCAACGCGGGCGACGGCATGAACGAACACCCGACGCAGGCGCTGCTGGACATGATGACCATGAAGACGCATCTGGGCGGCCTTTCGGGGCTTAAGGTCGCGATCGTCGGCGACGTGATGCATAGCCGCGTCGCGCGCTCCAACATCTGGGGGCTTAAAACCATGGGGGCGAAGGTCTTCCTCGCCGCGCCGCCGACGCTGATTCCGATGGAGATCGAAAAGACCGGCGCGATCCTCGCCCCGACGGTCGAGGACGCCGTGGAGGACGCGGACGTGGTGATGGGCCTTCGCATTCAGCGCGAGCGCCAGCAGAAGGGATTGTTCCCCTCCGTCGCGGAGTACTGCGACAACTGGGAGCTCACGCCCGAGCGCGTGGCGCTCGCAAAGCCCGGCGCGCTCGTGATGCACCCCGGCCCCATGAACCGCGGCGTGGAGATCGCAAGCTCCGTCGCCGACAGCGCGCAGAGCGTCATCGCAGAGCAGGTGCAAAGCGGCGTGGCGGTGCGCATGGCGCTGCTCTACATGCTCACGAGAAGAGAGGTGCAGGCATGATGAAAAGGCTCATTCGCGGGGGCCGCGTGATCGACCCCTCGCAGGCAATGGACGGCGTGTTCGACCTTCTAATCGAAGACGGCATGGTCGCGAAAATCGCGGAGCACATCGAGGATTCCGGCGCCGAGGTGATCGACGCCGCGGGCCTTTGCGTGCTGCCGGGCCTGGTGGACATTCACTGCCACCTGCGCGACCCGGGCTTTGAATACAAAGAGGATATCGCCACCGGCACGCGCTCCGCGGCGGCGGGCGGCTTTACCAGCGTATGCTGCATGCCCAACACCAGCCCGGTCAACGACTGCGCGGCGGTGACCCGCTACATTCTGGAACGCGCGAGGACCGTCGGAAACGGCGTAAACGTCTACCCGATCGGCGCGATCTCCAAGGGCCTCAAGGGTACGGAGCTGGCGGAAATCGGCACGATGAAGGCGGCGGGCGTCGTCGCCGTCTCCGACGATGGCAAACCGGTCGTGAACGCCAATCTGATGAAGCTGGCGCTCCTTTACGCGGATCACTTCGACGTCCCGATCGTCTCGCACAGCGAGGATCCGGACCTTACGGACGGCGGCGTGATGAACGAGGGCTACATGTCCACGCTGCTCGGGCTTCGCGGCACGACGCGCGCGGCGGAGGAGGTCATGATCGCGCGGGACATCCTCTTGGCCGAGGCGTACGGCAAGCGCATCCACCTGTGCCACGTCTCCACCAAGGGCGGCGTGCAGCTCGTGCGCGAGGCCAAGGCGCGCGGCGTGCGCGTGACGGCGGAGACCGCGCCGCACTACATCGGCGCGACGGACGAATGGGTGCGGGATTACGACACCAACACCCGCGTGAACCCGCCGCTTCGCACGGAGGAGGACCGCCTCGCCGTGATCGCGGGGCTCGTGGACGGCACGCTGGACTGCATCGCCACCGACCACGCGCCGCACCACGCGGACGAGAAGAACGTGGAGTACCCGCTCGCGGCCTCCGGCATGGTCGGCTTTGAGACGGCCTTTGCGGTATGCTACACCGAGCTGGTCGAAAAGGGATATATGGACGTAAACCGTCTGGTTTCGCTGATGACGGTCAATCCCGCGCGGATTTTGAGCCTGCCGGCGGGCACGCTCGCGCCCGGCGCGCGCGCGGACGTCGCGCTGGCCGACATCGGCGAGCGCTGGACGGTTTGCGCAGGGAAGCTCCATTCCAAGTCGAAGAATACGCCCTTTGACGGCAGGACGTATACGGGCCGCGTGAAGAAGACGCTCTGCGGCGGGCAGACGATTTATGAGGAGGGCTGATTCATGCAACAGATGGATTTGCTGATTTCGCGCATCATCGATAAGAAGAACCCCACGGTCGCGGGGCTGGACACGCGCCTGGAATACCTGCCGGAGGACTTCCTGCGGTCGGTCATGCCGGGCGGCGTGCATTCCTTTGAGGACGCGGCGGAGGTCATCTATCAGTACAACTGCGCGCTCGTGGACGCGCTCTACGACGTCGTGCCCGCGGTGAAGGTGCAGGTGGCCTATTACGAGATGTACGGCCCGGCGGGCATGCGCTGCTTTGAGAAGACCATGGCCTATGCGCGCGGGAGGGGCCTGTCCGTGATGGCGGACGTCAAGCGAAACGACATCGGCGCGACGGCGGAGGCCTACGCCGCCGCCTATATCGGCAGGACCGATGTGGCGGGCGCAAAGCTACAGGCGTTTTCGGCGGACTTCGCGACCGTGAACCCGTACCTGGGCGTGGACGGCATTGCCCCCTTTACCAAGCAGGCGGCGGAGCACGGCACGGGCATCTTCGCGCTGGTGAAGACGAGCAATCCCTCCTCCGGGCAACTGCAGGACATGAAGGTCGAGGACGGCCGCACGGTCTACGAGGTCGTGGGCGACCTGGTGGAGGAGTGGGGCAAGGACCTCGTGGGCGAGCACGGCTACAGCGCGGTGGGCGCGGTCGTCGGGGCGACGTACCCGGCGCAGGGCGCCGCGCTGCGCGTGCGCATGCCGCACACGTTCTTCCTCGTGCCGGGCTACGGCGCGCAGGGCGCGAAGGGCGCGGACCTCGCGGGCTGCTTTGACGAGCGCGGCCTGGGCGCGATCGTGAACGCCAGCCGCTCGATCCTCTGCGCGTGGAAGAAGCGCGAGGGCGTTCCCTTTGCGCAGGCGGCGCGGGAGGAAGCCCTCCGCATGCGCGAGGACATCGCCGCCGGGCTCGCGGCCGCGGGCAAGGCGCTGAGGTAAGCATATGGAGCAGACGATGGCAAGGGTTTTGCGCGTCGAGGACGTCGCGCAGGATATTTTCCTCCTGAAGCTGGAGGCGCCGGGCGTCGCCAAGGACGCAAAGCCCGGACAGTTCGTTCACATCGCCGTGCCGGGCGCGGGCGGGCACATCCTGCGCCGGCCGATCAGCCTGATGGGCTTTGACGCCAGGACGCTGACGATGGCGATTCAGGTGAAGGGCGAGGGAACGCGCCGCCTGCGCGGCCTGCGCCCGGGAGACGAGGCGGACGTGCTCGGCCCCATCGGCCGCGGATTTGAGCTGCGCGGCGCAAAGCGCGCGTTTTTCGTGGGCGGCGGCGTCGGCGTCGCGCCGGTGCGCGGTGCGCTGGATGCATTCCGGCAGAAATGCGCCTGCGAGGCGTTTTTCGGCTACCGAAGCGCGGCGTTTGCCTACGGGCTGGACGGGCTCGAATGCCCGGCGCACGTCGTGACGGACGACGGCACGCTGGGCGAGCGCGCGCTGGTGACCGCGCCGCTGAGGCGTGCGATAGAGGCCGGCGCGCCGGACGTGATCTTCGCCTGCGGCCCGACGCCGATGCTGCGCGCGGTGCAGAGGATCGCCCTTGAAAGGGAGATTCCCTGCCAGATTTCTCTGGAGGAGCGCATGGGCTGCGGGCTGGGCGCATGCCTGGTGTGCAACTGCAAGGTGCGCGCGGCAAACGGTTTCGATTACAAGCGCGTGTGCGTGGACGGTCCGGTATTTGACGCGCGGGAGGTGCTCTTCGATGATTGATCTTTCGCTCGACCTGTGCGGCGTCCATCTGAAGAACCCGATCATCGCGGCCTCCGGCACGTTCGGCTTTGGCCGCGAGTACGACCAGCTCTACGACATTTCAAAGCTCGGCGGCATCTCGGTCAAAGGGCTGACGCTGAAAAAGCGGCTGGGCAATCCGCCGCACCGCATCGCGGAGACGCCGGGCGGCATGCTCAACAGCGTGGGGCTGCAAAACCCGGGTGTGGACGCCTTTATCGAGGAGGACCTGTCGTGGCTGCTGCAAAAGGACGTCGCGGTCATCGCCAACATGGCGGGTAACACCGAGGAAGAATATTGCCTGATGGCGGAGAAGCTCTCCGCGGCGGGCGTGCACATGCTGGAAATGAACATCTCCTGCCCGAACGTGAAGGAGGGCGGCGTGGCCTTCGGCATTCGGCCGGAAAGCGTCTACGCGATCACGAAGGCCGTGCGCGCGCACGCGAAAAAGCCGCTGATGGTCAAGCTCTCGCCCAACGTGGCGGACATCCGTGAAAACGCCCGGGCGGCGGAGGAGGGCGGGGCGGACTGCATCTCGCTCATCAACACGCTGACGGGCATTTCGGTGGACGCGCGCACGCGGCGCATGACGCTTTACAACAACGTCGGCGGCATGTCCGGCCCGGCGGTGCGCCCGATCGCCCTGCGAATGGTCTGGCAGGCCGCGCAGGCGGTAAAGATTCCGGTCGTCGGCATGGGCGGCATCGTAACCGGCGAGGACGCGGCCTCCTTCATGCTGGTGGGCGCGCGGGCGGTCATGGTCGGCACGGCAAACCTCATGGACGCCTACGCCTGCCCGCGGATCATCGGGGAGCTGGAAGCCTACTGCAAAGAGCAGGGCGTTCAAAACGCGCAGGAGCTCGTAGGCACGATTCAGACCAACGGATAAGAAGCGCGGGTGAATTGGGACTTGACGCCCGGGGGCATTGGGCGTATACTAATGCTAACTTCCGGAATGAAGAAGAAGAGTAGTCCGCTAGGGAAACCCTCCAGAGAACGCGCGCCGTCGGCTGGAAGCGCGCGGGGTGAAGAACGGATGAAGACCACCTTTGGACCTGAAGCGCGCGGGGCGCGATAAAGCCCCAACGAGAGGGAGCGCACCTGCGCTCAATCAGGGTGGAACCACGGGCATTCACGCTCGTCCCTATGCGGGACGGGCGTTTTTTATGTGAACCGGAAAGGGTGAACGCTATGAAGATCGTCTATCGGGGAGAAGCGCATGCGTTTGAAGACGGAACGAACGCGCTGGACATCGCAAAGCAGTTGGACAGGGAGCTCTATAAGGAGGCCATCGCCGTGCGTGTGAATGGCGAGGTCAAGTCGCTGCCGGAGCCCGTGCCGGACGTCGCGGAGCTGGAATTTTTGACGTTTGAGGATGCGGACGCGAGGCGCGTGCTGCGTCACACGGCCTCGCACGTGCTGGCGCAGGCGGTGAAGCGCCTGTTCCCTGGGGCGAAGCTGGCCATCGGCCCGGCGATCGAAAACGGCTTTTACTACGATTTTGACGTGGAGACGCCGTTTACACCGGAGGACCTCGCCGCCATCGAAAAGGAAATGCAGCGCATCGTCAAGAAGAACGAGCGGCTGGAGCGCTTTAAACTGCCGCGCGAAGAAGCGCGCAGATTCATGGAGGAGCGGGGCGAGCCCTACAAGGTCGAGCTGATCGACGATTTGCCGGAGGACGCGGTCATCTCCTTCTACCGGCAGGGCGACTTTACCGACCTGTGCGCGGGCCCGCACCTGCCCTCCACGGGCAAGGTGAAGGCGTTCAAGCTCACCAGCATCGCGGGCGCGTATTGGCGGGGAAGCGAGAAGAACAAGATGCTCAGCCGCATCTACGGCACGGCCTTTGAGTCGAAGGAAGCGCTCGGCGCGTACCTGACGCAGATCGAAGAGGCCAAGAAGCGCGATCATAGAAAGCTCGGCCGTCAGCTCGACCTTTTCGACATTCTGGACGAGGGTCCGGGCTTCCCGTTCTTCTTCCCCAAGGGGATGGTGCTGCGCAACACCCTGGAGGACTACTGGCGCAAGATTCACCGCGAGCACGGATACGAGGAAATCAAGACCCCGATGATGCTCAACCGCGCGCTGTGGGAACGCTCCGGCCACTGGGACCACTACCGCGAAAACATGTATACCACCAGGATCGACGAGACGGACTTCGCCATCAAGCCCATGAACTGCCCGGGCGGCATGCTCTGCTACAAGCGGCGCAAGTGGAGCTATCGCGACCTGCCGATGCGCTGCGGCGAGCTGGGCTTAGTGCACCGCCACGAGATGTCCGGCGCGCTGCACGGGCTGATGCGCGTGCGCTGCTTCATGCAGGACGACGCCCACATCTTCATGACGGAGGAGCAGATCGAGCGCGAGATCCTCGGCGTGTACGACCTGATCGACGAGGTGTACGGCGTGTTCGGCTTCGACTATCACGTGGAGCTCTCCACCCGGCCCGAGGACTCCATGGGCACGGACGAACAGTGGGAGACGGCGACGAGCGCCCTCAAAAACGCGCTGGATAAGAAGGGCAAGCCGTACGTGATCAACGAGGGCGACGGCGCGTTCTACGGCCCGAAGATCGACTTCCACCTGACGGACTGCATCGGGCGCACCTGGCAGTGCGGCACGATTCAGCTCGACTTCCAGTTGCCGGAGCGCTTTGATCTGACCTATACGGGCGCGGACGGCAAGGAGCACCGCCCGATCATGATTCACCGCGTGGTGTTCGGCTCCATCGAGCGGTTCATCGGCATCCTGACCGAGCAGTACGCGGGCGCGTTCCCGACCTGGCTTTCGCCCGTGCAGGTGAAGGTGCTGACCATCACCGAGCGCAGCGACGAGTGGGCGCGGGAGATCGAGCGCGAGCTGGAGCGCCGCGGCATCCGCACGGAGCTGGACCTTCGCAACGAAAAGATCGGCTTTAAGATTCGCGAGGCGCAGATGGAAAAGGTGCCGTATATGTTCGTGCTGGGCGACAAGGAGGTCGAGAGCCGCACCGCAGCGGTGCGGGATCGCAAGGGCGATCTGGGGCCCATGCCGCTGGAAGAAATCGCGGCGAAAATTGAAGAGGAAATCCGCGCAAAGACGCGGTGAGAAGGAGGAATCCCCATGCAGATTGAACTCAAGGACGGCGCGCGTACGTTTGAGGACGGCATGAACGCGCTGGACATCGCAAAGCAGCTGGATAAGGAGCTGTACAAGGCGGCGGTCGCCGCGAAGGTGAACGGCGAGGTGCGCTCCCTCGTGGAGCCCGTGCCGGACGGCGCGAAGCTCGAAATCCTCACCTTTGCGGACGAAGAGGGCAGGCGGGTCTTCCGCCATACGGCCTCGCACGTGCTGGCGCAGGCGGTGAAGCGCCTGTTCCCTGAGGCGAAGCTGGCCATCGGCCCGGCGATCGAGAACGGCTTCTATTACGACTTTGACGTGGATACGCCCTTTACCGCGCAGGACCTGGCGGCGCTGGAAAAGGAAATGCAGCGCATCGTCAAGAAAAACGACCGCCTGGAGCGCTTTGAGCTGCCGCGAGCGGAAGCGCGCAGGCTCATGGAGGAGCGGGGCGAGCCCTATAAGGTGGAGCTGATCGACGATTTGCCGGAGGACGCGGTCATCTCCTTTTACCGCCAGGGCGACTTTACCGACCTGTGCGCGGGCCCGCACCTGCCTTCGACCGGCAAGATCAAGGCGGTGAAGCTCACGCAGGTCGCGGGCGCGTACTGGCGCGGCAGCGAGAAGAACAAGATGCTGCAGCGCATTTACGGCACGGCCTTCGACACGAAGGAGGCGCTGGACGCCTATTTGAAGCAGGTGGAGGAGGCGAGAAGCCGCGACCACAACAAGCTGGGCCGCGAGATGGAGTTCTTCACGACCGTGGATTACATCGGTCAGGGCCTGCCGATCCTGCTGCCCAAGGGCGCGCGCGTCATTCAGCTGCTGCAGCGCTGGGTGGAGGACGAGGAACAGCGCCGCGGCTACCTGCTGACCAAGACGCCGCTGATGGCCAAGCGCGAGCTGTACAAGATCTCCGGCCACTGGGATCATTACCTGGACGGCATGTTCGTGCTGGGCGACCCCGACGACGAGACGAAGGAATGCTTCGCGCTGCGGCCGATGACCTGCCCGTTCCAGTATCAGGTCTTCCTCAACCGCATGCGCTCCTACCGCGACCTGCCGATGCGCCTGGGCGAAACCTCGACGCTGTTCCGCAACGAGGATTCGGGCGAAATGCACGGCCTGATCCGCGTGCGTCAGTTCACGATTTCCGAGGGGCACCTCATCCTGCGCCCGGACCAGCTGGAGGAGGAGTTCAAGGGCTGCCTGGACCTGGCGAACTACATGCTGGATACGCTGGGCCTCAAGGAGGACTGCACCTATCGCTTCTCGCAGTGGGACCCGCAGAACCCGAAGAACAAGTACGAGGGCACGGCCGAGCAGTGGGAGACGGCGCAGAGCACCATGGAACAGATCCTGAAGGACCTCGGCGTCGATTACACCGTCGGCATCGACGAGGCGGCGTTCTACGGCCCGAAGCTCGACATTCAGTGCAAGAACGTGTTCGGCAAGGAGGATACCCTCATCACCATCCAGATCGACATGCTGCTGGCCGAGCGCTTTGGCATGGAGTACGTGGACGCGGATGGGCAAAAGAAGTATCCCTATATCATCCACAGGACGTCCGTGGGCTGCTACGAGCGCACGCTGGCGCTGCTGATTGAAAAGTACGCGGGCGCGCTGCCGACGTGGCTTGCGCCCACGCAGGTCAGGGTGCTCACCATCACCGACCGCGCGGACGCCTGGGCTAAGGAAATTCAGCGCGAGCTGGAAAGCCGCGGCATGCGCGTGGAGACGGACCTTCGCAACGAGAAGATCGGCTTCAAGATTCGCGAGGCGCAGATGGAGAAGGTGCCGTACATGCTGGTGCTCGGCGACAAGGAAGTCGAGGAGAAAAAGGCTGCGGTGCGCAGCCGCAAGGACGGCGACCTGGGCGCGATGGCGCTCGCGGACGTAATCGCGCGTCTGGAGGAAGAAATAAGGACGAAAGCCCGATAATTCGCTTGACAGAAAGCGGGAAGCGTGGTAAGATAACCTTCGTATGAAGTAGAAGCTGCCCGCTTCTCACCCGGCGACTCCGTTGCCGCGGTTCTGGCATTGTGTTATCGTGCAAGAGCGGGTGGTTTCTCCCGCTCTTTTCTTTTGTCTTTGGAAAGGCGGGGCGGGGTCGTCTGTCCCCGGAGGACCGGGAAAACGCGCGTAAAGCGCAACGATTGCAGGAGGTGTATCGATATCAACATGGATCTGATGATCAACGAGGGAATTCGCGACCGCGAGGTGCGTGTAATCGATCAAAACGGCGAACAGCTTGGCGTCATGATGACGCGCAAGGCGCTGGAACTGGCAGAGCAGGCAGCGCTCGACCTGGTGAAGATCGTACCCAACGCAAAGCCGCCGGTTTGCAAGCTGATGGATTACGACAGGTACCGCTACGAACAATCCAAGCGCGAGCGCGAGATCCGCAAGAATCAAAAGGTCGTATCCCTGAAGGAGGTTCAGCTCTCCGCCACGATCGAGGAAAACGACATCCAGACCAAGGCGAAGAACGCGCTGCGTTTCCTCTCCGACGGGGATAAGGTGAAGGTATCGATTCGCTTTCGCGGCAGACAGATTACGCACACCGAGATCGGCGTGCGCGTGATGCAGGATTTCGTGGAACGTGTAAAGGACGCCGCCGTCGTCGAGCGCAGGCCGCTGGTCGAAGGGCGTCACATGATCATGATTCTCGCACCCAAAGACCCCGGAAAGGAAACCAAGCAAACGGCTCCTAAAGAGTGATTTACCGGAGAGGAGGACCCCATTATGCCTAAGCAGAAAACGCATCGTGGTGCGGCGAAACGCCTGTCTCTCACCAAGAACGGCCTCGTCAAGCGCGCCAAGGCTTATAAGAGCCACATCCTGAACAAGAAGTCCACCAAGCGTAAGCGCAACCTGCGCAAGACGGACTACGTCGCCGCAACGGAAGCCAAGACGATGAAGAAGCTCATCCCGTACAAGTAAGCATTTCGTCCAGCAAAGGAGTGAATTACCATGGCAAGAATTAAAGGGGCTGTGAACGCCCATAAGAAGCGCAGGAAGATCATGAAGCTGGCGAAGGGCTACTACGGCTCCAAGTCCAAGCAGTACCGTGCCGCGAGCGAGCAGGTTCGCCGTTCGCTGCGCTATGCCTACATCGGTCGCAAGCTGCGCAAGCGCGACTTCCGTACCCTGTGGATCTCCCGTATCAACGCGGCGGCCCGCATGAACGGCATGTCCTACTCCACCTTCATCAACGGCCTGAAGAAGCAGAACATCGAGGTCAACCGCAAGATGCTGGCCGACCTCGCCGTGAACGATGCGGCTGCTTTCGCGAAGATCGTCGAGCTGGCCAAGAAGGCGTAATGTAAAAAGGCATTCCCTGTTTCGACAAAAAGCGAAACAGGGGCTTTTTTATACGAAGGAAAGCATGTATAATAGGAAAAAGCACTCGCCGGGCGGAGGGATGGAGCATGCAGGAAATCACCAGCACGCAGAATGATAGGATACGCGCGCTCAAGGCGCTGTCGCAGAAAAAGGGCCGGGAGGAAGCCGGCTGCTTTCTGGTGGAGAGCGTCAAGATGGTGCGCGAGGCTGCGGACGGCATGCAGGTGCAAACCGTGCTGGTGGACGCTTCGCATGCAGACGCCCTAAAGCCCCTGCTGGACAAGCTGGAGGCCGCGGGCGCGCAGGTGCTGTGCGCGCCCGAGCACGTGCTCAAGAGCGTCAGCGACGCCAAGACGCCCCAGGGCATTTTGGCCAGCGTGCGCATGCCTGCGCCGCCGCAGCGCCTTTCGGGCGCGCGCCTGGTGGCGCTGGACGGCGTGCAGGACCCGGGCAATGTAGGCACGATCCTGCGAACTGCGGACGCCGCAGGGTTTGACGGCGCGCTCTTGGGCGAAGGCTGCGCGGACGCGTTCAGCCCCAAGGTGCTTCGGGCGACCATGGGCTCGATCTTTCGCGTGCCTGTGCTGCGCGTGGCGGAGCTTTCATCGTCGCTCCGGTCTTACCGGGAAGCGGGCTATTCGGTCGTCACCAGCGAGCTTACCGGTTCGCCCTTTTACCAGCGCAGGGACGTGGGCGAGCGCTTCGTGCTCGTCATCGGCAGCGAGGCGCGCGGCGTGTCGGACGCGGTATCCGGGGTAGCCACACACCGGCTGAAGCTGCCGATGCGCGGAGGCGCGGAATCTTTAAACGCGGCAGTTGCCGCGGGCATCATGCTCTACGAGCTGACGCGGCCCGCGGACGAAGGGAGATAAACGAATGAACGTTTCATTGGGTATGGTGCTGGAGGCGCGCGAGCACCTGAAAGGCGTCGTGCACCGCACGGATCTGGTTCCCTCCAAACCGCTGAGCAACGGGGAATATCAGGTCTACCTCAAGTCGGAGAGCCTGCAGGATACGGGCTCGTTCAAGGTGCGCGGCGCCTACATCAAGATCGCCAGCCTGACGCCGGAGGAGCGCGCGGCGGGCGTCATCGCCTCCTCCGCGGGCAACCACGCGCAGGGCGTCGCGCTGGCGGCGCGCACGTTCGGCGTGCCCGCCACCATCGTCATGCCGGAGGGCGCGCCGATCGCCAAGGTGAAGGCGACGCGCGAGCTGGGGGCGACCGTCGTGCTGCACGGCACCGTCTACGACGACGCCTTCGCGCACGCCTGCAAGCTGCAAAAGGAGAGCGGCGCGACGTTCATCCATCCCTTCAACGATCCCATGGTCATCGCGGGGCAGGGCACCATCGGCCTTGAAATCGTGGACGACATGCCGGATATCGACGCCATCGTCGTGCCCATCGGCGGCGGCGGGCTCGCGGCGGGCATCGCGGTGGCCGTCAAGTCTTTGCACCCGAACATCCGCGTCATCGGCGTGGAGGCGGCGGGCGCGGCCTGCATGAAGGCGTCGCGCGAGGCGGGGCACGTCGTCACGCTCGACAGCGCGAAGACCATCGCCGACGGCATCGCGGTCAAGACGCCGGGCGACGAGACGTTTGAAATCTGCAACAAGTACCTGGACGACATCGTCGCTGTGGACGACGACGAGATCGCTCAAACCGTGCTCTACCTCATGGAGCGCTGCAAGATCGTGACCGAGGGTGCGGGCGCGGCGGCGGTCGCGGCCATCATGGGGCACAAGTTCGAGTGCAAGGGCAAGGTGGCGGCCGTGCTTTCGGGCGGCAACATCGACGTCACGATGCTCTCGCGCATCATCGAGAAGGGCATGCTCAAGGCCGGACGCATGATCAAGCTGCGCGTCGTCATGGAGGACAAGCCGGGCCAGCTCACCCTGACCTCGCGCATCATCGCGGAATGCGGCGGCAACGTCGTTCAGGTGCACCACGACCGCTCCTGCGTGGAGCTGGGCATCAACCACGCCCTTTTGGAGGTCTCCGTGGAGACGCAGGACCGCGACCATGCGGAGCGCATCATCAGCGAGATCAAGCGCAACGGCTTTTCGCTGCTGGCGTGATTAAAACGACAGATATCCATATAAAAGCAAAAAAGTGGCGCAGGCCACTTTCAGCGTGTCGACAAAGTGATCTGCGCCACTTTGTCAAGATTACGGGAGATTTTTTCGCTCCGCAAAACTTCGTTTTGCTCCGGAAAAAGCCCCGCCCACCCGGCAAAGCCGGGCGATACGATTGCAGTCTTGCAGACGGCTTTTGGTTTCTCTGCCTTCGATGGGTTTGTCAACAATCTGAAAGTGGCGCAGGCCACTTTTTTAATGCTCAGGGAGGCGCGATGTCCTCCCTGATTTTATTTAGAGCAGGTTGTCCTCGTCCTCGCCGCCGTCGCCGGATTGCATAAACTCTCGGCTGCTCACCCGTTTGAGTTCGCGCTGGGATTCCACCATGTCGGAAAGCATCTCTTTGACCTGCGCGGAATGCTTGACGCGCTTGATGTCGAACTCCGGCGTCGATTTGTCCGCCGAACAGCAATGGATGGTACCCAGACCGAAAAGCCGCTCACCCAGCGAGCGCTTCAGCGTCACGTCCATAATTCGGTAAAGGCGCACCTCTTCTTCCTTCTTGTTAAAAAAGCCCGTCTCAATCAGCAGCTTTTCATCCGTCAGCTTGTATACGGTAAAGGACCAGGGAAGCCCGAAAAGCGTGCGCTTGCGGTCACGCCACTGGTATTGCGTATCCATGTATATACCTCCCGGCAACGCCGATTTTTCTGAAAGACGTTGGAACGGCTTTATTGTAACATGTCTACGTACAAAATACCATACCGAGAAACGGCGGGTCAAAAAATGCGGACCGCCCAAGGGCGATCCGCAAGCGATTTACGCGGGTTTTACAGCTTGGCGCCCTGCGCCGCTTCGGGCCGGTAGGCCGCCTCCATCACGCGGGTGAGCAGCACGGCCTGCTCGATGCCATACTCCGGCAGGTCGTAGCCCTCGTTTACGGCCTTGACCCACTGGCGTACAGGCAGCTCCGGCTTCTCCGGCAGGTCGGTGATTTCCTTCCATTCGCCGCCGGTCGCTTCACAGCAGGCCTGAAGCGTGCCGTGCACCATAAGCGCGCCCTTCGTGCCGCTGATCTCCAGCGTATAGGGATTGCTCTGGGAAACGAAGCCCGTCTCCGAAACGCCGATGACGCCCTTGGGGAAGGTCAGCACGCTGACCGCGTTGTCCTCGACCGGACGGTTCGTGAAGCTGGTAAAGGTGGACTGTACAGAGAGGGGCTCTCCCAGCAGCCAGCACAGCGTGTACATCGGGTGCGCGCCCAAATCGATCATTGCGCCGCCGCCGCAGAGCGTGCGGTCGTAGAAGTGCGGGGGCAGCCAGTCGGCGATGCTGCCGTTGTGCACGTTGCGCACGCGGGCGTAGGTCACCTGACCCAACTCGCCCGCATCGACCATCTGCTTGGCGCGCAGGATCGCCGGATTGCACTTGTGGGGGAAGGAGATGACAAAGCGCGTGCCGTTGCGGCGCACGGCCTCCTGAATGCGCAGCGCGTCCTCGGTCTTGAGCGCGAGCACCTTTTCCGTGAACACGGCCTTGCCCGCGTCGCAGGCGCGGATGATGATGTCCGGGTGCAGGTTGGTGGAGGTGGTGATGGATACGCCGCCGATCTGCGGGTCGGCGAGCACCGCCTCGTAGCTTTCGTAGGCGCGGCAGCCGAGCTCCTCGGCCCAGGCCTTGCAGACCGCCGCGTCCTCATCCCATACGCCGGCGATTTCGCAGCCGGGCGTGGAGGAGAGCTCGCGGGCATAGTCCCTGGCGTGCACGTGCCACTTGCTGATGAGCGCAACCTTAAGCATGCTTACGCCCTCCCTTACTTGTTAAAATACACGGGTTCGCCCGTCTTGGCGGAGGTGTAAATCGCCTCGAGGATTTCGGAGACGACGCAGGCCTGCTCCGGCAACACGACGGGGTCGGTGTCGTTTTCCAGCGCGTCGATCCAGCGGCGCTGCTCGGTGATGCCGGGGGTTTCCTTTACGCCGTCGTAGAACGCGACGCCGCCCGCCGCCATGTCCGGCTTGACCTCGATCAGGCGGTCAAACTCCGCCTTGTTGATGGAAAGGCCGTTCTTGATCTGCGCGCCCGCCTTGGAGCCGCAAAGCTGCACGCTGCCCTCGGGAATGGGCTCGATGGTGTTGAGCGCCCAGGTCGCGTCCAGGGTGATCGTCGCGCCGTTTTCCATGACGATGAAGCCGAACGCCGCGTCCTCCAGGGTGTTGGCGCCTTCCGCCCAGCCGCCCCAGGGGTTGCCGCACTCGGGATGCTCGACCTTCTTGTACTTGGTGCCGACGACCATGCGCGGCTTGTAGTTGTTCATGAGGTAGAGCGTGAGGTCGAGGGAGTGCGTGCCGATGTCGATCAGCGGACCGCCGCCCTGCTCGTACTCGTTGAGAAAGACGCCCCAGTTCGGCGTGCCCCGGCGGCGGATGGCCAGCGCCTTGGCGTAGTAGATGTCGCCCAGGTCGCCGCGCTCGATGACGCTCTTGAGGAAGCGGCTTTCGGGCTTATGGCGGTGCTGATAGCCGATGGTCAGCTTCTTGCCGGTCTCTTTGGCCGCTTCCACCATGCGGCGCGCGTCGGCCGCCGTCTTGGCCATGGGCTTTTCGCACATGACGTGCTTGCCCGCGTGCAGCGCGTCGATGGTGAGCTCCGCGTGGGAGCGGTTGGGGGTCAGCACGTGCACGACGTCGATCGTCGGGTCCTTCAGCATTTCCTTGTAATCGGTGTACACCTTGGCGTCGGGCGTGCCGTATTCCTTCGCGGCCTTTTCGGCCCGCTCACGGACGAGATCGCAGAACGCGACCATATCCGCGCGGTCGACCGCCTTGATGGAGGGCATATGTTTGCCGTTGGCGATGCCGCCGCAGCCGATGATGCCGATACGAAGTCTCTTGGACATGGAAAAAACCTCCCGTTTTTTTGAGTATAGGATAGCACAAACAGGCGGGCTTTGATATAATAACTTTGGCTGAAAGTATCAATTTTTTGCGGAGGGGAATGGCGTGCGCATCTATCACGAAACGCGGAAGCCCGCGGACAGCGTGCAGTATTTATACGATTGTAACCTGCAGCGGCGCACGGGGCGGGCGACGGTGGCGCAGGCGCACATCCACGAGTGCTTTGAAATCCTGTACTGCACGCAGGGGGCCTTTCGCCTTCGCATCGGCGGCCAGCCCTTTCGGCTCGCGCCCGGGGACATGGCGCTCATCGATCCGATGGAGGCGCACCATACACAGGCGGTCGATCCGGGGGAAAACGCCTATATCGTGCTGAAATTTGCGCCGGAGGTGCTCTACAGCGCCGAACAGCCGCTTTACGAGCTGGGCGCCCTCGTGCCGTACCTGCGCTTTGGCGCGACGCACCAGAAGATCTTTTCGGGAGAGGAAATGCGGGCCGCAGGCATGGACGGGACTGTGCTGGAAATTTATCAGGAATTTGCGCAGCGCCGATACGGCTATACGCTCGCGGCGCGCGCGGGCATCGGCCGGCTTTTTGTCTGGATTTTGCGCCGCTGGCACGAGAACAACGAGGTGGAGGCGCTCAGCGACACGGCGGCGCGGCTGCTCGAGCGCGCGTTCACGTTCATCGAAAACAACTACGCGCAGGAGATCACCATGCGCGACGCCGCGCGCTACTGCGACATGTCGTACACGTCCTTTTCGCGGTTCTTTTCGCAGTACGCGCAGCGCGGCTTTGCGCAGACGCTCACGCAGGTGCGCCTCAAGAAGGCCATGTTTCTGCTGCTGACGACCGACCTTTCGACCACGGAGATCGCGATGCAGACGGGCTTTTCGACGGCCAGTTACTTCATTCAGCGCTTCAAGGAGATGAACCACATGACGCCGGGGCGCTACAGGCGAGGGCTGGCGCTGGAGGGGAAATGAAGCGCATATCCCTTGTTTTGTCAGGATGAATGGGCAAGGTGCCACGCACGGCTGTTAAATATTTGATATTTTTTCACGAGTTCACCTTGCCAGTCGATAGGATTTGCGCTATAATAACCACAAGTCTTGTCGGTATTCGGATCGTCTTGATGCCGGCATCCTAACAATCATTTTAGGAGGCGTTTTTTCTTGAAGAAATGGATCGCATCCCTTCTGGCCCTGACGATGGTCTTCTCGCTCGTATGTGTCGGTTCCGCCAGCGCGGATTCGGGCTACACCATCCGCATCTACTCCAACTCCAACTCCACCGAGCGCACGACCTGGTTGATCAACGAGGCGAAGCAGGCGGGCTTTAACATCTCCATCGACGACAACACCGTTCTCTCGGGCGACACGGCCGCCATTCAGGCCGCGAACGAGAAGAAGGACGGCGACATCCTCTTCGGCCTCAACGAAACGCGCTGGAGCCAGGTCGTCAACGGCACGTATGAAAACCTGTCCGTGATCGACTGGACCCCCTCCTGGGCGGATCAGGTGGGCGCGTACGTCTACCCCGGCAAGGCTTACGGCCTGGTCATCCAGAACGTCCTGATGCTCTACCGCACGGACGACCTGGGCACCAAGGGCGAGAAGCTCTCCTTCAAGCACTGGGCCGACATCGTGGATTGCGGCTACAAGTGGTATCGCCAGGGCAAGGTCGGCGGCACCACGAACGCCAACATCAACTCCGCGATGCTGTATGCGTTCGTCGATCCGACCTCCAAGGCGGGCGGTATCTCCATCGACGGCTGGAAGACCCTGTGGAACTACTGCGCGAACGGCATGTTCACGGGCGACTCCTACGGCTTTGACGCGCTGAACCGCGGCGACGTGCAGGTTTCCACGTTCTACTCCTCCTCGCTCTACGGCAAGATCGACGCGGCGGCGGACAGCTCCGAGAACCCCCTCAAGGGCACGATGACCCCGGAGAACTGGGACCTCGTCGACATCGAGGACGGCACCTACTACATCGCCGAGTACCTGGGCGTGCTCGACCGCGAAGGACGCACCGCTGAAGAGACCGAGACCGTCAAGGCGTTTGCCGAGTGGTTCGGCTCCGCCGAAGTGCAGGCCGCTTGGGGCGAAGAGTTCGACTCCTATCCCTGCAACGAGGCCGCGGCCAAGATGCTCTACCCGGACGGCATCCCGGCGATCTACACCCTGAAGAACTTCGCCTTGGAGAAGGTGGAAGGCACCGATATGAACTACGCCGAGTACGTGGCGGCTCACTCCAGCGAGTGGACCAACATCATGACGAACCTCGGCTTCTATTGGGCGGATGCGAACGGCGCTGCCGCGGAACCCGATTGGGAAAACCTCGATTGGGCCGTGCTGACCCAGCCCGCCGCCTAAGCGACAGGATCATACAAAAGCATAGTGAACGGTTTCGTACGGCGAGTCGTTTTACGGCTCGCCGTACGATGTTCCTCCATGTTTCGCCCCGCATGGAGCGAGTGATTTGAAATCAGAGAGCAGGTGTTCAAAATGATTCAGTTGAACGGCATCGAAGTGAAGTTTGGGGACTTCACCGCGCTTCACGATATCAACGTAAACGTGAAGGAGGGCGAGTTTTTCACCTTCCTGGGGCCGTCGGGCTGCGGCAAGACGACGACGCTGCGCACGATCACGGGCTTCATCGAGCCGGCGCACGGCACGGTCTGCGTAAAGGACAGGGACATCACCCACGTGCCGATCGAGGAGAGAAACATCGGCATCGTCTTTCAGAGCTACGCGCTGTTCCCGACGATGACGGTGTACGACAACATTGCGTTCGGCCTCAAGCTCAAGAAGCTGAAAAAAGGCCAGATCGACGAAAAGGTTCGGGGGATCGCCAAGAAGGTCGATCTGTCGGACGAACAGCTCAAGAAGGCGGTATCGCAGCTCTCGGGCGGGCAGCAGCAGCGCGTGGCCATCGCGCGCGCTTTGGTGACGGAGCCCGCGATCATCTGCATGGACGAACCGCTTTCCAATCTGGACGCCAAGCTGCGCGTGCAGCTTCGCAACGAGCTCAAGGCGATGCAGAAGGAATTCGGCATCACGACCATCTACGTGACGCACGATCAGGAGGAAGCGCTCACCCTGTCCGACCGCATCGCAGTCTTCAATAAGGGGTTCATCGAGCAGATCGGAACGCCCAACGAGGTGTATAACCACTCCGCGACGGAGTTCGTCTGCAACTTTATCGGCGACATCAACCGGCTGGGGGAGGAGATCGTCGGGCGCATGATCGCCAGGGGCGCGAAGCTTTCCATCAAGGACAACAACTACGTGCGCCTGGAGCGCCTGCACGTGAACACCCCGCCGCAGGACGGCGTGATGGTCGTGGAGGGCCAGATCGAGAACCGCGAGTATTACGGCCTTTACATCAAGTACTACATCCACGCCTGCGGGCAGACGATCAAGGTCATCGAGAAGAACGACGGCGTCAACATCTACGAGCCCGGTCAGACCGTCCACATCAACATCAACCCGGCGGACGTCATGGCCTATACGCCCGCCGAGGCGTAGAGGGGAGGGCGACGTATGCAGCAGACGATACAGAAAAAGCGCTTTCGCACGGATATCCTCGTCAAGGTTCTGGGCATCGCGTTCTTTGTCTATCTTTTCTTCGGCTTTATGCTCATTCCCTGTCTCAACACGCTGACACAGGTGTTCAACGCGAAGAACGCGGCGGGCGAGGCCGATCCCTTTGCGGTCATCCGCTTCTTCTTCGCCGGCAACATGGGCAAGTACGTGCTCAATTCGCTCAAGCTGGCGCTGTGTCTGGTGGTCACGGTCAACGTCGTCGGCGTTTCGATCGTGCTGCTGACGGTGTACTTCGACATCAAGGGCGCGAAGATTCTGCGCCTGGGCTACATGACGACGCTGATCTACAGCGGCGTCGCGCTGGTGACGGGCTATCTGTTCCTCTACGACCGGGACGGCATCATCACCACGATGCTCGTCAACGCCTTCCCGGGCCTCAACCCCAACTGGTTCTCCGGCTTTAACGCGGTGCTCTTTACGATGACGTTCGCCTGCACGAGCAATCACGCGCTGTTTTTGCGAAACGCCATCCGCGGCATCGACTACAACACGGTGGAAGCGGCGCGCAACCTGGGCGCCAAGCCCTTCAAGGTGCTGTGGAAGGTCGTCTTCCCGACGCTGATCCCCACGATGTTCTCGCTGACGGTCATGACGTTCATCACGGGCCTTTGCGCCATGTCCGCGCCGACGCTGCTGGGATACGATTCCATCAACCCGGAAATTGTCCGCCTGGCGGGCTCGTCCATCGCGGACGAGGCCTTCCCGCAGGCGCGCGCGGCGCTGCTGTCGATCATCCTGGCGATGTTCACGATCGTCCTTCTGACCGTCCTCTCCTTCTACGAGCGAAAGGGGCATTACCTCTCCGTCTCCAAGACGAAGGCGAAGCTGGTCAAGCAGAAGATCACGAACCCCGTATCGAACGTGCTGGCGCACATCTACGCCTACGTGCTCTTCATCATCTACATGACGCCCGTGGTGATGATCGTCGTCTTCTCGTTTCAGACGTACAGCGCCATCCGCATGAAGAAGCTAGACCTCGCCAACTGGACGACGATCAACTTCTTTGGATCGCAGGATTATTCGTATCTGACGAACCGGGGCACCTACCGAACGCGCGAGGGCGCGATCTCGGGCCTCTTTTCCAACAGCTCGACGATGAGCGGCATCAGCACGAGCTTCGTGATGAGCGTCATCGCGGCGGCGCTGGCCTGCCTGATCGTGGTGGTCGCCTGCAACTACATCTTCAAGCACAAGAAGTCGGGCGTCCTGCTGGAGTACAGCATGCTGTTCCCGTGGCTGCTGCCGACGATTCTGATCTGCTATTCTTACCGCACGTTCTTCAACGACGATTCCGTCTGGTACGTGTTCAACAACAACCTGTACTACATGAACAACGTGCGGCTGCTGATCATCATCGCCTATACGGTGGTGCGGCTGCCATTCTCGCTGCGCATGATCAAGGCGTCGTTCTACGCGATAGACGAAGAGCTGGAGGATGCGGCCCGTAACCTGGGCGCGAGCGGGCTGACGACCTTCCTCAAGGTCAAGCTGCCGATCATCCTGCCCAGCGTGCTGGCAGTGTTCGCGCTCAACTTCAACTACCTGTTCACGGAGTACGACATGTCCGCGACGTTTGCCAGCTCTTACGGCACGACCTACGCGATGGTCATTCAGAGCATGTGCGCGGACGAGGGGCTGTACGGCTACAACGTGAACGCCTCGGGACGCCGCTGCGCGTCGACGGTGTTCATCATGCTGGTCTCCGGCCTCATCCTGTATCTCGTGTACGGCGTGGGCGCGCGCGACCTGGGCGAGCGCCTCGAAATACGCGAGAAGCGAAGAAAACGCTGGGATTCATTAAAAGGACATTTTACAAGGGCAAAGCCGAAAACCAAACCGAAAGCGGAGGTTTCTGCCTTGCCCGCAGGGGATTAGAAAAAATAGCCGATGCAGAACGAAACCTGCATCGGCCATTTTTTGGGGATTTTTGCGTCAACCCAGCGCTACGTCCAGAATCATCATGATGATGAAGCCCGCCATTACGCCGAGCGTTCCGGCGTTGGAATGTTCGCCCAGATGCGCCTCGGGGATGAGCTCTTCCACGACGACGTACATCATCGCGCCCGCGGCAAAGGAGAGCAGCCAGGGCATCAGCGGCTGGATGCCGCCCGCGGCGAGCACGGTGAGGATGCCAAAGATCGGCTCCACGATGCCGGAGAGGCTGCCCAAGATGAACGCCTTGGTGGCGGAAAAGCCCTCCTGACGCAGCGGCAGGGAGATCGCCGCGCCCTCCGGGAAGTTCTGGATGCCGATGCCCAGGGCGAGCGCGACCGCGCCTGCCCCAGCGCCCAGCGCGATGCTGCCCCCGTGCTGGGCCGCGAGGGCGAAGGAAAGGCCGACGGCCATGCCCTCGGGAATGTTGTGCAGCGTCACCGCGAAGACGAGCAGCGTCGTGCGCTTCCAGGAGGAGGAGACGCCCTCCGGCTTGTCCGCGCCCGGGTGCAGGTGGGGGAGCAGGCTGTCCATGAGCATCAGAAAGGCGATGCCCAGCAGAAACCCGCCCGCCGCGGGAATCCAGCCGATGCCGCCTGCGGCCTCCGCTTCCTCGATGGCGGGGATGAGCAGCGACCAGACGGAGGCCGCGATCATGACGCCCGCGGCCAGCCCCAGAAAGATGCGCTGAATGCCGGCGTCGATCTTGTTACGGAAGAAGAAGACGAGGGAGGCGCCGAGCGTCGTCATCAGGAAGGTGAAGCCGGTGCCGCCCGCGGCCCATAAGAGGGAATTCGCCATGAGAGGACCTCCTTTGTGCGCTTATTTCAGGAAACCGGCGATGATCTTTTCTTCGGCTTCCTGTTCGGTCAGCCCTAGGGTGCGCAGCTTTAGAATCTGTTCGCCCGCGATCTTGCCGATCGCAGCCTCGTGAATGAGCGCGGCGTCCGTATGGGCCGCCCACAGCTCGGGCGCGGCGTTGACCGTGCCGTCGCCCACCAGGATGGCGTCGCACTCGGAATGCCCCGAGCAGCGGTTGTTGCCATGGATGACGGAATGGTATTCCTGGTGCGAGCGCCCCTTGGCGACGGAGCGCGAGATGAGGTCCACGCCCGAATCCTCGCCGTCGAGGGTGACCTCGAACTCGGTCTTCGCCTGTTCGTCGCGATCCGTGAGCAGGCGCTCCCGGATGACGAGGCGGGCGCGGGCGGCGAGCTTTGCGCGCGTGGTGCGCACGGTGGAATCTACGCCGCTGAACTGAATCGTGTCCATCTCCAGGCTGGCGTCCTCTGCGAGTGTCGCGTCCGTCACGGGGTCGATGCGCTTGGCGCCGGTGCCCGTCCCCGTGCCGATGTGCTTTTCCTTGTACAGGACGTGCGCGCCGCGCTCCAGAAAGAAGCGGTGAATGCCGTTGTGGCGCGCCTCTTCCTCGTCGTCGGTGTGAACGCCGCAGCCCGCGACGATGACGACGTCCGCGCCTTCGCCGATATAAAAGTCGTTGTACACGAGATCGTCTACGTCGCCGTGCGTCACGCATGCGGGGATGAAGACGGTTTCTCCCTTCGTGCCGGGCAGCACGTGGATGATGAGCCCGGGGGCGTCCTTTTTGGAATCGATCTTGATGTTCGCGCTCGATTGGCGCCCGGCGCACTGGCCGTCCTCGCGGATGTTGAACGCGCCGTTGAAGGCGCCCTTCCAGTCGGACACGACGCTGAGCAGCATTTCGGTAATTTTATTCATGTTGCATGACCTCCACCTGACGCGGGCAGCCCGCGAAAGCCTCGCCCTGCAAGAGCTTGGGCAGTACCTCTTCTTTAGGACCGGACGTGCGCACGCTTCCATTGGCGATGACCACGATTTCGTCCGCGATATTCAGTATACGCTCCTGATGCGAGATGATGAGCAGCGAACCGGAGAGCTTGCCGCGCATTTCCTTGAACACGCTGATGAGGCTGGAAAAGCTCCAAAGATCGATGCCCGCCTCCGGCTCGTCGAAGATCGAAACCTTCGCGCCGCGCGCGAGGACGCTTGCGATCTCGATGCGCTTGATCTCGCCGCCCGACAGGCTGGCGTTGATTTCCCGGTCGATGTATTCACGCGCGCACAGGCCGACCTTCGCGAGGACGTCGCACAGGCCCGATTCCGTCAGCCTGCCGCCGGCCGCGAGCTCGATGAGCATGCGCACGGTGATTCCCTTGAAGCGCACGGGCTGCTGAAAGGCATAGGCAATGCCGCGGCGCGCGCGTTCCGTGACGTCGAGGGGGGTGATGTCCTCGCCGTCCATGCGGATTTTGCCCGTGGAGGGCATCTCGAGCCCGGCGATGATCTTGGCGAGCGTCGTCTTTCCGCCGCCGTTCGGCCCCGTCACGACGACCAGCTTGCCGTCCGGGATGGTCAGATCGATGTCTTTGAGGATTCCGCCGCCGTCCGGCAGATCCCAGGAAATCCGCTCCAGTTGAAGCATATCTGTTCCTTCTTTCTGATGGTATATCAATCGGCGGGCCGTGCGATTTGGGGTTGACAAACAACAGCTTGTCCGAATCGACGGCCGCCGATGCAGGGCGCAGGGACAGTATAGCACACGGCTCCCATGGAGGCAACGTTAATTCCGAGTATTTTCGTCAAAATTATTTGGAGAGGATGCATGGAGCAGGGAGGAGAGGAACGTCTCCGCCGCAAACGAGAGCGGACGGCCCGCCGCGGAAATCGCGCAGATGCTGCGGGGCGGCGGAGATTCCCGGAGCGTAAGCTCGAAGAGATCGCCCCGCGCGATGGCCTCCCGCGCGAACTCCTGCGGCACAAACCCGATGCCGAGCCCCCGGCGCACGACGGGCACGAGCAGATCGGCGGTGGAGAGCTCGATGTCCGGCGCGAGCGTCAGCCCCTGACGCGCGAAAAACTGATCCAGATACTGGCGCGAATGCGTGCCGGGAATCAGGCAGACCAGCGGATGAGCGCACATTTCATCCAGCGTCAGCGTTCGCCCGCGCAGGGCGGCAAAGGCGCTGCCCGCTACGGCGATGTCCCGGAAGGCGCACAGCGGCGTCACGCTGAGGCCGTCCTCCTCGCCCACGGGGGAGACGACGACCGCCAGATCGACCAGGCCGTCGCGCAGGGCCTGCAGCGCGGAGGCGGTCGATTCGTTCAAAATCTTCAGTCGTATGCCGGGATGCGCCTTGCGAAAGCGCTCGAGCGGGCCGAGCAGGTAGTGCTGCAGGGTCGTCTCGCTCGCGCCGATGCGCAGCGTTCCCTCGCGGAGCGCGCGGCGCTGGTGCAAGGCCTCCTCCGCGTCCGCGATATGCCGACGGGCCTTTTCGACGCCCGCGTAGAGCAGCTCCGCCTCCGGCGTCAGGGACACGCCCTTTTTCGTCCTGACGAACAGGCGACAGCCCAGCGCGTCCTCGAGCTGCGCCATGCAGCGGCTGACCGTCGGTTGGGAGAGGTATAGCGCCCTGGCCGCGTAGGTGATATTGCCCGTCTCCGCCACGGCGGCGAAGATTCGATAGGCGTTCCAGTCCTCGTTCACGTTTGCCTCCACGATGATCTACAATAAAAACGAATGGATGATATGAAAAATTGATATTTGCAAATGGATGATGCAGTCAGTATAATACATGCGATAATGCGTTGCAAGGGGGAACATTTCGTGGAGAGGGACTTAACGGTCGGGGACCCAAGGCGCGTGCTCTGGCGTTTTTCGCTGCCCATGTTCATCAGCGTCATCTTTCAGCAGCTCTACAACATCGCGGACAGCGTCATCGCGGGGCAGTTCGCGGGCGAGGATGCGCTCGCGGCCGTCGGGGCTTCTTACCCCATCACGATGATCTTTATGGCGATTGCCGTCGGCAGCAACATCGGCTGTTCGGTCGTCATCTCGCAGCTATACGGAGCCCGGCGTCTGGGGCGGATGAAGACCGCCGTTTCCACCACGCTGATCGCGTCGGTCGCGCTGTCGCTTGCGCTGACGCTGGCGGGGCTCGGGGGAAGCGCGGGGCTCATGCGCCTCATCAACACGCCGGAAAACATCTTTTCGGACGGCGCGCTCTACCTGCGCATCTACGTCGGCGGTTTTCTCTTCCTGTTTCTCTACAACATCTGCACGGGCATCTTTCAATCGCTGGGCGATTCGCGCACGCCGCTGTACTTCCTGATCGGATCGTCCCTGGGAAACATCGTGCTGGACCTTCTGTTCGTCGCAGGGTTTGGCTGGGGCGTCGCGGGCGTCGCGTGGGCGACGTTCCTCGCACAGGGCGTCGCCTGCGTGCTGGCCTTCGTGACGCTGCTGGGCCGCCTGCGCCGGATTCCGGCGGAAGAGCCCTCCGAGCGGTTCTCTGCGCAGATGCTGCTGGATGTCGGGCGCATCGCCGTGCCGAGCATCCTGCAGCAGAGCTTCATATCGGTGGGCAACATCTTCATTCAGGGGCTGGTGAACAGCTACGGCTCCGCGGTCATCGCCGGGTACTCCGCCGCGGTCAAGCTCAACACGTTTACGATCACCTCCTTTACGACCCTCGCAAACGGCCTTTCCAGCTTTACCGCGCAGAACGTCGGCGCGGCCAGGTTTGAGCGGGTGCGCGGCGGGCTCAGGGCCGGACTCACGATGGCATTTGCGGTGGCGGTTCCCTTCTTCGCCGCCTTCTTCTTCCTGAGCGAGTCCGTCATGCACATTTTCCTGAGCGAGCCGGGCGGGCTGGCGATGCAAACAGGCGTGACGTTTCTGCGCATCGTGTCTCCGTTTTACTTCGTCGTCTCCGTCAAGCTCATGACGGACGGCGTGCTGCGCGGCGCAGGCGCGATGCGGGATTTCATGATCGCCACGTTCACCGATCTGGTGCTGCGCGTGGCGCTGTCCTTCGCGCTGGCGGCCGTGCAGGGCACGACGGGCATCTGGCTCTCCTGGCCGATCGGCTGGACGGTCGCCACGGCCTGCTCGGTCGGGTTTTACCTGAGCGGTCGCTGGAAGAACGCGGGCGTCATCAGACGCGAGAGCGAAGCGCTTGCGAGCGAGCTGGAATAAAAAGAAATTTTGCGCGAGGGTGTACAGGCCCCGCGCTTTTTGTTAAACTGGGAAGAGCAAAACAGACGGAGGCGTTTTTATGGAAAAGCGATACCGGGGCATCCTCTTCGATTTGGACGGCGTGATCTGCTACACCGACCAGTACCACTACCGGGCGTGGAAGGCGGTCGCCGACAGGCTGGGCATATACTTCGACGAGACGATCAACAACCGGCTGCGCGGCGTGTCGCGTATGGAGAGCCTGGAGATCATTCTGGAGCGCTACGATGGCGCGCTGACCGAAGGCGAGAAGCTGGAATTGGCGACGGAGAAGAACGAGATCTATAAGCGCCTGCTCTCCGACATGACGCCCGCGGACCTGCCGGAGGCGGTAAGGCGGACGCTGCCGGTCCTTCGGGAACGTGGCTTTGCGCTCGCCATCGGCTCCTCGTCCAGGAACACGAAGTACATCCTCTCGCGCATCGGGCTGGAGGGCTTCTTCGACGCGGTGTCGGACGGAAACAACATCACCCGCTCCAAGCCGGACCCGGAGGTGTTTTTAAAGGCGGCGCAGTATTTGTCCCTCGCGCCGGAGGAATGCCTCGTCGTAGAGGACGCAAAGGCGGGCATCGAGGCGGCGATCGCGGGCGGGTTCGACAGCGCGGCCATGGGCGACGCGGTGAAATGCGGTCTTGCGACCTATTCCCTGAGCGGCTTTGACGGTCTGCTGGACGTGTGCAGGGAGAGTGCGCGCGCGTGACGCTGCCGGGGGAAGAGCCACCGGTCGAAGATGCGGTCCCGGAAAAATCCATCGCCTTTTTTCGCAAATGGATTGCCGTGAAGGGTCGAATATGGCATAATAGTCGAATGGAATGAAGCGGCAGGCTTATGGGACAATGAGGAGGAATCGGTTTGTCCAGGATCGGATTTGACAACGACAAGTACATCGCCATGCAGTCGGAGCAGATCAGGCGGCGCATTTCGGAATTCGGCGGCAAGCTGTATCTGGAGTTCGGCGGCAAGCTGTTCGACGACTACCATGCGGCGCGCGTGCTGCCGGGCTTTAAGCCGGACAGCAAGGTCAACATGCTGCTCCAGTTGAAGGACCAGGCGGAGATCGTCATCGCCATCAGCGCGGCGGCGATCGACAGCAACAAGCGGCGCGGCGACCTTGGCATCACCTACGACGTGGACGTGCTGCGCCTGATCGACTCCTTCCGCGAGATCGGGCTCTACGTAGGCAGCGTGGTCATCACGCAGTACAAGGGCCAAAGCGCGGCGGACGCCTTCCGCAAGCGGCTGCGCTCGCTGGGCATCAAGGTCTTCCGCCATTACGTCATCGAGGGGTATCCTTCCAACATCCCGGTGATCGTCAGCGAACAGGGCTATGGCAAAAACGACTACATCGAGACGGAGCGTTCCCTGATCGTCGTCACCGCGCCGGGGCCGGGCAGCGGCAAGATGGCGACCTGCCTTTCGCAGCTCTATCACGAGCACAAGCGCGGGATCAAGGCGGGCTATGCGAAGTTCGAGACCTTCCCAATCTGGAACCTGCCGCTCAAGCACCCCGTCAATCTGGCCTACGAGGCGGCGACGGCGGACCTCAACGACGTCAACATGATCGATCCCTTCCACCTTCAAGCCTACGACAGCATCGCGGTGAACTACAACCGGGACGTGGAAATTTTTCCGGTTCTGAACGCGATCTTTCAGAAGATTTACGGCGAATCGCCCTATAAATCGCCCACGGACATGGGCGTCAACATGGTGGGCAACTGCATCGTGGACGACGAGGCCGTCTGCGAGGCCTCGCGTCAGGAGATCATCCGCCGGCACTACGAGGCGCTGTGCGCGCAGCGTCAGGGAACGGGCGACGCGGAGGCGGTCTACAAGATCGAGCTGCTGATGAATCAGGAGCACATCAGCGTGAAGGACCGCGCGGTGGTGCCCTCTGCGCAGAGCGTCGCGAAGAAGACGGACGCGCCCGCTGCGGCGCTGCAGCTTCCAGACGGACGCATCGTGACCGGCAAGACCAAGGAACTGCTCGGCGCGTCGTCGGCGCTGCTGCTCAACGCGCTCAAGGCGCTGGCGGGCATCCCCGATTCGGTGCACCTCATCAGCGCCGCGGTCATCGAGCCGGTGCAGGATCTCAAGGTGCAATACCTCGGCAATCACAACCCGCGGCTGCACATGGACGAGGTGCTGATCGCCCTTTCCATCAGCGCGGCGAGCGACGAACGCGCGGCCGCGGCGCTCGGCTGCCTGCCGCAGCTGGAAGGCTGCGAGGCGCATTCCTCCGTCATCCTCTCGAGCGTGGACGCGTCGATCTTCCGCAAGCTCAAGATCAATTTGACGTGCGAGGCCCGGTACGAGACCAAGAAGCTGTATCACCGGTAACGCGTTATACACCCGATAAAGCTGGAAAACCCCCGCAGGGCGCGCGTCAGGTTGCGCCGTGCGGGGGTTTGTCTATGCGTGCGGGGCCGTTACGGGCGCGTGAGCGCCTGCGCCCCGTCCGTCATGACGATGCTTTCGTCCGCCATGACCCAGAGGGCCTCGACGCCGTCCAGACTCTCGATCAAGGCGCGGCTTTCTTCGTAGGGCAGTAGGAACGCCGCGGTGGACAGCAGGTCTGCGAGGCCGGAATCGGCGGTCAGAATCGTGACCGCCCGATAGTAGGTGCCGGGCAACAGCGTTCTGGGATCGATCAGATGATGATAGCGCTGGCCGTCGACCGTGTAATAGCGCTGGTAATCGCCGCTCGTGACGATGGACATGTCGGCGACGGCAAACTTCGCGAGGATGTCGTTCTCGGAGGTGGAGAGGATGAAGCCCTCCGGCTTTTGCACGCCGACGGTCCACGCCGCGCGCCCGTCGGCCGGGGCGGCGCCCACGCGCACGTTGCCCCCCGCGCTGATGATGAAGGAGGGCATCGCCGAAGCCGAAAGCTGCCGGGCGACGTACTCGGTGGCGTAGCCCTTGGCGACCGCGCCGACGTCGAGCTGCACGTCCGGATCCCGAAAGAAGACGGTGGAATTTTCGACGTCGAGCACCACATCGTCCATGCTGACGTGGGCCGATGCGGCCTGCAGCTCCTCCATCGGCGGCAGCTTGGCGCTCGCAGGGTCGTCCAGCCCCGCCTCGCGGTAGGCGTGCCAGATGGAGAGCACGCTGCCCATGGCGACGTTGACCGCGCCGTGCAGGCTGGGCTGGTTGTCGCGGCAGAAGACGAGCAGGTCCATGAGCACGGGATCGACCTGAACGGGCTCCTTCGCCGCGCGCTGGTTGACCGTGTAGACGCTGACGACGCCCTGCGCGGTGTAATCGTGGTAGGCGTCGAAGAGCATGTGCAGGCGCTGGAAGCTCTTGTGCGCGCTTTCAGCGACGGTGTTGAACGTCTCCTCGTCCGCCGCGTAGCCGGTCAACTGGATGAGCGTGTCGAACGTGTCGAAGTACATGATGGAAAACTTTTGCTGCGCAGGCGCGGCGGTCGCGTCGGGCTGCCGGGCGGCGGGGGCCGCGCAGCCGCCCAGAGAGGCTGACAGCAGCAGCGCCAAAAGCAAGAGACATAACGATTTTTTCATCGGCTTCGCTCCATTATTTTGTTATTGAAAAGGCTTCGATCATTATAGCAGATCAGCGCCCCCCGCGTAAAGGGCGTAGCGGCGCGTACGGGGGCTGGCGGACCGCAGCGCCTGCTGAATTTCGGTGGAAAGGCCGCGCGGGGTCCTTTGTTTTATCCTAATGTTACCAATCAAACCGCGCAAAGTGTGAATGGACAAATTATTAAGAATGTGTTACAATTTTTGCGGATATTCTACGCGATTCGCGCGGTTAGACGGGATACGACAAAGCGTGAGGAGGAACGTCGAATGAATCGAAGAAGCGCGGTGGGGAGAAAGTGGCTGGCGCTGTGTACGGCGCTGCTGCTGGGCTTGATGCCCGCGTTGCCGCTCCTGGCGGAAAGCGCGCCGCTGACGCAGCGCAGCGCGGCGGCCTCCGGCACGGTGCGTGTGTACTTATCCTCGCTTTCCTCTCTATCCTCGCTGGACCTGACCATCGCGGGCAGCTACAGCGTGAACGGGGACACGACGCAGGCGTTCACGCGCGGCGACCAGGTGACGGTCAGCTGCTCGGGCGGCACGCTGACGCTCTCCAAGGGTGGCGTCGCGCGCTCGATGGGCTCCAGCTTCAAGCTGCGCCGCCACCAGACGAGCGGTGAAAACGGCGTGCGCATCGCCCAGGCCCGCAACAGCGCGAACCTGTACGGCGGCGACATCGAGTTTCGTGCCAATGGGGGAAAGGTGCAGGCCATCGTGCACGTCTACATCGAGGACTACATGAACGGCGTGCTGCCCTACGAGATGAGCAACGGTTTCCCGCTGGAGGCGCTCAAGGCGCAGGCCGTGGCCGCGCGAACCTACGTGGCCGCGAAGATGGCGCAGAACCGCTCGACCTACGACGTGGTGGATACGACCAGCGATCAGGTATACCGCGGAACGCCCAGCGGCAACGCGACCTGCAAGCAGGCGGTCGAGGAGACGGCGGGCATCGTCGCCATGTATGGCGGCGCGTACATCGGCGCGTACTACACCGCCAGCAACGGCGGGCAGACGGAATCGATCAAAAACGCCTGGGGGACAAGCGGTTATCCGTATCTCTCCGTCAAGGACGACCCCTACGACCTCAAAAACAGCATGTCGCCGACGCGCTCGGTGACCGTTTACAAGACGCCCTCGCAGGGGACGAGCAGCCAGACGCTGGAAAGGCTCGTCAAGCAGAAGGTGGCGAGCGCGACGGGGCTGTCCGCGGACGGCGTCACGATCACGGAGTACGTAAACGTCCGCGCCTATGATCCCAAATTTGCCGATCCCTCGCGACTGTACCGCAAGGTCGAGTTTACCGTGCGCGTACAGGGGCTGTCATCGCCCGTTACCGTTTCGCTGGATTACTTCGGCGAGATGGAAAGCGCGCTGAGCCTGAGCCTGAACACGACGCAAAACGAGCTCGTCAGCGTGAGCGAGACGGACAGCACCTTCCGCATCACGGCGAGGCGCTATGGCCACGGCATCGGCATGAGCCAGCGCGGCGCGCAGCAGATGGCGAGCGAGGGCATGCGCTACGAGGACATCATCGGGTTCTACTACCCGGGGGTTTCCCGCGTGAAGATCAATTTTACGCGCGCGGGGCTGCTTCAGGCGTTGGACGGGTCCAGCTGGCCGGAGGAGACGCCCGGCCCGGACGACGGAAACGGCGGCTCGGGCAATGCAGAGGAGACGATTGCGACCGCGGTGGTTTCGCTCTCCTCCGCTTACGACGTGCTCAATCTGCGCGCGCAGAAGAACACGGATTCCGGGGTCATCGCCCGCATTCCGCACGGCACGCAGCTCGCTGTCCTCGAGGACGACGGGGCGTGGTGCCGCGTGCGGTACGGCGTGCAGACGGGTTATGTCGTCAGGAGCTATCTGACGTTCGTTTCCGCGCAGGAGACGCCCGCGCCCGGCGAGACGACGCCTCAGCCCACGCAGACGCCGGGAGGGCAGAACGGCGGCTACAAGGCCTACGTGGTGCTCAGCGGCGGCTACCTCAACCTGCGGGCGGAGCCGTACACCTCTTCGGCCGTGCTCGCGCGCGTGTACAGCGGCGAGATGCTCGACGTGCTGGATACGTCCTACAGCGGCTGGGTGCGCGTGTCGCGCGAAGGCGTCGTAGGCTACGTGTCGCGCCAGTACGTGCAGATCATCGAGATTTCGGGCGGCGACACGCCGGCGGAGCCGACGCCCACCCCCGTGCCGGAGGCGACGGCGACGCCGGAACCGACGCCCACGCCGGACCCCGACGCCACCGCGACGCCGGAGGTCGAGGGGACGCCCACGCCGGAGCCGACCTTTACCCCGACGCCCACGCCGGAGCCCCAGACGCGCCTGCGCGCCGTGGTGGAGCTGTCCAGCAGCAACCAGACGCTCAATCTGCGTGAAACGCCGTCCATGGACGCCCGCGTGCTCGCGCGGCTGCCGCACGGCATGGTGCTGGAGGTCGAGGAGCGCTACCAGACCTGGAGCCGGGTGAATGCCACCGGGCTCGCAGGCTATGTGCTCAACAGCTACGTGCGCTTTGAGGAGTACGTACCGGCGCCGCAGACGACGCCGACGCCGGAGGCCACCGCGAATCCGGAGACGACCCCGGAGCCGGAGACGACGCCCGCGCCGGAGCAGACGCCGCAGCCCACGAACACGCCCGTCGCAACCGAGCTGGTCGCGCGCATCGCGCTTTCGGGCCCCGGCAGCAAGCTGAACCTGCGCGCGTCGGCCGGAACGTGGGCGGACGTGCTCACGCGCATCCCGCACGGGGCCTACGTGTACGTGGAAAGCTACGACCCGGCGTGGAGCCAGGTGCGTTACGAGAGCTGGACGGGCTACGTTTCCTCGCAGTACCTGGTGCTGGAGGAGCGGCCGGTTCAGACGCCCGAGCAGACCGCTTCGCCCGAAAATACCCCGGCGCCTACGCAGCCACCGGAGGAATGGCTGCCCAGCGAGGTCGTCGTCTCGGTTTCCAGCAGCCTGAACATGCGCAGCACCCCCAGTACGCGCGGAAAGATCGTCGCGCGGCTGTACGACGGCGAGCGCCTGACGGTCGTTGCGCAGGGCACCGGCTGGTATCAGGTGCGCTATGGCTCCGTGGAAGGCTGGGTCAGCGGGGATTACGTCGTGCCGGTCTACGCAAACGCGCCATCGGAGCCGACAAAAGCGCCGGTTCCGACGCCGGAGCCGGAAAGCACGCCCGGGCCGGAACAGACGAAGAGCCCGGAACAGACGAAGAGCCCGGAACAGACGAAGAG
>JAEXCG010000023.1 GCA_023402355.1 Bacillota bacterium | reverse complement strand
CGAACAAGAACCAGACGTGTACGATCAACGTGACGCTGGAGGTCAAAAACCGCCAGGAGCTGGACAAGATCATCAAGCAGTTGAGCAAGCGCTCGGACGTCATCGAGATCTTCCGCGTTTCAACCTGACAGAAAGGGCATTACCGCAGATGAGACTGGTCGTTCAGCGCGTGAAGGGCGCGCACGTGGACATAGAGGGAAAGACCGTGGGCAGCGTTGGCGAGGGGCTGATGGTGCTCGTGGGCGTGGAAGAGGGCGACGGGCAGGAGGACGTGAACTACTGCGTGGAAAAGACGGCGCACCTTCGCATCTTCGAGGACGAGGCGGGCAAGATGAACCGCTCCGTGCTGGACGCGGGCGGCGGGGTGCTGGCGGTTTCGCAGTTCACGCTGCACGGTGACGTGCGCCGGGGCAGGCGCCCCAGCTTCATCAAGGCCGCGCGGCCACAGACGGCGACCGCGCTCTACGACGCCTACAGCGAGGGGCTTCGCGCGCAGGGGCTGCACGTGGAGACCGGCGTCTTTCAGGCGGACATGCAGGTGTACCTTTGCAACGACGGCCCGGTGACGCTGCTGGTGGACAGCAGGAGGTGTTTTTGATGACCCCTGAAATTGAAAAGCTGACGGGCGGGCCGCTCGGGGTTAACACCTACATCTTGAGCGCGCCGGGGCGGGACGACTGCGTGGTCGTGGACCCCGGCGTGCCGCTTGCGCAGATCGAGGAGGGGCTTGCGGGGCGGCGCGTCGCGGCGGTGCTCCTGACGCACGCGCACTTTGACCACATGCTGACGCTCTCGCCCCTGCGGGAAGCGGGGGCGCCGCTTTATCTGCACCGGCTGGACGCGCCGATGCTTTCAAACGAGCGACTCAACCTGTGCGCGGCCATCGACAGGCATCTGACCGCGGCGCCTGCCGAACACCTTTTGGAGGATGGGGACGTCGTCGAGGCAGCGGGGCTGACCCTTCGCGCGCTGCACACGCCGGGGCATACGCCCGGCGGCCTGTGCTTGCTGGTCGGGGACGACCTGCTCTCGGGCGACACGATGTTCTGCGGGGGCTATGGCCGCACGGACTTCCCGGGCGGCAGCGCGCGCGACCTTTACGCTTCGCTCCGGCGGCTTTGCGCGCTGGACGGGCGCATTCGCGTGCACCCGGGGCACGGCATGGACACGACGATCGCTGAAGAACGGGAGGCGCGCGCTTGAAGGTTTACATCGGGACGGATACGCCGCAGTTTTTGCCGGACCTGTCGGACGTGGTGCGCCTTTTCTTCGGGGAGGGCTCCGCGCTCCATTCGCCGGAGGGAAGCGACGCGACGCTTTCGCACGCGCACGCGGAGGTTGACGGCGTATGGCGCGAGCGCTGCGTCTTCACGCAGGGCGGCCGGTCCCTGGAGCAGGAGGGGCAGGCGCAGGCCGTTCGCGGCGGGCTTGCGGAAAAGCGCTACTTCAAGCGCGCGGTGAAGCTGTGCTGCTACGAGCTGCTAAAGCGCGCCACGGGCGTAAAGTCGCCGTGGGGGTCGCTGACCGGCATTCGCCCGACGCGCCTTTTTTACGCGCAGCTTCAGCAGGGCGACACGATGGACGAGGCGGAGCGCGCCATGCGCGAGACGTTCGATCTGTCGGCGGGCAAGGCGGCGCTGCTGCGCGAGATCATCACGAGCCAGCGGGGGCTCATTGAGCGCGCGCCGAACGAGGCGGACGTGTACGTGGGCATTCCGTTTTGCACGACGCGATGCGCCTACTGCTCGTTTTCCTCGGGCGAAATCGGGGATGGGCATCTGGTAGAGCCCTACCTCGCGGCGCTGGAGCGCGAAATCGACGCGGCCCGCGCGCTGATGGACGAGGCGGGGCTTCGCATGCGCGCGCTCTACGTGGGCGGCGGAACGCCCACCTCCCTTGACGCGAGGCAGCTTGCGCGGCTGCTGTGCAGGCTGCAGCGCGCGTTCCCCGGGGCCACGGAGTGGACGGTGGAGGCGGGGCGGCCCGACACGCTCGACGAAGAGAAGCTGCGCGTGCTGCGGGATTTTCCGGTCGGACGCATCAGCATCAACCCGCAGACGATGAACGACGCGACGCTTCAAAGGATCGGCCGCGCGCACACCGCGCAGGATATTTTAAGCGCTTACGCCCTCGCGAGGCGCATCGGCTTTGACCATATCAACATGGACCTGATCGCCGCGCTGCCGGGGGAGACGCCGGCGGACTTTGAGCGCACGCTGGCCAAGATTCGCTCGCTCGCGCCCGAAAGCCTGACGGTGCACACGCTTGCGGTCAAGCGATCCTCGCGGCTGCACGAGCAGAGCTACCGCCCGACGGAGACGGACACGGTGCAGAAAATGGTGGAGCGCGGCCTTGAGGCGGCGCACGATATGGGCATGCGCGCCTACTACCTGTACCGGCAAAAGTACATGGCGGGCAACCTGGAAAACGTGGGCTACGCGCTGCCGGGGCACGCGTGCACCTACAACATCGACATCATGGAGGAGACGACCTCCATTCTGGCGCTGGGCGCGGGCGGCATCTCCAAGCGGGTGCAGGACGACGCGGAAAAGCGCATTCGCCGCGCGCCGAACGTGCAAAACATCGAGCAGTACACCGCGCGGGTGAACGAAATGATCGAAAGAAAGCGCGCGCTGTTTTTAAAGGACGCGGAGCCGGACGCGCCGCGGCAGGAAGAAGCGCCCAAACTGTGAGATTGCAAAGCGGGCGTTTTTCGTGTAGAATAAAGGACGGCTACGAACGCCCGGCAGGGCGGCGAAAGGGGGCGGGCGGGTGCTGATCGACGACAAGGACGACCTGAAGCGCTGCATCCGCGCGTGCGTGCGGGGCCTTGCGCTCGTGGACGTATCGACGCGCCTTGACATCGCCGCCCCGCAGATGGGCGTGGATGCCGCGCTGCGCTCCATCGCGCCGGACGAATCGCCGGACGCGGCCTTTGCGCGCCTGATGATCGACGGAACACCCCTTTCCCGGGCGGCGCAGGACGTGGTGGCCGCGCTGGACAGGCTGAACATGCCGCAGGGCGACCTGCCGCTCGTTCGCATGCGCGAACAGGCGATGACGCCGGGCGCGTATCTGGAAGCGGTGCGCGCGCAGGCGGGGCTTGCCGCCGCGCTTTCGCCCGTGACGCCCGGCGCGTACGAGGGAGAGCGGGCGGCGGAATTTCTCGTTCCGGCGCTCGACCTTGCGGCCTGCCGGGGTGAGGCGGGGCGCTACGCCGAGGGCTACGCAGAGAGCGCGCGGGCGCTTTCGGCCTTTGTGAAGGAGAAAAACATCAGGGACGCGACGCTGGGCCTTGCGGACGCCGGGGCGCTTGCGGACGGGTGGACGTGCTACGCCTTTTGCCCGCTCTGCGAGGACGCGGGTCTCGCGCTCACGGTGGGGCTTTCGGACGGGGCGGCGCTTTCGGCGCTGCTGACCGATCTGCGGACGTTTCCGCGTCTTCGGGTCGCCGCGTGGTGCGCGCGCGCCGAGGACGAGGCGGCGCTGGTTGCGGCCGCGGCGGAGCTGGGGGGCAGGCTGCTGCCCTGCATTCGCCCGGAATCGATTCCGCTGGCGCTGGAAGGTGACAGGCCGCGCTTTATGCTGCGCCCGAGCCTTGCGCGCGTCGCGGACAGGACCATCGGCTACTGGCGGCGGATGCGCGCGCAGACGGCGCGCACGCTGTACGAATGCTATCTCCCGCTTTTAAGAAGCGGATTTGCGCTGACGGACCAGGGCGTCGAGCAGGACATCCTGCGCATGATGCACACGGGCTTTGCGGCGCTGCACGGGGAAATTTGAAGGAGGACGATGTAAAATGGAGAGCAAGAACCCGATTTTTACGATCGAAATGGAAGACGGCGGCAAGATGGTGGGCGAATTGTACCCGCAGGTCGCGCCCAACAGCGTGGCGAACTTTGTGGAGCTGGCCAACAAGGGCTTTTACGACGGCGTAATCTTTCACCGCGTCATCCCTGGCTTCATGATTCAGGGCGGCGACCCGCAGGGTATGGGCGTCGGCGGCCCGGGCTACAGCATCCGCGGGGAGTTCCGCCAGAACGGCTTCCCCAACGACCTGAAGCACACGCGCGGCGTGCTTTCCATGGCGCGCTCGATGATGCCCGACTCCGCGGGCTCGCAGTTCTTCATCATGGTGGCGGACGCACCGCACCTGGACGGCGCCTACGCCGCGTTCGGCAAGGTGACCGAGGGCATGGAGACCGCGGACGCGATCGTCAGCCAGAAGCGCGACAAGCGCGACAAGCCGCTTGCGGAGCAGAAGATGAAGCGCGTGCGCGTGGAGACGTTCGGCCAGGAGTACAAGGCGGAGAAGCTGCCTCGCTAAGGAGGAATGCCCGGTGGATAAGATCAAGACGACGGTGAAGATCGCGGGGAAGGATTACACGCTCGTGGGCACCGAGTCCGAGGAGCACATCCGCCGCGTAGCGGTTTACGTCGATCGCAAGATGGAGGAGCTGGCGCTCACCTCGCGCATGCCGCAGAACATGGTGGCCGTGCTGACCGCCATGAACATCGCGGACGACCTGCTCAAGGCGCAGGACGAGAACACGCGACTGCGCAAGGAGATCATGCAGGTGCACCAGCAGCTCACGGCGCTGCGCATCGAGCACAACGCGCCGCCGATGAAGCGCTCGCAGGAAGCCGCAAAGGATAAGGAGTAATTCGGGCTGCCCGGGGAAAGCGCCGCGCTGTCGCGGCGGCTCCCCGGGATAGCCCCTCTTTTTTGGGGGAAATTCGATGGAGCTTTTATCGCCTGCCGGGAACCGGGAAGCGCTGGTCGCGGCCGTTCAAAACGGCGCGGACGCGGTGTACCTGGGCTATACGACCTTCGGCGCGCGCAGCTATGCGGGCAATTTCGACGGCGAGGGATTGGCCGAGGCCGTCCGCTACTGCCACGAACGCGGAAGGCGCGTGTACGTGACGGTCAACACGCTCGTGAAGGACGCGGAGATGGACGACGCGGCGGACGTGCTGGAAATGCTGTTAAACTGCGGCGCGGACGCGGCGATCGTGCAGGACCTGGGGCTGGCGGCGCTTTGCCGCGAGCGCTTTCCGGAGCTTTCGCTGCACGCGAGCACGCAGATGACGATTCATAACGCGCAGGGCGTTCGGCTGCTGCGGGAGATGGGCTTTACGCGCGTCGTCCCGGCGCGCGAGTGCCCGCTTTCAGAAATCCGCGCGATCGCGGCCGAGGGGCTGGAGACGGAGGTATTCGTGCACGGGGCGCTTTGCGTCAGCGTGTCCGGCCAGTGCCTGTTCTCCAGCATGCTCGGCGGGCGCAGCGGCAACCGGGGCAAGTGCGCGCAGCCCTGCCGCATGCGTTACCGGCAGGCGGACGGAACGGACGGCTACCTGCTCTCCACGCGCGACCTGATGCTGCTTTCAAGGCTTGGGGAGCTGCGGGACGCGGGCGTCCTGTCGCTCAAGATCGAGGGGCGCATGAAGCGCCCGGAGTACGTGGCGGTGGTGACGGCCGCCTACCGGCGGGCGCTCGACCGCGCGATGCGGGGCGAGCCCTGCGCGCCGGACGCGCAGACGGAGCGCGAGCTGCTGCAAATCTTCAACCGGGGCGGGTTTACCGAGGGTTACCTGACGGGGCGCACGAACGAGGCGCTCATGAGCTGGAAGCGGCCCAACCACTGGGGCGTGCCCATCGGTACGGTGACGCGCATGCGCGGGGAGCTGGCGGGCGTTCGCCTGACGGAGGCGCTTCACGACGGCGACGGCCTTGCGATTCGCGGCGCGCAGGAACGCGAGACGGTGTATTCGGGGCCCTGCCGGAGCGCGGGAAGCGAGGCGACGGTGCGCGTCGCAGACGGCGGATTCATGCCCCGCGCAGGCGACGAGGTCTTCCGCCTGACGGACGCCCTGCAGATGGAAAAGGCGAGAGAGAGCTACGCAAGGGAAATCGCGCGCATCCCCTTTGACGCGCGCCTGACGGCGCGAGTGGGCGAAAGGCCGACGCTTGTGGTCACGGACGGCGCGCACGAGGCGGCCGCGCAGGGGGAAGAGGCCGTTTCGGCGGCGAAGAGCCGGGCGCTGGACGAGGCGGGCGCGAGACGGCAGATCGAAAAGACGGGCGACACGCCCTACGCGCTGCGGAGGCTGACCCTGTTGGGCGAGGGCGCGTTCTTGCCCGCCTCGGCGCTCAACGCCCTGCGGCGGGACGCGCTGGCGGCGCTGTCGACCCTTCGGTGCGCGCGGCCGGCCCCGCGCATTCTGCCTGCGCCTGCGATTTGTCGAAGGCCCGCGGGCGAGCGCCTGCTGATCGCGAAGACGCCGCGCCTTGAAAGCGCGGATCGGCTGCTCGCGTGCGGGGCAGACTGGGTGTACTGGGAGCCGGACGACCTGCGCATAGGGGCGCTTGA
>JAEXCG010000018.1 GCA_023402355.1 Bacillota bacterium | reverse complement strand
CTCCGTGATTTCGATTAGCAGGCTCAGCGAATCATCTTCCGGCAGCTTCAGACCCAAATTGAGCGGCATAACCACTTGCATTCTCCGCTCTTTTGCGGTATCATGCTCTCGTTGTGTTTGCTTCATTGACAGTCTCAAATTACAACAAAAAGCGCGAGTTGGCTAGTACCTTCTCGCACTTTTTTCTCTTTTGGGGCTTAGCCTGACAGCCCCAAAAAAGAAAAGCTTATAGCGAAAGAAAGCCTCCAATGCTAAAGTAAAGATGGTCTGGCAACCACAGAAGAAAGCAAAGGAGGCCGCGTCCAATTAAAAGCAGATGTGGGCAAAATATTAAGAGATTTATGTGAAAGAAAAGAAGTGGAAATTATAGAGGCGGGATGTTGCCCAAACCATATCCACATGCTGGTGTCGATACCGCTGCATTTAAGCGTCGCAAGCTTTATGGGATACTAAAAAGCAAAAGCAGCTTAATGATACTAGATCGACATGCAGATTTGAAATACAAATACGGAAATAGTCACTTCTGGTGTAGAGGCTATTGTGTAGAGATTCGGTAGGAAAGTATGAAAAGACGATAAAGGATTCCATACAAAACCAGCTACAGGATGATATAGCGAACGACCAGATTAGTATAAAAGAGTTTATCGACCGGCTAACTTTTTTAGCCCGAGGGAGTTCGTTTTCAACGATTCATAGCATTGGCATGAGCTCCCATTTCCCTGTGAATCAGTTCTTAAAGAAGGAGAAAAAGTCTATCCTTAAAATTTTATGTATCAAAGCCCCGCCTATTTCTTGCGCGGGCCGGCGGCAAGCACAGCAGGCGTCGAATAAAATCAAAACAGTTTATTGAACTAACAAAAACTTAACATAGCGCATGGTATCCTGTCTACAGTACCCCGCACCACTACGATGCATTGCGGGAGCAGAAAGGATATTTTTATGAAGACAAAGCCTTTTGTTAGACTGACGGCGTCAGCGCTTATCTTGATTGTGGCGCTGAGCGCGTGCATAGGCCTTGCCTCCGCCGAGCCTGTGCATTCCGGCGTCCCGTCCGCCCCTAACGAGACGGATGTAAGGCCACTGACCGTAGGTCAGCTCGCGGACTACTTCCTTCAGGCGGCGGACGACTACAACCCCGGCGCCGACCGCGACGCGGTGCTGGAGGGCCTTGAAGCGGCGGGGCAGGCCACCCGGCTTCAGGCGTTCGTGATGGCCAGCCGGGCCTTCGGAGCCCTGGCCGTCCCCGTAGGTAACGGCAAGAACATCGCCCCGCCGCCCGTGGACCTGACCGACGCGCCGGAGTGGTCCTGGAGCGCGCTGCGCAACCTGTCCAGCGGGGGCGTGCTGGCCGCCTCCGATCTGGGCCTGCCTGAGCGATCGGCCACGCCCGTAACCACAGGGACGGACGACAGGAAAGACGCCCCCACCGGGCTCACCGATTTCGGGAGCGGCGCCTCCGGAAAGAACGGCGGAAACGACCGGATGAATGATCCTGTGACCCGCAAAGATGCAGAGATCATAGCCCAGCGATTTTTTCGGGCCTTTGGGACCCATCTGAAGGACGACTTTTACGCCGCCGTCAACAAGGACGAGCTGGATGCTCTGGAGCTCCCCGAGGACGGCTCCACCGTCGGCGGCTCCAGCGCCGTCATCTCAAGCACCGACAGGCAGCTCCACGAACTGATTCTGGAGATCGTCGGCAGCGGCGAGGAATACCCCCAGGGAAGCCCCAGGCAGAAGATCCGGGATTTCTACAACAGCGTTTTGGCGCTGGAGGCACGCAGTGCTGAGGGCATTGAGCCCCTGCGCAAATACCTGGACGCTGTGGACGCAGCTCAGAGTTTTTCCGAGCTTAACGCCGCCATCGCGCTCGCGGTCAAAGAGCTGGGCAACCTGGGCAACGGGCTCTTTCCCATGGTGTCGGTCACCGACACCCAGGACAGCAGCCGGAAGGTCATGCAGCTTTTAACCCTTTCGCCCATGTTCGCCCCGGAGGACTACGACGATCCCGAGAGCGAGATGCTTCGGGCATACCGAGAGGGCATGGCCGCCCAGCTCATGGCGGCGGGGGAAAGCCGGATCGAGGCGGAGCGGCTGGCCGACGGCCTCCTGCGCATGGAAAAGGAACTATCCGCGCACGCTTCCAGCTATGAGGAGCTGAACAGCCTGCAGAGCCGTACCCGTCGCTATACCCCCACGTCCCTGGACGAGCTGATGCCTCTGGCCAGACCCTCCGAGCTGTTTGCCGCCATCGGCCTCAAACTGGACGCCAACATGCAGGTCTTCGACGATCGGCAGTTCACCGCCTACGCCCAGTGGTTTACGCAGGAAAATCTGGAGCTTTTCAAGGCAATGCAGAAGAGCGCTCTGGTGACCGGCTTTAGCCGTTACCTCAGCCAGGAGCTTGCGGAGAGCTTTGGCTATCAGCCAAGCACCCCTGAGGAGGCTGCCAGCGAGGCCGTGCAGTCCTTCCTTTCCGAGGAGCTGGGGCAGCTTTATGTAGAGCGCTACTTCCCCGCCGAGGCCAAGGACGAGGTGGAGCAGATGGTGCGGCGGATGATCGGCGCCTTCAAGGTCCGCATCGGTCGTCTGGCATGGATGGAGGAATCCACCAAGCAGGAGGCCATCCGAAAACTGGACGGCATCACCGTGCTGATCGGCTACCCCGACCGGTGGGATCTGAACAACGCACAAATCCGGAGCGTCGCTGAGGGCGGAAGCTACTTTGCCAACGCGGCGGCCTCCGAGGCGGACAAGTGGGAGAAGGCGGTCAGAGGCTTGGACGAACCGGTGGACCCCCGCCGATTCCCCCTGGCGGCTTTTACCGTCAACGCCGCCGCCAGCCGGAGCACCAACACCCTGATCTTCCCCGCGGGCATCCTACAGGCGCCCTTCTACGATCTGAACGCATCCTTCGAGGCCAATCTTGGAGCCATCGGCAGCACCATTGCCCACGAGATCACCCATATGTTCGACGACGGCGGCGCCCAGTACGACGCCACCGGCACCGTCCGCAACTGGTGGGCGGACAGCGACCTCGCCCACTTTCAGGCGCTTTGCAAAAAGGCGGAGGCGTTCTACGACGGCCGCGAGGCCGCGCCCGGCATTCCCACCGACGGCAGGGAAACACTGAGCGAGAATATCTCGGATATCGGGGGCGTCGCCTGCGGTTTGGAAGTGCTCTCCACCTTGGATGACCCGGACTACGACGCGTTCTTCCGCAGCTTCGCGCGCCAATGGCTGCGCACCGGCAGCTATGAGACCCTAGCCGAGCTGGCCCGGACCGACCCGCACGCCCCCAACAGCTTGCGAACCAACCGAGTACTTTCCAACTTTCAGGAGTTCTTCGACACCTACGGCATTGGGCCTGGGGACGGCATGTACGTCGCCTCCGAGGACCGCGTCGTAATCTGGTAACCGTCAAGCTGCGGAGGTGCTATGCGCCGCCATTGACAGGGCTTTAAAAGTCCGGTATGCTGAAAAAAAGGAGGTGTCGGAATGAAGCTGCTGCTGGTAGAGGACGAAGTCCTCCTGTCCAAAAACGTGTCGAGGGGCCTTCGCCTGCTGGGCTATGCTGTGGACTGCGCCTATGATGGCGAGGAGGCCCTGGAGCTGTACGGCCTCAACGATTACGACCTGATGATTTTGGACCTGAATCTGCCCAGGGTGGACGGTATGGAGGTTCTGCGGCGCATCCGGGAACGAGACGCCGACTTTCGCATCCTGATCCTCTCCGCACGGAACACGCTGGAGGACAAGATCAGCGGCTTGGACGGAGGAAGCAACGACTATCTGACCAAGCCCTTTGAGTTCCGGGAGTTGGAGGCCCGCGTCCGGGGCCTGCTGCGGCGCAGCTTCATCACCGCCCCCGCCAGGCTTTGCTGCGGCCGCCTCCGGGTGGATACGGCGGCCCGGCAGGTCTGGTGCGGCCTGTCGCTGGTGGAACTGACCCGAAAGGAATACGCCATTTTGGAATACCTCCTGACTCACGCAGAAAGGGTGGTTAGCGCGGAGGAGCTCATCGAGCACGCCTGGGACAGCGAGACGGACCTCTTCTCAAATTCTTTTCGCATTCATATCCATTCCCTGCGCAAAAAGCTGGGCGAGGCAGGGGCTGGGGACTACATTGTCACCCAGAGGGGCCAGGGCTACCGAATTCAGGCCCCGGAGGAGAGACAGCCATGAAAAAGTGGACGTTGCAGGTGCGGCTTACCGTATTTGTGGGGGCAATTCTGTTTTCTGTGTGCCTGCTGCTTACGGGCAACGCCCTCTTTGCCGCAGACACGTATTACGGCGATTATGCCGCGCTGATCGAGTCGGACCTGGTGGAGATCGACCCTACCTGGAGCGCGGCGGATCGGCTTGCACCTGCGTCGACGGGCGAGTTTTACCGGGAGGCGTCCCTGCGGTTCTCCGTCCAGTCTCTTGTCGTCATGGCGCTGCTTGCGGTCCTGAGCGTGGGCTGTACCTATTGGGGCGCCGGCCGAATTCTGCGTCCCCTCACGAGGCTGACGGAATCCGTTCGGGGAATCGACGACCTACACCTGCACCAAAGGGTCGCTACGCAGGACGCGCAGGGCGAAGTACTGGCCCTGACGGAAGCCTTCAACCGGATGCTGGACAGGCTGGAGAGCTCCTTTTCCATTCAAAAAGCGTTTGCCGCCAATGCCGCCCACGAACTCAAAACACCACTGGCGGTCATGAAGTCCTCCCTTCAGGTGCTGGAGATGTCGCCGCATCCGCAGGAAGCGGACTATCGGGAGTTCATGGCGGACACGGGCGAGAGCCTAGAGCGCATCATCCAAACGGTGGAGGGGCTCCTTTCCCTGGCGAATCTGGAAGCCGTACCGGTTGGAGAGGCGGTGGAGCTGCGGCCCCTGTTGGATCAGGCGGTGCGGGAGCTTTCCGGCCAGGCGGTGGCGGGCGGGGTTTCGCTTCGCGTTTCTGGGCAGGCGGCCGTGCGGGGAAGCGCCAGTCTGCTTTACCGGGCGGTCTTCAACCTGATTGAAAACGCTGTCAAGTACAACCGACGCGGCGGGTCGGTCGCCGTGCGGCTGGAGCAAAGCGGGGCGGACGTCCGCATTCGGGTGGAGGACACCGGAATCGGCATCGGAGAGGAGGCCATGCCCCATATCTTCGAGCCCTTTTACCGGGCTGATCCTTCCCGCTCCCAGCAGATCGCCGGTTCCGGATTAGGCCTGTCCGTGGTAAAGCTGATCGTGGAGCGCCACGGTGGACAGATCGAAGCGACGAGCCGGACGGGGGGCGGTTCGATCTTCGACCTCATCCTGAAAGGGGACGGACCGGGAACGTCCGGCCCCGCCTAAGCTTGGACGGACGATACGCGAATTTGTCCGTAAGCCCGCGAAAACATTGCCGTAGAATCAATTCTTTGATATACTTGTACTGTATAAAAATAAAATGGCATGTGAACACAAATGAGGCTTAAGGGGATACGGCTCCTGAATAGGGGATTATAGTATGGAAGAAACAGAGAAGATCGGTCGGGCTGCGCCCGTTAGCTGTCCTCGTGCGTTTGAATCGCTGAAGGTGGGCGTGCTTTGCTGTCTGCTGGACGACCCGCTGACGGTCTTATGGGGAAACACCAGCTTTTTTTGTATGACCGCGTACGTACAGGATGGGTTTTTCGGCCTCTATTGCACGTTGCAGCAGTTTTACGCACAGCTTCCAGAGGAGTTTGCGGCGATCCGTCAGGCAGTAAGGCAGGCGGCCGCGCGGGAAAGGCGCGATCTATCGCTGATCGTCCGGCTGCCCCGGCAGCCTGGCGGTTTTTCTTGGGCACGCCTCCAGGGGACGATTGTCGAGGACCCTGCGACAGGAGACCGGGTGCTCCAGGCGGAATTTTCCGATGTAGATGAGCTAGTCGCGGCCAGGGAGGAGCAGGCCCTGCTGCACAGGCAGCAGCGGCATTGTTTCCGCTCGGTGCTGGATACCTATGAGGGAAACGCCTATATCTGCGACATGGAAACCTACGAGCTCCTGTATTTGAACCAGACCTCCTGCAAGGTGCTGGGTGGACAGGCACCCCAGTTCTTGGGTCGTAAGTGCTACGAGGTGATCCAGGGGCGGACCTCGCCCTGTCCCTTCTGCACCAACGACAGGCTATGCACCGAGGAGTTCTATAAGTGGGAATTTTTTAATCCGACGCTGGAGCGGACATTCATCATTAAGGATCTAGAGATCAACTGGGAGGGCCGCCGGGCGCGGCTGGAGCTGTCCCACGATTCCTTCAGCACAGAGTACAAGCTGGCGAAAAAGGACCAGGAGCGGGACGCGCTGCTCGAAAGCGTCCACGGCGGCTTCGCGCGCGTGGATGCCCGCGACATGAGGACGGTTCTGTGGTACGGCGGTGAGTATCTGGACATGATCGGCTACACAAAGGAGCAATTCGAACGGGAGCTGCACTCCAAATGCACGTATGTCCACCCGGACGACATGGATTACGCCGAGAAAGTCATGCGGCAGTCGCGGGATACGGGCGAGGCCACGGCGGTGGAACGGCGCATCGTCACCCGCGACGGGAAAATCAAAATCGTCTCAACCACGTTCCGTTACGTCAGCGCGGAGGATAGCTGGGATGGCATTCCTTCTTATTATAGCATGGGGCTGGACATGACGAAGGAGCGGCTGGAGCAGAACCGCCAGCGACAGGCGCTGGAGGATGCCTGCCAGGCGGCCCAGATCGCCAACGACGCAAAAACGAACTTTCTCGCCTCCATGTCGCACGACATTCGTACCCCCATGAACGCGATCATCGGCATGTCCGTCATCGCGCAGGCCAACCTGCACGCCCCGGAAAAAATGCAGGAATGCCTGGGAAAGATCAACATCGCCAGCCGGCATCTGCTAAACCTCATCAACGAGGTCCTCGACATGTCCAAGATAGAAAGCGGGAAGATCGACTTGGTGCCCGAGGAGATTTCCCTTCCTGAATTAATTGAAGAGGTGATGGAGGTATTTCGGCCTCTGGCCGCGCAAAAACGCCAGACGCTTCAAGTCAACGCCGAACGCGTTCGGCACGAGAAGGTAGTGACGGACGGCGGGCGCCTGCAGCAGGTCCTTGTGAACCTGCTCTCCAACGCCGTTAAGTACACCCCCGACGGCGGGACCGTCGGCCTGCGGATACAGGAGGTCCCGTCCTTCGCGAGGGGCAAGGGGCAGTACGCTTTTACGGTGACCGATACTGGAATTGGGATTCCCGAAAGCTTTACTCCGCATCTTTTTGAGCCCTTTTCCCGGGCGGACGAGGTCAAGGTACGCAACATTCAGGGCACAGGACTGGGCCTTGCGATCACGCAGAATATCGTGCGTATGATGAACGGGACGATCGAGGTCAAGAGCAGGCTGGGAGAGGGCAGCCGGTTTATCTTCACCGTGTCCTTCGACCTGTGCGAGGAGGAGGAGATGGACGACGCGGTGCTGGCCGGGCTGCCCGTTCTGGTGGCGGACGACGACCCGGTCATCTGCGAAAGCGCATCCGAAATTCTCAATGAGCTGGGGATGCGCAGCAGTTGGGTGCTTTCCGGTCAGGAGGCCGTCCGCCGCGTCGTTACCGCTCACGAGGCGGCGGACGACTTTTTCGCCGTGATCCTGGACTGGATGATGCCCGACATGGATGGCCTGGAGACGCTCAGGCTGATCCGGCAACAGGTGGGCGAGGACGTGCCCATCATCATCGTCTCTGCCTATGATTACTCTGAAATCGAGGATCAGTTCCGGCTCGCTGGCGCGGATGCCTTTATTACGAAGCCGCTGTTCAAATCCAAGATGATTCATACCTTCCACAAATTCTGCCGTCAGGAGCGCGCAAGCGCCCGGTCCACCGCGTCCGGGGGGCATCGTGTCGACCTGACGGGCAAAAAACTCCTGCTGGTGGAAGACAACGAGCTCAATCGGGAGATTGCGGTGGAGCTGCTGGCGATGCACGGTCTGCTTGTCGATACCGCCGAAAACGGACGGATCGCCGTGGAGCGTTTCAGCGCGTGCGCGCCGGAGGAGTACGCCTGCATATTGATGGACATTCAGATGCCGGTGATGAACGGCTATCAGGCGTCCGAGGCGATACGCCGCCTGGAGCGCGAGGACGCGCGCACGATCCCGATCCTCGCCCTGACGGCCAATGCCTTTGCCTCAGACGTGGGCAAGGCGCACAGCGCCGGCATGAATGACCACATCGCAAAGCCCATCGACGTGGAGCAGTTGATCGGAACGATTCAGCGCTGGCTGGACGACGGAGGGAAGCGAGCGTAGCTTGAGGCAGGGGCACTGGATTTAGAAAAGCCGGGTTATGCCCCGAACGGCTGATGGGAACCCATATTGCGCGTGACAACAGGAGAATGATCATGAAGGATATTAGGATCTACGAAGCGGATAAATACGCTGAGCCCCGATATAAAAAGGTCGTCAACCATATTTATCAAACGGTAGGCACTTCTCTCGGCGGGGTACAGTACGTTACTTCGCTCAGCTTTGTGCAGGAGCCTGATCTTGAAGAAGGGGAAATTCCCCAGGATGTATCGCAATATCCTTTGGAGGACGTTCTCGATGCATTTTGCGTGGCAGTTGAAGATTTCTACGAGGAGGAAAATGCGGAAAGCCAAGAGGTTTGCTATCTGAAGTTATCTGGGAAAAATTGAGAATATCAAATATCTGCTGGGCATCGTCGGAAAACACGTATATAATAAAGAGGTTGAACAAGACGGCCAAACGTTTGTTGAACTGGTAATAGAGGATGATTAAAGCCTGCGAAACGACTGTGCTTTGTGAAGTTCACCTGCTTAAATGCTGTCAGAGGGGATGCGCGGCGTTTACAACGCCGCATTTCCATGGGGGAGGGGCGAGATGTTTCGATTATTTTGGACAAAGCCAAAAGAGGCAACTTATAAAAACGCAAAAAACGGATTGAAATTGAAGAAAGCCATTCGGGGACTCAAGTCCGAACCAAGCGCTCGAAACATAATCACTTTTGCGATGGCACTTAAAGCGATTGTGGATCAGGGCGAGTGGGTCCCCGTGCCCGGAACACAGGATGGGGAAAATGTCAGTATAAAAATTATTGAAAGCAATGGAAAGTATTTCGCTGCGATGTTGTCTGATTATGGAGAGGTTAAAAAAATGGATCATGGTGATGTCGCTGTAACGGATATAAACAAACTGATTGAATTGGTCTTTCATAACGAAACCCTAAATGGAATTATCATAGATCCGTTTACGACATCACTTTGCCTTGAAAAGCAATTTCTTTTAAAATGCTTGCTGCATGCACAGTATCCCTCTCAAGAGAACAGCGGCTATCCTCAAAGAGATTGGGGTGTGTGCATTCCCAAATACACCCGCAATGATTTAATGACTGAGGGTGAAATTCAGAATTTTGCTATGCAATCGGTTCTGGAGCATGAAAGCAGCTTACAGGAATACACCTTGGTTTCTGCCTGCGATTATCCCGGCGCGATGCCAAGCATTATTATGGAAAAAGGTCATGATTATCTATTCATCCTTGTCAAGGGGTATATCGCCCAATCACAGCCGGTGATTTCCGATGAAGAAAAATTGCAGCTTTCGATGCTTGGTGCAAAATACAATGCGAGGTGCTTTTATGCGCCAGTAGGGTTTATTCCGGCAGATGTTCAACGGTTCAATGCAAAACTGGCGCTTCATGGAGATGGTTTTTACTGTATTTACAAAGGTCTTGAAGCACTGTAATTCTGAATGGGAGGACCTGGAAACCAATCGTTTGACCATCAGCTATATCGGATTCCCGCCAGCGGGGGCTAACAGGGCTGCTGGGAAAAATATACTGACAGTATCGGGTGGACGGCGGTAATCCGCCCCGCAAGCCCGCTGCGGTGGGGGTCTTATAACTCATGGTTAGATTGGGGTAACATACGGGATGATCGAAGAATGAGCACAGGGGACGGAGGCGAGCGCGCCGGGGGACGTGCTGAAGATACATTTGCTCCCGGCGCGGCGGACAGCGGTGGCGGCCGCAGAATGAGCTGCACGGTCGAAAGTTCAATCTTCCGGGGCTACCTGCTCAGCGACGTGTTCGAGCGGGGCAGCCTCACGATCTACTGCGTGGAAAACGAGACAGGGCGCGCTTTCCCGTAGATTCTGCGACGGTGGAAGCCCGTCCTGCTGTGCTCATCCCGGAGGTCGAGAACATCCTAAGCGAGCTCTACTGCGTAGACGCGCGCATTCGCTGAGCACGACGATCTTGTCGGCCCCACCACCGTGCGCATGCGGCGGGCGATGATCAGCATCGTTTTGCCCGCGACCAGGTGCGAAAGCGCCTTCCTGCACCGCCGGTTCACTCTCCGCGTCCCGCAGGACGCCCTCGTCCTTGTTTGCAGAGGGGCGCGTGGCTGAGCGGGGCTCGCACGGGGAGCTTTTGCAAAGGCAGGTGAATATACCAAACTTGTACGCCATGCAGCAGGAAAGCAGCGCTTGGCGCCTATAAGCGGCAAATAGAAAGTCACGCGATCCCCGACGGCATTTTTGCCGCCGGGGATCGCGTGTTTATCCGTCTATAGGGCAGTTCTTTTCGCCGCGTGCGGCGAGGAGGGACTGTGTAAGGGCCGCGCCTACGACGCATACGAAGCCCGCGACTGCGAGTCCGGAGGGGCGTTCCCCCGTCGTGAGGTAGACCCACACCGGCGTGAGCACCGGCTCGAGCGTCAGCAGGAGCGAGGCGGTGACCCCGTCCGTGCGCGCGATTCCGTGGGCATAGCACACGTTGGCGAGCCCGTACTGGAAGAGCCCCAGGAAGAGGCCCGCGGCGAGCGTGGCGGGCGTGAAGGTGCTGCGCGGTTCGAAGAACAACAGCGGCGCAAAGAGCAGGAAACTGATCGCGCTGCCGATGATGAGCCCGTCCATGGGATCGGCCCCTGCCTTGCGCGAGGCGATGACCTGCCCGGCAAGGGCAAAGCCGCTCATCAGGGCGATCAGGTTGCCCAGCGCGCCCGTGGGGGAAAGCTGGCTGGCGAAGGTGAGGACGCAGCCGCCGAACACCGCGAGGGTGAGCAGGACGCTGCTTGCGTTCGGCTTCTTCGCCTCAAAGCGTACGGCGTACAGGAGGACGAGCACGGGCGCGATGTACTGCAGGACGATGGCGTTCGCTGCGGTCGTCAGCTTGATCGAGAGCGTATAGCAGGTCGAGGTCAGAAACATAAATAGGCCGATACGCAGGTTGGCGGCGCTTAGGCAGGGCAGAGCTCCCCAAATGCCGCGGCGGCGGCTCGCGGCCCGGAAGCCCATGAGCAACAACATGCTGAGCAGCCCGCGAAAGCCCGCGATGGCGAAGGCGTTCCAGGGCAGGTACTTGACGAGCGCGCCCGCTGTGCTCCACAGCAGGGCAGTTGCAAATAGACAAAGGTTTCCAGCCAAATCAACCCGCCTCCTCGCCCAAGAGGGATTGCATCAGGCCCTGCGCCGGCCGTCCCATGGCGAGTTGCACCGCGCAATCCAGTGCGTTGGAGCGGAGCATGAGGATGTCCGCGTTGGGATAAGCCCGCTCGAGCTGGCGACAGAGCGCCCCGCGCACGCACGCGTTTTCCGTAAGCACGCTGCCCCAGAGCAGCACGCAGAAGCGTCCCTGCGGCATGGCCTTGCGCACCGTCGTCTCGACGAGTGCGAAGAGCTGGCGCGCCGCGTCCCTGAGCAGCCCCTCGGCGCACGCCTCGCCCGCTCGCGCCGCCTCTTCCACCAGGGGCGCGAAGCGGGCCAGCAGATCCTTTCGCTGTAGGTTCTGATGGCACCAAGCGGTCAACGCCTGCGGCGTCGTGAGCCCCGTGGCGCGGACGAACAGCTCCGCAAGCGCTGGGCAGGAGAGCTGGCCGTCCCAGTGCTTCAGCACTGCGCGCATCGCGGCGAAGCTGATGGACGGCGCGCTGCCCTCGTCGCTGAGGATGTAGCTCCACCCGCCGCAGCGGCAGACCGGCGCATCCGGTCCCGTTCTGCCCATGGCGATGGAGCCCGTTCCGGAGATGAGGACGACGCAGGGGCCGGAGAAGAGGGAGAGGAGCAGCTCACAGTCGTTGTAGGCCCGCAGAATGCGCCGCTCGAAGCCCAATCCCTCCAAAATGTCCTCGTACGAGCGGCGCAGCTCCGGCGAATCGATGCCGGACGCGCCCAGGCACAGGCCCAGGCAGTCCCGGGGGGAGAGTGAACAGGCGCACAGCGCGGGCATGAGCAGCCTGTTAAACCGTTCCTTCATCTTGTCCAGGCCCGCAGAGGAGATGGTGCCGCCCTTTCCCTCGGATTCATGCAGCGCGTGCCCGGCCTGGTCGACGATCTTCAGGCGGGCATAGGTGCCCCCTACGTCCATCCCGATGAAATAGCCCATATCACATACCCTTTCTCGTTACCAGTTTTTTGTACCCAGCTCGCGGTTGAAGGCGGGGAACTTGGGCTTGTCGCAGTTGATCCCCTTGTCCGCGGAAATCAGAGCGCTGACCACCTGCAGGGGCAGCAGCACGTCGTAGCAGGCGGTATAGGCGCTTGGGACGGCGCTGAGGAAGAGCTCGCCCGCAAAGCCTGTTGGACTGCCGGTGGAGATAACGTAGCTGCCCCCGCCGTGCGCCTCGTTAAAGGCGGCCAGACGGAGCATACGCTCGCGGTTTTCGTCCGCGGGCACGATCAGGATCAGGTGGCTGCCCTCCGAGATCGTGCAGTGCACTCCATGCAGGTATTCCTCAAACTCGTAGCTCACGGCCGGAACGTACAGGGTTTCGAGCAGCTTGAGCGCCCCCTCGAGCATGGCGGGGCGATTTACGCCCTCCGCGAGGACGAGCAGATGCGGCGCCGCGCAAAGGCGCGGGCTCATGCGGCGCGCCCAGGCGGCGCTCCGTTCGATAGCGTCCCCGGCGAGCGCGAACGCGGAGGCGAGCTGCGCACCGATGGCCTTCGCGGCCTGTTGCTTGCCGCCGCGCCGCATCAGGTGCAGCGCCATGAGCTGCAGCGTCAGCACCGTGGCCGTAAAGCCCTTGGTCTTGGGGCCGACGCTCTCCTCACCGCAGGCGATCGCGACCGCGACGCCGCAGCGCCTGGCGATGGTAGACTGAAGCTCCTGCGTCAGCGCTGCGCTGCGGTAGCCCCGGGCCGTCACCTCGTTCAGCACGCCGATGGTGGAGGTGCTCTCGCCGGACTGCGAAATCAGCAGCACCAGCGTATCCTCCGGGGAAAACAGGTCAAGGTAGGTTCGAGCCTGCGTAGGAACGCAGGGAAGCAGGAGGATGCTCAGCTCCTCCGCATACATCCGCTGCACGCAGCAGGCCGCGTTGTACGAACTGCCCGATCCGATGGCGAGCACCCTTGTGGGAAAAAAGTCCCGCACCGCCTCGTCAAAATCCTTGAGCAGCGCGTCGCCGTGCGCGAAGATGTCGCGCCAGACCTCTGGTTGAGCGCGTAAATAGGCCATCATTTTGTCTGCCATGTCGACCATCCTTTCTGTCGCTTGCCTTATTCGTCGAGAAACTGGAAGAAATTGAAGGCTTGCAGCGTCTCGACGACCTGCGAGATACTGTCCATATCGAACTTGCGGATGATGTGCGAGAGGTGCGTCTTCATCGTGCTGTGCTCGATGAAGCGCACGCGCTCGATTTCCCCGGGCTGCATCCCGCCGGCCAGCAGACGCAGGATGTTCAGCTCGCTGTGGGTCAGCGTCATCGCGATTCGCAGCAGGCTGGAGAGGTTTTCATGGAGGTGGCGCAGCCTGCGGTAATCGCGCAGCAGCGTCGCGCCGCCGTCCGCGGAAACGGCGCAGGCGCCCATCCCGGCCGAAACGACCGCGCGGACGAGCGCGGGCGCGGCGGCGGGTTTGAACAGGTAGTTGACCGCCCCGTCCGCAAAGGCCCGGCAGATGGTTTCCTCTTCCCGCACGGACGTGTAGAAGACCACCCGACAGTTTCTGAGCGCTCCGGTGATCTCCCTCAGTGCCAGCAGGCCCGCGCGCGGCGTCTCCATCTCGATCTCCGTCAGCACCACCTGCGGATGGCAGATGTAGGCCTTGGCGACCGCCTCGTATCCGCTGCGCGCCGTGTCCGCAATGTGAAACCTGTCTTTTGCGCCCAGCATACCAAGAGTGGCCTGCAGGCTGTGGGCGTCGCCGTCGACGACGAGCACGTCTATCGGGTTCATGGAGCACCTCCCCCCTGTTTGCGCTTTTCATTTTACACGCTCCAGGCGTTTTGTCCATCCGAAATCGCGGACGGACAGATGAGAAAAGATCAGCCTTGACAATAGAAGAAAAACGTGTATATGCGGTAAATTGTGCCCAAAATCAGGGAAAGTATCGACCAAAAGAGCAAATTGGTGGAGAAAAGATCATCCTCGACATGTGGCGAAGGGCGAACGTATAATAGGGGCAACCAAGGGGGATGCGCCGGCCGCGGCGGCAAGGAGAGAGACGATGAAGACATTTGTGATCGGTGTATCCAGCAAGCTGGACGAGACGTCGGCGGTGGCGATGGACCTGAACGGCGGCGTGCTGGGCGAGGTGAGGGCCCGATCGTGTTCCTACGTGACCGTGGGGCGCGGCGTGGCGCAGCGGCGGGCGGCAGAAATGATCGACGAGCTGCTGCTTTCCTTTCGCGGCGACCGCGAGAAGTGCCAGTGCCTGCTGGTGAGCGCGGCGGGCATCGATTCGCCCAAGACGAAGCAGCTGGTCACGGAATGCTTCGCCGCCTCGCACATGCTCTGCCCGGTGCTCTGCCTCAATGACGGCAACGTGGCGCTGTACACGGCGACAAAGGGGCTTGGGGTGCTTGCAGTATCGGGCAAGGGCTCGATCGCCGTGGGCAGGAACGCGCAGGGGCAGATCACGCGCTCCGGCGGCTACTCGGTCACCATCCTGGGCAACGAAGGCTCGGCGCAGTGGCTCGCGCTGGAGGCCATGCACCTGGCTTCTCAGTGGCTGGACGGCAGCGTGGAGCGCACGCCTCTCATCGCCAAGCTGGACAGGCACTTTCGCGGCCTGGACGTCGAGAAGCTTACCGAATGCGCGGGCGCCCTGCGGCGGCGGCCCATCGACACCGTGCTTTCCCAGCTCGTGATCGACTCCGCCCGCGAGGGGGACGAGGCCGCGCTTCAAATCGTGAGACGGGGGGCTCAGGCGCTATTTACGGTCGCGCAGACCTGCGTGCGCAAACTCGGCTTTGGGGCGGAGGAGGAATTTCTCTCGGGCGTATGGGGCGACGTGTTCGCAAAGAGCGAGGCTTACCTTGAGGAATACACCCGTCTGTTTGAAGCGCACTATCCGCGCAGCCGTATCGTCTTTGTCAGGCAGGAGGAGGCCAGGAGCGCCGCGTTGATGGCCATGGACTACCTGAAGGGGAAGATCCCCTACATCGCAAGTCTGCAGTAAACGAAGGCGGGACGCTCAGAAAGGAAGAAAAGGCATGAACAAGAGACTGGCCCGGGCGGGCAAGAAGCGCATGACGCTCGACGACTGGCAGCTCATGGGGCTGTCCCTGCCCACGCTGATCTGGTATATTGCGATCTGCTACGTGCCCATGTTCGGCATCGTCATCGCCTTTAAAAACTACAAGGTGGCGCCGGGGCAGGGGTTTTTGTACAGCCTGTTCGTCAACAGCAAGTGGGTGGGCTTCAAGAACTTCGAATTCCTCTTTCGCCTGCCCACGTGGAAAAACGTCTTTCTAAACACCTTGGGCTACAACCTCATCTTCATCGTCCTGGGCGTCGTCGTGCCTGTCACCCTGGCGCTGCTCATCTCGCAGATGTATTCCAAGCGGCTGGCCAAGCTTTGCCAAACTGCGATGTTCTTTCCGCACTTCATCTCCTGGGTGGTGGTCAGCTACTTCGTGTACGCCTTCCTCGCGACGGACAGGGGGCTCTTCAACAACCTGCTGATGGGCATGGGCGAGGGCAAGGTGCTCTTTTATCAGGAGCCCGGGTACTGGCCGTTCATCCTCGTGTTCATGAACCTGTGGAAGGGCACGGGCTACTCGATGGTGGTCTATCTGGCCGCGATCAGCGGGCTGGATCAGGAGATGTACGAGGCCGCGCTGATCGATGGGGCGAGCAAGTACCAGCAGGCGCGCTACATCACGCTGCCGCTGCTGCGGCCCATCATCTCCATCATGTTCATCCTGGCGATGGGCAAGATCTTCAACTCCGACTTCGGCCTGTTTTACCGCATCCCGCGCGACTCCAGCTCCCTGGTGTCGGTGACGCAGACGATCGACGTGTACATATACAAAGCGCTGATGAACGACAGCAACGTCAACTATTCCTCGGCGGCGGCGCTGTTCCAGTCCGTGCTGGGCTGTGTCACGATCGTCCTGTCCAACCTGGTCGTCAAGAAGATCGATCCCGAAAGCGGACTGTTCTGAGCCCGGAATCAAACGGCCCGGCGGCCCGGCCGCGGGGATAAAGGAGGAAGAATCATGGGCGGAAGAAAATCGGCGGCGGGGGAACCGATGCGGTTCAACCGGGTGCGCCCGGGCACGAACGCCGCGATCAGCGGGCTGTTCGTGCTGCTGGCCCTGGCGGCGATCGTGCCGTTTATCTTCGTCATCATCATCTCATTTTCGTCGGAGCAATCCATCGTCTCCAGGGGCTACAGCTTTGTGCCAGCCGAGTGGAGCACCTACACCTACAGCTACCTCTGGCAGACGCGCGACGAAATCTTTTCCAGCTTTCTCACCTCGGTGACGGTGACGGTCCTGGGCACCCTCGTGGGCATCTTCCTGATCGCGACGATGGGCTACGCGCTCTCGCGCAGGAGCTTTCGCCTTCGCAGGCTGTACACCGTGATCGTCTTCATCCCCATGCTGTTCAACGGCGGCATGGTCGCCAACTACATGGTCATGACGCAGCTTTACGGCCTCAAGAACAGCCTGTGGGCGCTGATCCTGCCGATCGCCTGCTCCACGTTCTACATCATCATCACCCGCACGTTCTTTACGACGACCGTGCCCGATTCGATCATCGAGTCGGCCAAGATCGACGGGGCGTCCCAGCTCAAGATCTTCGCGCGGATCGTGCTGCCCATCTCGCTGCCCGCGCTGGCGACCGTGGGGCTGTTCCTCACCTTCGGCTTTTGGAACGACTGGTATCAGGCGATGCTGTATATCTCCGAGCGCAGCAAGTATCCTCTGCAATACCTGCTCGTCAGCATCGAGAAGAGCGTGGACTTCCTGGCCCGCTCGGAAGACTATATCGTGTCCACGGCGAACAACCTGCCCTCCGAGACGGTGCGCATGGCCATCGTGGTCATCTCCGTCCTGCCGATCGCCTGTTCTTATCCGTTCTTTCAAAAGTACTTCGTCTCGGGCCTGACCGTCGGCGCGGTGAAGGGCTGACGCGAGCGAATCAAAACGGCGCGAAGCCGTGTTGAAAAATAAAACGGGAGGTACCTACATGAAACGTCTACTATCCCTCGTCCTGACCCTGGCCCTGGCGCTTTCGATGGGCGCTGCAGCCCAAGCGCAAGAGCCGGTGCAGCTCCGCTGGATCCTCTACACGACCGACTACGCGCCCAAGGATCTGGAAATGGTGGCGGAAAAACTCAACGAGATGTCCGCAAAGGACATCGGCGTCACGGTCAAGTTTGAGTACGTCACGCGCGATCAGGTTTCCCTGATCGTAAATTCCGGCGAATACTTCGACCTGTGCTACACCAGCAGCACGTTCAACGACTTCGCCACCAACGCCGCCAACGGCATCTTCTGCGACATTACCGATTCGGTGCGCGCGCAGACGCCTGCGCTCTACGACAGCATCCCCGAGATGCTCTGGGACGCCACTGCCGTGGGCGGGCGCAACTACGCCGTGCCGATCCTCAAGGACTACGCGGTGGAGGTGTTCTGGCGTCTGGACCCCGCCGCGTTCGTGGACGAGCTGGGCATGACGATTCCGGAGACGATGACCTTCGCGGACATCGAGCCGTACCTTGCCGCCTACAAGGCCGCGCACCCGAACGATTACCCAATGTACTGCAAGCGCAACGGCCCCGACTCAAACGAGAACCAGGTCAACTGGATCATGAAGGACATCATGCTGTGCACTGAGTTCGTGGACGCGGACGACCCGGAGGCCTATCGGGTAAAGCTTGCGCTGGAAGTGGACGACGTCACCGACCGCTACCGGCTGATGCACAAGTGGTACGAGCTGGGCTACATCAACCCGGATGCCGCCACGACCAACAGCATCCCCAACACGCAGTACTCGCCCGTGCGCTCCGGCCAGGGCTGGTTCGGCGCGGAATCAATCTGGGAGGGCCAGGTGAGCCACGGCCAGGTGATCAGCCGCTACGTCGGCCCGTACCTCACGACCTCCTCCGTGCAGGGTGCGATGACGGCGGTGAGCGCCGCCTCCAAGCACGTGGAGGAAGCCCTGCGCTACATCGAATACTGCAACACCAACATTCCCTACCGCACGATGCTGCGTTACGGCCTGGAGGGCGTACACTATACCTGCAACGCCGACGGCACAGTGACCCGCACCGAGCAGGGCAGCCAGAACTACAATCCCCTGGCCTACTCGCAGGCCTCGTACGCGATCGGCCCGATGGAAGGCGAAGGCTCCGACAACGAGATGTGGCAGAAGGTGTTCAAGAGCTACGAGGACGCGCAGGTGTCCAACACCATCGGCTTCAACTTCAACGACGAGAACGTGGAGATGGAAGTCGCCGCCTGCCTCGCGGTGTGGAATAACTACGCGAGCGAGCTGCGCACCGGCACCTCCGACCCGGACGTGGTGCTGCCCAAGCTGATCTCCGAACTGGAGACGGCGGGCGTGCGCACGGTGATCGAGGAGGCGCAGGCACAGCTCGACGCATGGGTGGCGGAGAACAAATAAGGAGGAAGAAGACGGCTGTCTGCGCGACTTGGACAGCCCGGGGACGGCCCGCCCGGCGGGCCGTCCCCCTATCCAAACCGAAGGGAGTTTCTCAGATGTATACACCCCATCCGGCCATGAAGCCAAAGCTGCGCCGGGATCTGGAGGAAAGCGGCCTGATTTCCCGGCCCATGCCCATCCACTGGGAGGAGACGAAGGAGGCGCGCTGCGCGGAAAAGAAGGTGCGAAGGACGCGCAGCCTGCACGACATGCGCTCCCTTCGCGGCTGGGAGCCCGTGACGCCCTACGCCGCCCTGAGCGTGTCGAAAATGCATGCGCGGTACGAGGGCGGCAGCTCGATCTGCTTTACTGCGCCGTGCAGACTGGAGCGCTGGACGGGGCGCGTCGGGCGCATCTACGCCGTTCCTAGGGCTTTTTTGCACGTCGAACGGGAAAACTGGGAAGCGTGGAACCGCCTGACCGCCTGGGTCTACCCCGACATGCCGGGCTACCGGAACGTCTGCCTGCGCCTTCAGCTCCACAACGACGGCGCGCACAAGGTGCCGGACGCGTTCGACCGCGAGGGCGGACATAACCTGAACCTGAAGAACCACGCCTGGAACCGCGTTCAGTTCGAGATTCCCTACGTGGCGCGCGACGCGGTCACGGGCGTCAGCTTCGACTACGACATGGTGGGGTACGAGCCTTGCGCCCTGGGCGAGGCGCGCTTTTACATCGGCGCGCTGAGTCTGGAGGAGGTGGAGAAGCCGGACGCCTACGAGGGCTGGGAGACGGCTCCCGGCCGCATCGCCTATTCGCACCTGGGGTATCAGCCCGGCGCGCGAAAGACGGCGGTCTGCTGCGGCGTGCCGGACGACGTCTTTTCGCTGACGGACGCGGCCACCGGGCGCGCCGTCTACGAGGGGGCAGTGCAGCGAATGACCACCTCCACGGGGACGTTCTGCGTCCTTGATTTCACGAATTTTCTGGAGGAGGGCACCTACCGCCTGCGCGCGGGGGCGCTTTGCACGGAGCCCTTCGACATTTCGCAGACCGTCTGGATGGACACGGTGTGGAAGACGATCAACTTCGTGTTCTGCCAGCGCTGTGGTTACCGCGTGCCGGGCAAGCACGACGCCTGCCACGCCGACCAGCGCACGCGCCACGGCGAAAAGGAGATCGTGGCGAACGGGGGCTGGCACGACGCGGCGGACACAAACCAGCAGATTCAACTGACCTGCGAGGCCGTGCACGCCTTCTTTGAATTGGCGATGCGGGTCCGGGAGGACGACCCGCTGCTCTGCCGGCGGCTTTTGGACGAGGGCATCTGGGGCCTTAGTTATTTGCTCAAGGGCCGGTTTGGCGACGGCTACCGAACGGGCCCCTCGTCCAGCGCCGTGTGGACGGACGGCATCCGCGGCACCTGCGACGACCTGACGTTCGAGGCGGTGAACGCCCCGTTCGTCAACCTGCTTGCGGCATCCGCCGAGGTGATGGGCTTTCGCGCGCTTCGGGAGGAGGACCCGGAGCTCGCCGATTACGCGCTGCGCTGCGCGCGGGTGGACTTTGGGTTTGGCGCGGACCTGCTGGACGATCCCGCCTTCGACCCGGCGGTGATCTATCCCGGCCACGACAAGATGGTTTCGCGCTGCCTCATGGCGAGCATCGCGGCCTTCGCGGCGATGGAGCTTTACGAGGTCACGGGCGAGGAGGCGTACGCCCGGCGCGGCGCGGGTTATGGGGATTACGTCGTCTCCTGCCAGCAGCGCACGTTCCTCGCGGGGGCGGAGGAAAAGATCGCCGGCTTCTTCTATCGCGATCCGCGTCATAAGACGGTGATCCACTACAACCACCGCAGCCAGGAGGACAAGACGGCCCTGGCGCTCATCGCGCTGTGCCGCCTCCTGCCGGGCCACGCGCATTGGATGGACTGGCACAGCGCGCTTATGTACTACATGGATTACGTCAGGTGGACCATGCGCGCCGTCGCCCCCTACGGCATGCTGCCCAGCGGCATTTACTCGCTGGACGAGATCGACGACCGCGATACGTTCGGCCTCATGCACCCGATTTTCGCGATGTTCGCGGGCAAGGATCAGGCGGGCCAGCAGGCAGAGACGTTCCTGCACTACACTGAACAGCTCGAGACGGGCATCCGCCTGAGCGACAGGCACTACCTGCGCCGCTTCCCGGTGTGGTATTCCTTCCGCGGCAATTACCACGTGCAGCTCTCGCTGGGCAAGGCGGTCTCCGCCGCTTCCGTCTACCTCAACGACAGGCGGCTCTACGACATCGCACAGGAGCAGTTCGCCTGGATCATCGGCAAAAACCCCTTCTCCGAGTCCATGATGTTCGGCGCGGGCAACGACTACGGCACGCAGTACGCGGTGCTCCACGGCGACGCCGTGGGCGAGCTGCCCGTGGGCATGCAGTCGAATGAGGAGCGGGACGCGCCCTTCTGGCCACAGGCCAACAACTGCACGTACAAGGAAGTCTGGATGGGCCCTCCGGGCAAGTGGCTTGCGATGATGGCGGACGAATACCTGCCGGGGCGGGTGACGGGCGAAGTTTGCGGGGAGACGGTCACGTTCACGCACGAGGGAACCGGGAAAGTCTACGCATTTGCGACGCAGAGCGGTAGGCTCGACGTGCGATTGCCTGCGGGCGACTACCGGGTTTCCTGCGCGGACTGCGCCCGCCGCCTGACGGTGGTGGCGGGCGGCAGCTACGAGCTCGCCTGGCCGCTTCGGGACTATGCGCTGCGCGCCGAGCGGTCGGGACGGCTGGTCCGGCTCACGCTGAGCGGGACGGGGGAGGCGATTCTTCGCGCGGACAACCTGAAGCTGCCCACGGCAGCCGTCTCCTTGACTCCGGAGGGCGTCGAAATCACCGCGTGCATCGTGAACGAGGGGGCACCCTGGGCCGCGGCGATGCTGCCCGGCGGGCGCCTCGCGGACGCCGCCAGCGTGACGGGCTGAAAATCGAAGGAGGATGTAAAGATGAAGGATCGCGAACGCCTGGTGCTCGGCGCTGCCCTGGCGATGGGGGCGCTGAACGCCGCCCAACTGCGGCGTTTTCTCTTCGAGACGGACCTTTCCCCGGAGTTCGACCTAGCCTGGACGCTGGCGGAACTGCGCGAAGCGGGCCTGCTCACGCAGACCGTAGGGGAATCGGGCATTCAATACGTGCTCTCGCCTCTAGGGGCCGAGGCGCTGCGCGCGGAGCCGCTTTCAAGGCAGCTTGAGCAGTCCATCGCGCAGAAGGCGGAGGAGTACCGCAGGCTCTTTGCGCAGGAGCAGAATTACCTCGCCCAGTACAGCGAGCAGGCGAACGGCATCATCCCTGTGTTTTTGTCCATCCGGCAGAACGAAAAGGTGCTCTTTAAAATCAGCGTGATCGTGCACGACGTGGCGACCGCCGAAAAGATTAAGCGGCACTGGATGGAAAACGCCCACAGGGCTTACGAAGAGACGTGGCGGTGCATCGCCCAGGGCGAGCCCCTGCCGGTCTTTGATTGAGGAGCAGCGATATGAAGAAGTGCTGTCCATTCGACGCGAAAACCCCTTATCCACAGACGGAGCGGATGCCCTATCCGCCCGGGTTGGAGAAGCGCATCACGCATGACGGACGCGAGGACATGCTGCCCTTTTTGCACGACGTGACGCTCGCCTCCTTCGAGGGGTGCATTTACGAGGCGTGGTACAACTCCACCTCGGCGGAAATCTGCGGCTCCTCGCTCATCCGCGGGCGCTTTTCCAGGGACGGCGGGGAAACCTGGTCGCCTCCCTTCCGCGTGGTCGGCGAGGCCGGGCAGGCGGAGGAGCACTTCGTCCCGGCGGACCTGTTCGTGCATGCGGGCAGGCTGTACGCGCTGATTACGACCATGACCGGCAAGAACATGACGGTGGATTTGCAGCTTTACGCGAGGCGGGAGGACCCCATGGCGCCCTGGGAGCGGATCGGCAAGGTGGCGGAGGGCTTCATCTGCAACACACCGCCTCAGCGCATGGACAACGGCTGCTACATCGTCGGCGGCTGGATGCCCAAGAAGGAGCAGGACCCGGCTTTCCCGGTGGTGCTCATCAGTCAGGGGGAACGCATCGAGGCGCCGTGGCGCTGCGTCTTCCTGTTCGATCCCCTGCACCCGCTCGCCCCGCGCATCCGCTGCGCGGAGATTTCCGTGGTCGCGCAGGGGGAAAGGGCCGTCGCCTATGTGCGAAACGACGAAGGCCCCTCCTTCGTCTTTGAAAGCGGCGACTTTGGGGAGACGTGGTCGCCGCCCATGGAGAACGCCATGCCCATCGGAAACTCCAAGATTTTTGCGGGCATTCTGTCGGACGGGCGGCCGTATCTGGTGTATAATCAGGATCGCGGGTATTTTGTGCGCACGCTGCTGGTGCTCGCGGTCGCGGACCGGGAGACGGGGCGGTTCAGCCGGGTGTACAAGCTGTTCGAGGGCCACGACGCGCAGCTCGACCGCGGACGGACCTGGTTCTATCCCTGCGCCTGTGAGCAGGACGGCTATCTGTACGTGGCCGCCACGCTTCAGGAGCCCACGGACATCAGAAGCGCCGTGATGGCCAGAATGCCCATCGCGTCTTTATAAGAGGACAGGAGTGGAATTTCAGATGAAGATTACATTGCTGGAGCCGATCGGCATTTCGCAGGCGCTGCTCTCGGAGCTCGCCGCGCCGATCCGGGAGGCCGGACACGAATTTTCAAGCTTTGCGGAGCGCACCTGCGACCCGGACGAGCTGGCGGAGCGTTCCCGCGGCAGCGAGGTGGTGATGATCGCCAACACGCCGTACCCGGACGCGGTGATTCGCGCCAACTTGGACCTGAGGATGATCGATGTGGCCTTCACCGGTATCGACCACATCGGCCACGCGGCCTGCCGCGAGCGGGGCATCACGATCTGCAATGCGGCGAATTACTCGAACCAGACCGTCGCGGAGCTGGTCGTAGGTCTTACAATCGGCCTGCTGCGCAAGCTCGACCTGGCGAACGAGCGCGTGCGCGCAGGCGGCACGGCGGCGGGCCTCATGGGCCGCGAGATCGCCGGGCGCACGGTGGGCATCATTGGCACCGGGCGCATCGGCATGCTCACCGCGCGGCTCTTTCACGCCTTCGGCACAAAACTCGTAGCCTATTCCCGCAGCCGCAACCCGGAAGCCGAGGCACTGGGCATGACCTACGTGTCCCTGGAGGAGCTCCTGCAGGCAAGCGACATCGTATCGCTGCACACGCCCAGCAACGCGTCGACGCGCGGCATGATAGGCGCGGAGCAGATCGCTCTGATGAAGCCGGACGCCCTCTTCATCAACTGCGCGCGCGGCCCTATTGTAGACAGCCGCGCGCTGGCCGACGCGCTGAACGAGGGGCGCATCGCGGGCGCGGGCATCGACGTATTCGACGCGGAGCCGCCGATTCCGGCGGACGAACCGCTGCTGCGCGCGAAGAACACGCTGCTCACGCCGCATATCGCCTTTGCTTCGGAGGAGTCTATGGTGCGGCGCGCGCGGATCGCCTTTTCAAACGTGTACGCCTACCTGAAGGGCGCGCCGGAAAACGTGTGCAGACTGGAATAGAAAAACGCCATATTGTCATCGACGAAGCCGTCCTGTCGGAAGAAATCCGGCGGGGCGGCTTTTGGCGCTTACGGCGCCTGCGTCCTGGCGGTTTCACCGGTTGACAGCCCCGGACAAAAACGCCTATAATGTCCCTGAAGAACGATATTTGACGGATGGGGACGAAGAATGGCGACGCGGCGGACGCCGCTGAAAGGGGGCGCCCATGTTGGAATATCTCATCTTTACCCTGAACCCGCCCTTTCAGGGCGAGCTTCGTGTGCAGGTGCGCGTGTACGACGGCAGCGTGCAGGTGACGGTCGAAAGCGCGGCCTATCCCGCCGAAAACGGCGATACCTGGCTGGAGGGCGAGGCGGCGCAGCGGTTTTTGCAGGCGCTCAAAAACGTGCACATCAGCGGCTGGCGTTCCTCCTACGCGGAGGACGGTCCGCAGGACGGCATGACGTGGTCGATCGAGTACAAGCAGGCGGGCAAGCGCTGCCGGACGATCAGCGGCACGAACGCCGGGCCGGAAAACTGGCTGGACTTCCTCTCGGTCATGGACTGCGTGGCCCCGGTGCTCAACCCCGCTCAGGTCGACCGCATCTCGCTGGAGGTAAACTTCCCGGCGGAGGCGTGGACGGAGGAAGGCGCGAGCCGCGAGTTTCTGGTGGCCGACCGCGCCAAGGGACTGCTGCTGCTCGGCTGCGCCACCGCGGAGGGGCGCATCACCTCGCGCGACTACTACGCGCCGGAGGACGTGAGCCTGCTGCTCGACCGCATCGGCGCGCTCTCCCTGAAGCCGCCGGAGCATGCGCCAAAGGGGACGGACGAGATGCCGGCCTACGAGCTGACGGTGGAGTACCACAAGCAAAGCGCGGATACGATCGCCGGACCGTACGGCAAACAGGGCCTGCCAGCATGCTGGCACGGGCTCATGGAGGCCATCGAGGCGTTTCGCTCGGCGTTCGGCCTTCGCGAGCGCCTGGTGCTGCCGCGCGTGTACGGGCGCGACCTGCAGGGGGAAACCTACCTCTATTGCAGCGTGTCCTTCGGCGGCAGCCCGAGGAGCTATTACTACCGGACGGACAACCCGCGCATCGCCCCGGGCGACGTCGTGCGCGTGCCGTTCGGGGAGGGGGAGCGCACGGGCGTGGTCGAGGCGGTCGGGCGCTTTACGGCGCAGGACGTACCCTACCCGCTGGAGCGCACGAAGTGGATTTTGAAAAAAACAGACGGGGAAACATGAAAGCACCGGCTGCCCACAGCGGGGCGGCCGGTGCTTTCGTCATCGTCTTTTCCGCGTGCGCTGCCGCGCCGGCCGCGCTCACTTCCCGCCGGAGAGGCGCACGTCGCGCCCGGCGAAGCGCAGAAGGCGCATGTGGCGCGTGTCGAGCAGGCGCGAGGCCACGCGCTCGGTGTAGGCCGATTGCAGCTCGCCGGGGGTCAGGTTCGTGCTCACCACGGTGCCCTTCTCCGAGAGGATGCGCTCGTTTAAGATGTGGTAGATCGATTCGATGGTCACGTTTTCGATCATCGGCTCGGCCCCCAGGTCGTCCAGCAGCAGCAGGTCGCAGCCGCGCATTTCGTCCACCGTCTGCGCGTCCTGACCGTTCCAGTGGTAGCGGCGCATGACCTCGACGAGGCGGTAGGCCGTCATGCGCAGCACCGTGTACCCGCGCTCGAGCACGCGCTGGGCGACGCAGTTCATGAGGAACGTCTTGCCCAGGCCGGACTTGCCGCTCAGCAGCAGCCCGCGCGCCGGCACGTCCGGGAACGCGTCCGCGAAACGCTCGCAGATGTCGCGCATGCGCACCATGTAGGCGCGCTGGGTGACGCCCGTGCCCGCGATCGCCTCGTCCGGGAAGACGGATTCGTCGAACGCGGCGAAGTTCTCGCGGTCGAGCCCCGCGAGGTTTTCGTCCTGATACAGGCGGTTCATCACGCGCTGGCGCAGGCACGCGCACTGCTCGTGGATGGGCTCGCCCACGTAGCCCGTGTCCCGGCAGACGGGGCAGCGGTAGACGGGCTGCAAATAGTCCTCCGCAAAGCCCAGGCGCGCAAGCTCCGCGCGCAGGCGCTGGTTGATCGTCTCCAGCTCCGCCTCAAGACCGGACGCGATGCGCTGCGCCTCCTCCGGCCTGGCGAAGGCGGCGCGCATGCGCGCGTAGAAAATTTCCTCGCGCCGCGAAAGCAGGCGGGCGGCGTCCTTTGAGCGGGCGGCGACCTCCTCCCGGCGGCGCAGCTCCTCGCGCCGGTTGAGCGCGCGCTGGTTTTCATACGCGGCAAGCTGCTCGCGCAGCACGTTTTCGCGGCTGATCATGCGTTCCCTCCGTCTTCATCCTTCATGATGTCGAAGAAGAGCGCGTCGAGCTCCTCCTCCGAATAGGTGCGCTGTTCGTAGCGGTGCTTGGCCACTTCCTTGACGGGGCGCGCGGCGGACGGCTTTGCCCCGGCGGCTGCCGGGGCGCCGAGCGCGCCTCTCCGGTCGTGCTCGGCCCGCGCGCTCGCGGCGTCGTGGATACCGGCGGCGTTCCAGCTCGACAGGATCTTGTCGATGAAGGGCATGGGCGCCTTCGCGCCCACCGCGTAGGCGGCGGCCAGCAGCAGCACCTCCTGCGGCATGCCCAGGTCGTCCTGCCAGCGGTGCAGAAGCCTGCGGTCCGCGGCCGAGGGGCGCGCCTCCACGCCCGCGGCCTCGTAAATCTGCTGGAGCTGGCCGTTGTCCCGCTTGACGGCGCGCAGGTAATCCTCCGCCGCGGCGCGGGTGAACAGGCCGCGCTGGCGCCAGGCCTCCAGCCGCTGGCCCACGGAATCCAGGCTGTTGCCGCCGTTGTGGTGGGCGACCTGCGCGGCGAGCAGGATCGCGTCCCACTCGAAGCCCTGCTGCTGCCAGCCCGCGATGACCGAGACGTCGTGCTCGGTGGGGGAGACGCTGCGCCGGCCGAGCTGGGCGAGCAGCTCGCGCGCCGGGGCCATGGCCTGCTGCTCCTGCGTAAGGCGCGCGGCGATCTCGCCCGCGTCCCGCGTGCCTAGCTTGTGCTGGCGGCTTAAGATGCCGTCCAGATAAGCCATGGTGGGCGTGCCCTTGGTCGTCTCGCGGCAGGCCTCGAGCACGGCCTCCGCCGTGAAGCCCCAGTCGCCCACCCACTTGGAGAAGAGCGCCTCCTCGTCCTGCGAGGGTTCGCGGCGCTGGCCGAGCCTGCGCAGCACCCGCCGCAGGTCCTGCTTCATCTGCTTGGACGAGCGCGTCATCTCCTCCACGTCCTCGATGGTCGTGACGCCGCCCTGCGCCCACTCGCGCGCGAGCGCGTCCGCCTTTTCAAAGGAGAAGCGGATGCCGTACAGGTCGATGCAGTGGCGGATGAGCATCAGCACGACCTCCTGCGGCAATTCCAGAATCTCCATCCAGTCGTAGATGCGCTGATAGTCCTGCTCGTAGAGGCGGCGCTTTTTATCGAAGAGGCTGCGCAGCTCCTCGTTGAACTCGCGGTAGCGGTACAGGTCCTGCGAGGGGTCGCTGCTGGCGGTGAGCTGGGCCTGCTTGAGGTTCTTGTAGGCGTAGGCGGGCGGGTTGTCGCTCACGCGGCGCACCGCGCCCTGGCGCTCCCAGTACTGAAAGGCGCGGAACACCGCGTCCTCCTCCATCCCCAGGTCCTTGGCCATGGCGGCAAGGCTCATGCGCTCGGCGGGGTGGTAGCACTGCATCAGGCCGTAGATGTAGACCTTGACGAAATCGCCCGGCGCGCGCAGCATGTATTCCTGAATGTAGAGGTTCTCCAGCGGCGTGCAGTCGAAGAGGGCGTACGGGTCCTGAAAGGTGCAAAAGGGCATGCGGCATTCTCTCCTGTATCGTTGATAGCGTTATGATAACACAAACGCGCGCGCATTGCCAGCGCGAAAAGCGGCTGACCGGGCGCGCCTGGCGGGTGCGCGGGGCCGCGAAGTATGCTATACTGGGGGTATCAAAGGAGGAATGCAGGTGGACAGGCAATGGATTTATGAATCGCGCATCCCGCTGGAGGGGCTTTACAACACGCGCGACCTGGGCGGGTGCCCGGCGGCGGGCGGGCTGCACGTCCGCCGCGGCAGGCTGCTGCGCAGCGGCATGCTCGCGCGCGCCAAAGGGCGGGACATCGAAATCTTAAAGGCGGAGCACGGCCTGCGCACGGTGGTGGACTTCAGAACCCCCACGGAGGCCTCGCAGATGCCCGACCCGGCCATCGAGGGCGTGCGCTGCGTCGCCGCGCCCCTCTTGGACGAGGAAAACCTCGGCGTCACCCGCGAGACGAAGGTGGACTTTACGGACTACGTGGGCCAGATGCTCTTTTACGTGGAAACCGCCGGGACGGACATCGGCGCGTACTTTGAAAAGACCTACCCCGCCATCGCGACGGGGGAGGGGGCCATGCGCCAGCTCCGCCGCTTCTTCGACACGCTGCTAGGGCAGGAGGAGGGCGCGGTGCTCTACCACTGCACGGCGGGCAAGGACCGCGTGGGCACGGCGACGGCGCTGCTGCTCAGCGCGCTGGGCGTCCCGCGGGAGCTGATCGTCGCGGACTTCCTCTTCACCAACGAGTGCCTTCGGGAGGAGACGGAGAGCATGACGCGCGCGGCGGCCGCCCGCACGGACGACCCGGCGGCGGTGCAGGCGCTATCGATGCTCAACTCCGTGCGGGAAAGCTACATCGAGGCGGTCTTTGCGGCGGTCGAGGCGCGCTTTGGCTCGGTGCGCGCGTACCTCGCGGACGCCATGGGCCTGACGGACGAGCGGCTTGCAAGGCTTCGGGCGATGTACCTCGCGTGAGGCGCGGCGCGGAGGGACGTTTTCTCCATCCGCGCCTTAAAACTTCCTCTATATGATATTTAAATATCAAACTTTTTCTTTTTACACCCAATATGTATTGATTTTGCGCGTGGGATTGATGTATAATAAACAAAGCGGGCGATGCGCCCGGATTGTATTGAAGGAGGAGAAACACATGTTGGGAAGAAAGGTGCTTTCCGTGCTGCTGGCGCTTGCGATGCTGCTGGGCCTCGGCGCGGCCGCGTCGGCTGAGGGCATGACGCCGGGCACGTATACGCAGACGGTAAGCGCGATGCACGGCCCGATGACGGTGGAGGTGACCGTCAGCGCGGACCGGATCGAATCCGTTCAGGTGACGGACCACGTGGAGACGCCGGGCGTGGGCGACCAGGCGGTGAAGGACATCCCGGAGCGCGTCGTGAACGCGCAGTCCCTGGCGGTGGACACGGTCACGGGCGTCACGATTTCCAGCCGCGCGATCCTTTCCGCGGTGGAAAAGTGCCTGAAGGAGGCGGGTGCGGACGTGGACGCGCTCAAGACCGCGCCTGAAAAGACCCCGGCGGGCGACGTGGAGGCCACGGCGGACGTCGTCATCGTGGGCGGCGGCGGCGCGGGCCTGGCGGCGGCGGTCGCGGCGACGGACGCGGGCGCTTCGGTCATCCTGATCGAGAAGTCCGGCTTCCTGGGCGGCAACTCGATCGTGGCGGGCGGCATCTACAACGCGCCCGACCCGACCAAGCAGGACTACGCCACCAACGTCTCCGGCGACCTGGGCTCGCTGGTGGAGGCGGCCATCGCGGAGGAGCCCGTGAGCGACGCGCACAAGGCGCTGATGGACGCCGTGCGCGCGGAGTACGAGGCCTTTAAGCAGACCGACAAGACCATCTACGACAGCCCGAACTGGTTCGCGCTGCAGACCTGGAACGGCGGCGACAAGGTGGCCGAGCTGAGCATGGTCAAGGAGCTGGCCGACAACTCGCTTTCCAGCCTCAAGTGGCTGGAGGGCATGGGCATGGAGTTCACCGACGTGATCACCCACGGCGCGGGCTCTTTGTACCCGCGCACGCACGCGGCGGTGAAGCCCAACGGCGTGGGCTACATCGACGCCTTCACACAGACGCTCTCCGGCCGCGCGGGCTACACGCAGATGATGGAGACGACCGGCAAGAGCCTCATCGTGGAGGACGGCAAGGTCGTCGGCGTCGTCGCGGAGGGCAAGGACGGCAACGCCGTCACCCTGCACGCGACGAAGGGCGTCATCCTCGCGACCGGCGGCTTCGCGGGCAACGTGGAGCTGCGCCAGAAGTACTGCGAGGGCGAAAAGTGGCCCGACCTGAGCGCGAAGGTGCCGACCAGCAACATGCCGGCGGTCACCGGCGACGGCATCTTCATGGCCGAGGCGGCGGGTGCGCAGCTCGTCAACATGGAGCAGATTCAACTGCTGCCCTACTGCAACCCGCAGACGGGCGCGACCTACGACATCATGAGCGGCAGCACGCTGGGCATCTTCGTCAACAAGGAAGGCACGCGCTTCGTGCGCGAGGACGGCCGCCGCGACGAGATGGCCAAGGCCATCATCGACCAGACGGACGGGATGATGTACATCGTCTTCAGCGGCGACAGCGCGAGCCTTGAGAGCAAGGCGCTGGGCGGCCTGACGCTGAACTACTATCTGGAGCACAACCTGGCGGGCTACGTGATGGCGGATAGCGTCGCGGAGCTGGCCGAAAAGCTCGGCGTGCCCGCGGACGCGCTGGAAAAGACCGTCGCGGACTACAACGGCTACGTGGAGGCCGGGGTGGCCGATCCCTTCGGCCGCGTCTCCTACGGCACGAAGATCGAAACCGGGCCCTTCTTCGCCTACCCGCGCAAGCCCGCCGTGCACCACACGATGGGCGGCGTGCGCATCGACGGCGAGGCCCACGCGCTGAACGGCGAGGGCAATGCGGTGCCGGGCCTCTACTGCGCGGGCGAAATCACCGGCAACATCCACGGCGGCAACCGCCTGGGCGGCAACGCCATCGTCGATTTCTGCGTGTTCGGCCAGATCGCGGGCACGAACGCGGCGGCGGGCAAGTAAGCCCCCGAACGTAAAACCTTCGTAAAAAATGCGCGCGAAGCGTTGAAGCCCCCCTGACGCTATGCTATACTGCAACCGCTGAAACATACGCAAAGCGGAAGGGGACGCTCGACCATGCGCACCGGTTTCAAACGAATGCAATAAAGGCTTCTCCTGCGGCGCTGCCGCGGGGGAGGCCTTTTTATCTGCCGAGGAGGATGAAGATGAGCTTTGAGATGATACTTTCCCTGCTGGGGGGCCTGGCGCTGTTTCTGTACGGCATGCAGATGATGTCGTCCAATTTGGAGGCCGTCGCGGGCGGCCGCATGAAGGATATTCTGGAGCGGCTCACGTCCAGCCGTGTGCGCGGCGTGCTGGTGGGCGCGGGCATCACGGCGGTGATCCAGTCCTCCTCGGCCACGACCGTGATGGTGGTCGGGTTCGTGAACGCCGGGCTGATGACGCTGGGCGGCGCGGTCGGGGTCATCATGGGCGCGAACATCGGCACGACGATCACGGGCCAGCTCGTCGCGCTGGACATCGGGGCGCTCGCGCCGCTGCTGGCGTTCCTGGGCGTCGCGCCCTGCCTGTTCGTCAAGGGGCGGCGGGTGCAGAGCGTGTGCGGCATCGTCGCCGGGCTGGGCATCCTGTTCATCGGCATGAACATGATGTCCGCCGCGCTGACGCCGCTTCGGGACGACGCGGCGTTCGTGGGGCTGATGACGCGCTTTTCCACCCCCCTGCTGGGCATCGCGGTGGGCGCGCTGTTCACGGCGGTGATTCAGTCCTCATCCGCCTCCGTCGGCATCCTGCAGGCGCTCTCCATGGGCGGGCTGATCGGCCTTGACAGCGCGGTGTACGTGCTCTTCGGCCAGAACATCGGCACCTGCATCACCGCGGTGCTGGCGGCGGTGGGCACGGGCCGCAGCGCCAAGCGCGCGACGCTGATTCACCTGCTCTTCAACGTGATCGGCACGCTGGTCTTCACGCTGATCTGCCTGCTCACCCCCTTCACCGGCTTCATGCAGGGCCTGACGCCCGGAAACCCCGCCGCGCAGATCGCCAACGTGCACACGGTCTTCAACGTCACGACCACGCTGCTGCTGCTGCCCTTCGCGGACGCGCTGGCGCGGCTGGCGACGCGCATCTTGCCCGAGCAGGCGCGCGAGGACACGGACGTAGACCGCTGGTTCGATTCCTTCTTCGCCGGGAGCAGCCTGGGCGCCTCCGCGATGGCCATCGAAAGCCTCTCGCGCGACGTGCAGGCCATGCTGCGCCTGGCCTGCGGCAACGTGAGCGCGGCGTTTCGCGCCGTCAGGGAGGGCTGCCGGGACGGCATCGAGGCGGTGGAGCGCGCGGAGGAGGAGATCGACCTGTACAACAGCCACATCTCGCAGAAGGCCTCGCGCGTGCTGGCGCTGGAGCTTGGCGCGAAGGACGTGAACAGCGTGCAGCAGATTTACAGGATCACCGGCAACGTGGAGCGCATCGGCGACCACGCGATGAACATCGCCCAGTACGCCCAGCAGCTTCGCGACAAGAAGCTGACGCTCTCGCAGGCGGTGCAGGGGGAGATCGAGGAGATGGAGGCCGTCTGCTGCAAGGCGCTGGACGCGCTGGGCGGCGAGGGGCGGCTGGAGGCTCAGCGCATTCTGGGCGAGGAACGGGTCTTCGAGCAGCGCATGGACGACACCAACCGCGCCTTCCGCGAAAACCAGATGCAGCGCCTGGCGGGCGGCGTGTGCGGCGCGGAGAGCGCCATCCTCTATTCGGAGATGCTGACCGATTACGAGCGCATCGGCGACCACATCCTCAACATCGCGGAGGCTTACGCGCAGATGGACGGGGAGGGCTGAGGCGGATTGGGTGCGCAAAAGGGCCTCGCCTGCGTCATTTTGCAGAGGAGGCCCTTTGCACAGGGAGATTGGCTTTGCGCTCTACGCCCAGCCGCGTTTGCCGCTCACGCAATCCTGCGTTTTCCAACTCCGCGTCCATTCTTTTTCCTGAACGATCGCTTCAAACACAGGTTCCAGGAAGGCTTGCAGGTTTTCCATCACGAGAGAGAACGCGGGCGCGTCGCTCCTCAAGGTTTGCAGAAAAAACCTCCACCGCCTTTGAATGTCCTCATCCTGGGCAAGCGCCGCGATGCGATGAAAGCTATCCTTGTCGTAGGGCGTGCCGCGCCTTTGCAGCGTCTCGAAGATTGCCGCCTGCAGCCTTGCCCCGTCAAAGTCGAAGGCCTCCGCCAGATAGGCGATGTCGTAAAAGTCCTTCATTCGCCCGGTCAGCTCAAAGCGCTGCAGGATCGCGTCGAGCTTTTCGGCGATCGTGCTTTCCAGGGAATAGGTCTTGACGACAGGCGCTTCAAAGTCGGGAAGCTGCGTACGGAGCGTCCGTCGCTCCGCCTTGGGAACGATGACGTCGCCTACGCCGATGTCCACGTTAAACGGCACGCGGACGTTCTTGATGCGGCCGACGATCTGCGCGCTGATGCCGTGATACTTCCTCTGCGGGGAGATTTCCTCGAACCCCTGTGCGCTCATGGAGATAAAATCGTTTCCCGTCGGCGTGTCGAGCACCTTGCCGATCAATCCCTTCACATCCTCCATGGAGTTGGAGAAACCACGGAGCAGGAAATCGACGTCGATCGTAGGCCGGCTTTTAAAGTTTGTCAGCGTGTAGATGAACAGACCGCCCTTTAGCACCAGGACGTCGTCATAGCCGGACTTTGAGAGCTTTCGCAGAAACTCTTCCTGCATGAACAGCAGCAGGCACTGCTGATAGCTGATGGCCGATGCCTTTGCCCGGTTCTTCAGCTTCGCGAGGATGGATGCCGCCTTGTCCGCCATTACAGCCACACTCCAATCAGGTTCTGGACGCGTTTTTGCACCTGAAGGGCTTTCGCGTATCGCATGAGGTTGGAAACGTTCTTTTTCGGGTCTTTGACGTACCCCTGAATCGCCTTGTTGAAGACCTCCCGATCCATCCTGTTCATGTTCCGCAGCACGTCGCAGAGGGTTCGGTCGCGGTCGTAAACGCGCACCTCGTGATGGTCGATTTCTCCCTTTGTCTCGCCGAGCGCAAGCAGGGGCGGGTTCACCCGGTAGGGTCGGATAAACGGGTAGTCGATCTGCGTCCGCCGCTTTGAGACGTTCCTGTCGATGGCAAAATGCCATTCGGCGGGGCTTCGGTCGCTGTATCGATAGTAAAAGAGGGCTGTCTCCATGCAGAGCACCGCGTCGGGGAACAGGCGAAGGATCAGCGCGACCTCGCTTTCTCCGCCGTCTTCCACCCAGCGATAGTAACCGCGCCTGATCCGTTCGATGGCCCCATCGCTCAAGAGCCGCTGAATGTCCGCGTAATACAGGCCGGAGGCGGTGAGCTCGGCGGTGGTCATGACATAGTCGTGCCGACTGAACAACGACATCAGGGCGTCCGCGTTTTTTTTCTCGCGCATCCTTTCACCTCTGTTAAACCACACCATCATTTAAGCGGCGTGTGGGTACTTTACTATATTTTAGCCGCACCTCTCCCGGAAGTCAACAGCGCGACGCGCAGCCCTGCCCCCGCATTTTCTCCGCGCGTTCACATCCCAGCCATCTTTTCGTCCGCCGCGCGTGCTAGAATGGCGAAAACGCCTGAGCTGGGGGGAACGGTATGAAGAAGCGCGCGGCGATCTACCTGACGGGGCTGCTCTGCTGCCTTTGCATCTATGCGCTCGGGGAGCGGCTTTCGCGCGAGGAATCGCAGCGGCTGGCCTTCCCGGAGCAGGGCTTTTCCCTGCGCGTGCCGGAGGCCTGGCGCCTGGAGACGGAGGAGCCGGAGGCGGGCGGGCAGCTCCTGGGCTGGGCGGGCACGGAGGACGGCAGCGCGTTCCTCTACATCTCCGCGCGGCCGGAGGCGACGGGCACGAGCCTTTCGGACCGGACGGAGGAGGAGCTCGCGGCGCTGGTGTCGCAGTGGCAGGAGGCGGGCTACGAGCAGACCGGGACGAGCCGCGCGGGCGGCGTCACGTTCCTGACCTGCCGCTATCAGGGGGCGGACGGGTACCCGTGGGTCACCTACACGACGTGGGCGGACGGCATGCAGCTCACGTTCGACTTCAGCGCGGACGCGGGGGGCGCGGAGTTTCGGGCGCTCTGCCGGCAGATCATGTCCACGTTCACGTGGCTTTCGTAGAAACGCGCGAACTTGCTCGGACAAAATCCCTTTTATGTCGTATAATGGGGGTACTGACTTAGGACATTGCAGGGAGGATGCGCGCATGAACGAAGAGGAAAAGGCCCTGTCGGGGGTGCTGTTTTCGCCCGCCGAGCCGACACTGAAGGCGATCAAGCTGCGGACGCACAACCTTTGCTCCGAGTACAACCGGACCTTTGAGGACGAGACGGAAAAGCGGCGGCAGCTCGTCGCCGATATTTTCGCGGACGTGGCCGAGGGTGTGTTTTTGCAGGGGCCGATCTACATCCATTACGGGAAGCACACGACGCTCGGAAAGCACTTTTTCGGAAACTTCAACCTGACGATTCAGGACGACGCGCCGGTCACGATCGGCGACGACTGCAACTTCGGCCCGAATGTGACGATCGTGACGCCCGTGCACCCGATGCGCGCGGACGAGCGCCGGGAGATGTACACGGCGTCGGGCGAGCGAAAACGCCTTTGCTACGCGAAGCCCGTGCACATCGGCAGCGACTGCTGGTTTGGCGCGAACGTGACGGTCTGCCCGGGCGTCACGATCGGAGACGGCTGCGTGATCGGCGCGGGCAGCGTCGTCACGCGGGACATCCCGCCGAACAGCTTTGCGGCGGGCGTGCCGTGCCGGGTCATTCGGGAGATCACCGAAAGGGACAGCATGCGCTATCTGCCGGAGGTTCTGGCGGACAACCGCGTCTCGCCGGAGGACGCGGAGGCGTAAGCGCGGGCCCTACGGCGGCGCGCCCGGCCGGAAACCGGTCGGCTTAAACAGGGAAAATCCCATTGAAGAGGCGAACAGAAGAAGACCTCCTGCCGAAGCGTTTGCTGCGGCGGGAGGTCTTTTGCGTGGCGGATGAAAGGGATGCGGCTATTCGTCCTCGCCGTCCGGCGGCGTCGCGGAACGGATCGCCGCCGCGTACTGACGGAGGATTTCGTGCGCACAGGTGATCTGATATGGCGAAAGCGTCAGGAGCAGTTCGTCGATGGGGCCCAGCTCGCGGCTGTTGTTCACGCCGTAGACGATGAAGTCCGTGGAAACGTCGAGCGCGGTCGCCAGCTTGCGCAGGGTTTGAAGCGTCATGCTCTTGTTGCCGTATTCAATTTCAGCAAGGAATTGAGGGGATATGTCGGCTTTTTCCGCCAACTTTTCTCGTGGCAACTTAAGCGCTTCTCGGAGACTGCGGATTCGTATGCCAACGGCTACAGCTTCTTCCTTTGCCACGAGCATCCCCTCCTTTATTCCCTATCTTACCCGGAGTACAAAAATTGGAGTATAAGCTATAAGCGTAAATTTTCTTCTATGGATTGAATTACAACTAAAGATAGTTTATAATGCTATTGATGATGATATGAGAGGGTGATTTCACCATGACGGTCAAGGAACGGATCGAACGGGCGGTCGAGGCTTTGCCGCCCTTGCCCTATCCCCTGACCCCGGACCGAATCGGTCCGCCCGATATCCGCGAGACGGAGGTGCCCGGCATCAACCGCGTCGAGCGCTTCTCACGGCTCCATCCCGAAACCATGGAGGATCGCTGCTACATGCACGCTTCGACCATGCGGCGGGCGCGGGAGGTGTTCTCCGAAGAGGTGATCGCCATGGGCTGCGAGGACGACGAGCTATGGATTGCGGGGGAAAAGTGCGGCTGCGCGGTGGAATACGAACTGTGCCGTTACCGGCAGCGCACGGTGTCCGGGCCGGAGCACGCGATGCTGGAACGCGGGGCGATTAACTACGCCCTGCTCGGCTGCGAGGACGAAGCGGCCTATTTCGGCGAGTGGTCGCCGCCCGAACGCACGCCCTGCGGGCGGCGCACCCGCTATCGGCAGGCGGACCGGGGCGTCTGGTTCGTCGAAGGGGGCGGAACCTGGTTCCTCGCGGCCGTCTCGCCGCTGCTTTCATATTTAGAGGACGATACGCTGGGTGTGGCCTGCCCGTGCGACATCCTCTTGTACCCTTACGCCTTCTGGCGCCTGGAGGCGTGCGCGCTGGCCGTCTATCAGTTCCTGTACGATGGAAATCGGGAAGGGCTGCGCGCGTGGATCACCTCGAAGCAGGACCTCGTCAACGCCATCTGGCGCGCGCACCCGGACTTCGCCCGTAGAAGACAGGACTTCGCAGAGATCGTAAAAAACATCGATGAGAAGTGTGGGCAGTCGCAGGCGTATAGCTGGCTCGAATTTACGCGCACGGGCCCCGGCGACCGGGCGTTTCTGGTCAAAATGGATTCGCCCCCTTGACGGGCGGGGAAAACTGTGCTAGACTGACATCTAATTTAAAAGACGGAGGCTGCGAGCATGAAGCGCTTTTTCGAGACGGTTTGCCTGAATCGGGACGACGATAGATAGCGCTTGCAGCTGCTCTACGCAGGTGCAGGCGCTTGACGTTTGCGCCTGCGCGGCAAATCGATTTGTGTTTGCAGAGGGACCGCGCCGGCAGGGATTGCCCGCGAGGTCCTTTTTTGATACCCGCGCTGCGAGAAGAAAGGGGGTGATGGGGTGGGGCATAAGGATGATGCCCTCGCGGACGGCGGCGCTGCGAATGAAAGCGCGCCATCGACCGACGACAGGAGGACTGAAAACCATGGAAATCAAGACGATACCCGGCACCTTGAATCGCAGCTTTGCGGATGCGGAGGCGCTCGGGGAGCACATTGGGCAGCGGGTCAGGATTTGCGGCAGCGTCTATAAGCTGCGGCGCATGAGCGGTTTCGCGTTCGTGCTGTTGCGAACGGGGCGAAACGTGGTGCAGTGCGTGTACTGTAAGGAGGACTGCGCCTTCCCGCTGGACGCCCTCGCGGAGGAAAGCTGCGTGGTCGTGACGGCGGACGTCGCCGCCGAACCGCGCAGCCGCACGGGTTATGAGCTGAAAATTCGGGAGATTGAGGTGCTCAGCGTCCCCGCTGCGCCGCCGCCCGTCGTCATCAACCAGAAACGGGTGGATGCATCCCTCGACCGCCTGCTCGACGCGCGCGCGGTCACCCTGCGCAACGAGCGGGAGCGCGCGATCTTCGTCGTTCAAGCGGGGCTTTGCGCGGGCCTGCGCGCGTTTCTGTCGGCCGAGCGCTTTACGGAGGTGCACACGCCCAAGATTGTGGCCTCCGGCGCGGAGGGCGGCGCAAACATCTTTCATCTGGATTACTTCGGCCGCGCGGCCTGCCTCGCCCAGAGCCCGCAGCTTTACAAGCAGATGCTGGTCAGCGTCTTTGGGCGGGTATACGAGATCGGGCCCGTCTTCCGTGCGGAAAAGCACGACACCTCGCGCCACCTGAACGAATACACCAGCGTGGACCTGGAGATGGGCTACATCGAGGGCTTTGAGGACCTGATGCGCCTGGAGACGGCGATGCTTTGCAGCGCGCTTCAAAGCGTCACGGAGTCCTGCGGGCCCGAGCTTTCGCTGCTGGGCGCGCGCGTCCCCTCAATCGAGGGCATCCCCGCCGTCCGCTTTCAGGAGGCCAAGGCCTGGGTCGCCCGTGTCCTCGGCAGGGACGTGCGCGATCCCATGGACCTGGAGCCGGAGGAGGAGCGGACGCTGTGCGAGCTCGTGCTGCGGGAAACGGGCAGCGAGTTCGTGTTCGTGACGCACTACCCGAGCGCCAAGCGCCCCTTCTACGCGATGGACGCTCCCGAAAACCCGGCAGAAACGTTGAGCTTTGACCTGCTGTTTCGCGGAATGGAGATTACGACCGGTGGGCAGCGCATTCACGACTATGCCCGGCAGGTGGAAAAGATGGAGCGCCGGGGCATGGACGCCGCGCAGTTTGCGGACTACCTCGCGGCGCACCGCTGCGGTCTGCCGCCGCATGGCGGGCTGGGCCTGGGGCTGGAGCGGCTGACGGCCCGGCTGCTGGGGCTTGAAAATGTGCGCCGCGCCGCGCTCTTCCCGCGGGATGCGAGCCGGGTGACGCCGTAAGGGGGCCGCAGCGCAAGCCTTTTTCCTTTTGGACTGCCGCCGCGCGCGCGGGTGTGTTATAATATATCTCATACGACCATGCCGACAGGAGGAATCGCTTTGCCGCCATTTGCCCATCTTCACCTGCACACCGAATACAGCCTGCTGGACGGCGCCAACCGCATCGGCCCCCTGCTCGACCGCGTGAAGGAGCTGGGGATGGAGCACTGCGCCGTGACGGACCACGGCGTGATGTACGGCGTGGTCGACTTTTACGCCGAGGCGAAGAAGCGCGGCATCCACCCGGTCATCGGCTGCGAGGTCTACACCTGCGACGACATGGACGAAAAGCACACCGCCGCGCGCGAGTACAGCCACCTCATCCTGCTGTGCGAGAACCAGACGGGTTACAGGAACCTCGTGACGCTGGTGAGCGAGGGGTGGACGCGGGGCTTTTATTACAAGCCGCGCATCGACATGAAGCTGCTAAGAGGGCATACGCAGGGGCTCATCGCCCTGTCCGCGTGTCTCTCGGGCGACCTGCCCAAGCTGCTGCTGGACGGGCGCATGGACGACGCCTGCCGCCACGCGCTTTCCATGCAGGAGCTTTTCGGCAAGGGAAACTACTTTATAGAAATCATGGATCACGGCATCGCGGAGGAGCGCCAGGTGCTGCCCCTGCTCGTGCAGGTGTCGGAGCGCACGGGCATCCCGCTCGTCGCGACCAACGACTGCCACTACCTGCGCCGCGAGGACGCCCGCGCGCAGGAGGTGCTCATGTGCATCCAGACCGGAAAGACGCTGGACGACGAGAACCGCATGCGCATCGACTCGGAGGAGCTGTACGTCAAGTCGCCGGAGGAAATGGAAAAGGTCTTCCCCCAGTGGCCGCAGGCGCTTTCGCGCACGGTGGAAATCGCCGAGCGCTGCGAGGTGACGTTCGACTTCAAGACCATCCACCTGCCCGGCTACCCCGTGCCGGAGGGGAAGACGGCGCTTTCCATGCTGCGGGAGCTGTGCGAGCAGGGGCTCGCGGAGCGCTACGCGCCGGACCGCCGGGATGCGCGCGAGCGGCTGGAGTACGAGCTGTCGGTCATCGAGTCCATGGGCTACGTCGATTACTTCCTGATCGTCTGGGATTTCATCCACTACGCCAAGCAAAACGGCATCATGGTCGGCCCGGGACGCGGCAGCGCCGCAGGCTCCATCGTCGCCTACACGCTGGACATCACGACGCTGGACCCCCTGCGCTACAACCTGCTGTTCGAGCGCTTCCTCAACCCGGAGCGCATCTCCATGCCGGATATCGACGTGGACTTCTGCTACGAGCGCAGGCAGGAGGTCATCGACTACGTCGCCCGCCGCTACGGGCAGGACCACGTCTCGCAGATCATCACGTTCGGCACCATGGCCGCGCGCGCGGTCGTGCGCGACGTGGGCCGCGCGATGGGCTATCCCTACGCCGAGGTGGACGCGGTCGCCAAGCTCATCCCCATGGAGCTGAACATGACGCTGGACAAGGCGATGAAGGCGAACCCCGAGTTCCGCCGCCGCTACGAGGACGAGCCGCGCGTGAAGGCGCTGGTGGATACCTCGCTGACGCTGGAAGGCATGCCGCGCCACGCCTCCACGCACGCGGCGGGCGTGCTCATCACCAAGAAGCCGGTCACGGAGTACGTGCCGCTGCAAATGAACGACGACGTGGTGACGACCCAGTTCCCCATGGGCACCATCGAAAAGCTGGGCCTGCTCAAGATGGACTTTCTGGGCCTGCGCACGCTGACGGTCATCCGCGACGCGCTGGACATGCTGCGCGCGCGCGGCATTGATTTGAAGCCCGAGGACATCCCGCTGGACGACCCGGCGGTGTACGAGATGATCTCAAACGGCGACACGGACGGCGTGTTCCAGCTCGAGTCCGGCGGCATGCGAAACTTCCTGCAAAACATGAAGCCGCAGACGTTCGAGGACATCATCGCCGCGATCTCGCTGTACCGGCCGGGCCCGATGGACACGATCCCGCGCTACATCGAGTGCAAGCAGGACCCCTCGAAGATCGTGTACCTGCACGAAAAGCTGCGGCCTATATTGGACGTGACCTACGGCTGCATGGTCTATCAGGAGCAGGTCATGCAGATCGTGCGCGACCTGGCGGGCTATTCGCTGGGACGCAGCGACCTGGTGCGCCGCGCGATGGCCAAGAAGAAGCACGACGTCATGGCGCAGGAGCGCGAGTACTTCATCCACGGCCTCGTGGAGGACGGCAAGGTGGTCGTGCCGGGCTGCGTGCGGAACGGCGTCAGCGAGGAGATCGCGATCAAGATCTTCGACGAGATGACGGCGTTCGCGTCCTACGCGTTCAACAAGCCGCACGCGGCGGCCTACGGCGTGGTCGCCGTGCAGACGGGCTACCTCAAGGTGCACTACCCGGTGGAGTTCTTCGCGGCGCTGATGAACTCCGTCGCGGGCAACGCCCCCAAGATCGCCATGTACACGCAGTACTGCCGCAAGCACGGCATCGCCTTCCTGCCGCCGGACGTGAACCTGTCCGTGCGCAAGTTCAGCGCCTCGAAGGACGCGGACGGGCGGACGGGCATCCGCTTCGGCCTGGGGGCGATCAAGAGCTGCGGGGACAAGGCGATCGACGCCATCGTGCGCGAGCGCGAGGCGGGCGGGCCCTACCGGGACATCTACGACTTCTGCCGCCGGGTGGACACCGACCAGGTGAGCAAGCGCGTGGTGGAAAGCCTCGTCAAGGCGGGCGCGTTCGACCAGACGGGCGCGCGCCGGGCGCAGGTGATGGCCGTGTACGAGCGCGCGCTGGACGGCGCGGGCCGGTCGCGGCGGCAGAACATCGCGGGGCAGGTGTCGCTCTTCGGGGAGATGCTGGACGACGCGCCGCCGCCCCTGCCGGCGATCCCGGAGTACCCGCTGCGGATGCTGCTCTCCATGGAGAAGGAGGTCACGGGCGTGTACATCAGCGGGCACCCGCTGGACGAGTACCGAAAGTCGCTCTCGCTGCTTCGGATGAACACGGGCATGCTGGAGGACATGAAGGAGAGCCCTGACAAGGGGCTCTCGTGGGACGGCATGACGGTCAAGATGGGCGGGCTGCTGGCGGAGGTGCGCCAGAAGGCGACGAAGTCCGGCGGCATGATGGCCTTTGCGACGCTGGAGGATCTGACCGGCCAGATCGAGGCGCTGGTCTTCCCGCGCGTGTACGAGCGCACGGCGGCGGACCTCGTGCCGGACACGGCGGTGGTGCTCTCCGGCCGCCTGTCCGTGCGCGAGGAGGAGGAGCCCAAGCTGCTGCTGGACAGCGTGACGCCCCTGCTGCCGGACAGCCAGCAGGGCGCGGTGCTCTCAAAGGCCGCGCAGGGCGAGTTCGAGGGCATGCCCGCGCCGCCGCCCGCGTACGAGCAGCAGGCGGCGCACGCCCACCTGGACGACGAGCTGGACGCCGCCGGGCGCGCGGACCCGCCCGCGCCCAAGAAGCTGTTCTTAAAGCTTTCGGGCGAGGGGGCGATCGCGGGGCTCACGCCGCTGCTTTCGCAGTATCCGGGCGAATTGCCGGTGCTCTTCTTCCTTTCAGACCGGCGCGTGACGCTCAGCGCGCCCCGCGAGCTGTGCGTTTCGCCGGATCGCGCGCTCGTGCGCGCGCTGCGCGCGCGGCTGGGCGCCTCCTGCGTGGTGCTGAAGTAAAAAAGAACGCGGCCCGCAAAACGATACACGTT
>JAEXCG010000150.1 GCA_023402355.1 Bacillota bacterium | reverse complement strand
CGCCGCAGGCGTTGAGAAAGCGCTGCAGGTCCGCGATCTCCGGCTCGCGCGCGGCGTTGTGGATCACCGTGCGCCCGGGAATGCGCGCCGCCGCCATCATCACGTTTTCCGTCGCGCCCACGCTCGGGTAGTCCAGGTGCACCTCGCCCCCGTGCATGTGCTCGCCGTCGCAGAGCACCAGCCCGCCTTCCTCGCGGATGCGCACGCCCAGCGCCGAAAGCCCGGAAAGGTGCAGGTCGATCGGCCGCTGTCCGATCTCGCACCCGCCCGGATAGGGGATCACCGCGCGGCGCAGCCGGCCCAGCAGCGCGCCCATCATGAATACAGACGAACGCAGGCGCTTGGATAATCCCTCCGGCATCGCGTCGCTTTGAATCGTCGAGGCGTCCACCAGCGTCTCCGACCCCTCGCCGCGGACCGTGCAGCCCAGCGTATGTAAGATGCGCACCATGTTGTTCACGTCCGCGATGTCGGGGCAGTCCAGCAGCGTCACCGGATCGTCCGCCAGAATCGCCCCCGCCAAAATCGGAAGCACCGCGTTCTTCGCGCAGTGTACGCGCGTCCTGCCCGTAAGCCGTATCCCGCCCTCTACCCGAAACTTTTCCATCCGCACACCTCCAAGACCTTCATCGCTAATACTCTATGCGACAAAGTTCGGGGTGTGAAAGCGCGTCAGTAGGGGCGTTCGCAGCTGCGCGACACGGAGAGCAGCACGCCCACGGCCGCCATGATGATGCTGATCGAGGTGCCGCCCGCGCTGAAGAAGGGGAGCGGCAGGCCTGTCGTCGGCAGGATGCCGATGACCACGCCGATGTTGATGAACGCCTGCATGCCGATCATCGTCGTGACGCCCGCCGCCAGCAGGCAGCCGAAGCGGTCCGGGCAGGTGAGCGCCACGCGGATGCCCGCGAACACGAAGGCCGCGAACAGCGCGATCACCGCCGCACAGCCGACGAGCCCGAAGTCCTCGCCGACGATGGCGAAGATGAAGTCCGACTCCGGATAGGGCAGGTAGGCAAACTTCTGCCTGCCCGCGCCGAGCCCCTGCCCAAACAGGCCGCCCGAGCCGAAGGCGATGAGCGACTGCGAAAGCTGATACCCCTCGTCGCTCATCTTCGCAAACGGATCGCGGAAGGAGAGCAGGCGCTCGCGTCGGTATTCCGCGCTCCAGGCGTAGGCCGCGCCGACGCAGGCGCCGCCCGCGCCCAGCAGCGCGAGGTGGCGCCACCGCGCCCCGGCGATGAGCAGCATCAGCACCGCCACGATGAGGATGCTGCCGCCGGTGGACAGGTTGGGCTGCTCCAGGATGAGCAGGAACATGACGCCCGGCACGACGAGCAGGGGCGCGATGCCGGTCACGAGGTTTTGAACCTTATCCCCCCGCTTGGTGAGCGCGCTGGCCATGAAAGCGACCATCGTAAACTTCGCAAACTCGGAGGGCTGAAAGCTGAGCCCGCCCAGATTCAGCCAGCGGCGCGAGCCGTTTACGTACACGCCGATGCCCGGTACGAGCACCAACACCAGCAGAACCGCGCTCGCCGCCAGCATCGTCAGGATGATCTGCGGCCGGGCAAAGATGTGATAGTCGATTCTCGAAAGCAGAAAGCAGGCCGCCGCGCCCAGGCCGATGCCGATCAGTTGCTTTTTGACGGCCGCCAGCGCGTCTCCGCTGTCCTGCGCGCTGTAATACGTCGCGCTGAACAGCACGACCAGCCCGAACAGGAGCAGCAGCACCATGCAGACGACCACCGATACGTCCACGCTCCTGCGCGGACCGGAGATTTTTTTCGCCAAAGAGAGCAATGCTCATCCCCCACTTCTTTTGCAGCGGGGGCGGTCATTCAAACTCCATGACCAGCCTTTTGAAGACGTCCCCCCGCTGTTCGCAATTCTTGAACATGTCGAAGCTTGCGCACGCTGGAGAGAGCAGCACGTTGTATCCCTTTTTCGCCATGCTGCGGCAGCGAGCGACCGCTCTTTCCATCGAGTAGCCTTCGTGCACGTAGCTTTTGTATCCTACCGCGTCCAGAGCCGCCGCGATCTTCTCCGCCGTCTGCCCGATGAGCACGACCTCCTCGATCACGCCGCTTTCAAGAATCGTCCGGGCCAGGGGAAGGAAGTCCACATTCTTATCGCTTCCGCCCGCGATCAGCAGGGTCGGCGCGCGCATGGCGAGCACCGCCTTCTGCGTCGCGTCCACGTTCGTCCCCTTCGTGTCGTCGATGTAGCGCACGCCCTCGAACTCGCGGACGAACTCGATGCGGTGCTCCACGCCCTGAAACGTTCGGAGCGTCTGGGCGATCGTCTCCACGTCCACGCCCATCAGCCCCGTCATCAGCGTCGCGGCCAGCGCGTTTTCCAGATTGTGCGGCCCGGGGATGAGGATTTCATCGACGCCGCACACGCGCTGCGGCGTTTCGCCCAGCTTCAGGTAAACCGCGCCGTCCTTCGCGTAAGCGCCGAAGGGAACCTCCTCCGTGCGCGAGAAGAACGCGGCGCGCGCCCTGAGCCCCTTCGCCATCTCGCGGCAGGTCGCGTCGCCCTGATTGAAGACCGCAAAGTCCTCCTCCGTCTGGTTTTGAAAGATGCGCCGCTTCATCGAAACGTACGTCTTCATGTCGCCGTGGCGGTTCAAATGGTCCTCCGTGATGTTGAGCACCGCGCCGACATGCGGGTGGTACGCCTTCATGCTTTCGCACTGAAACGAGGAAATCTCGCAGACCACGCGTTCCTCCGGCCCCGCCTCGTCCGCGATGGCGGCAAAGGGATTGCCGATGTTCCCGACCACGTATGTCCGGCGCCCGGCGTTTTTGAAGATTTCGCCGGTCAGCGTCGTCGTCGTCGTCTTGCCGTTCGTGCCCGTGATGGCGATCAGCGGGCTTTTGCTCACGCGGGCGGCCAGCTCCACCTCTCCGATGACCTCGATGCCGAGGGAAAGCGCGCGCTGCACGAAGGGCGCCGCGTACGGAATGCCGGGGCTGATGACGAGCACGTCCTGCCCCGCAAGCAGCCCGTCCGCCGCTTCCCCCAGGCGCAGGTCGACCGAAAGCCCGGAAAGCGCGTCCAGCGCGCCGCCCAGCTCCGCTTGCGACTTGGAATCGTTCGCCGTGACCTTCGCGCCCAGCCTGCACAGCAGCGCAGCCGCGGCGACGCCGCTTCGCGCGAGGCCCACGACCAGCACCCGCCGATCCTGAAACTCCAAACACAGCACCTCCTAAAAAAGGCGGGCAATGCCCGCGCTGAATAACCCCTGGATTGCGGCCGCCTTACGCGACGCTGAGAATGCCGATCAGGCAAAGCACCACCGTCACGATGGTGTACATCGTCACGATCTTCGTTTCCGGAATGCCGCACAGCTCAAAGTGGTGGTGAATCGGCGCCATTTTGAAGATGCGCTTGCCGTGGGTCAGCTTGAAATAGGTGATCTGGATGATGTCGGACAGGCTGGAGATCAGCATGCAGAAGGCGATGATGACGAGCAACAGCGGAAGCCGCAGCAGCAGCGCCGCGCCCACGACCGCGCCGCCGATGAACATGGAGCCCGTATCGCCCATGAACAGGCGCGCGGGGAAGATGTTAAAGCGCAGAAAGCCCATGCACGCGCCCGCCAGCGCGCAGCAGAGCACCGCCAGGTTGGTCAGGTTCGTCGCGTCCAGCCCGGACACGGCGGCCGCCGCGAAGAGCGACAGCAGGCCCAGCGTCGCCATGTCCACCAGCGCCACCGAGCCCAGCAGGCCGTCGAGGCCGTCGAGCAGGTTCGCGCTGTTGGTCGTGCCGACGATGACGAAGACCGCCACCGGGATGTAAAAGAGCCCCAGGTCCCACTCGATCCCGAAGAAGGGCACGATGATCCGCGAGCCCACCAGGGGGTGATAGTAGCAGTACACCGAAAAGGCCACGGCCAGCAGCGTCTGGCAGATCATCTTCTGCGCGGGCGTGAGGCCGCCGTTCTTGCCCCGGCGGATCTTCGTCATGTCGTCCGCAAAGCCGATGAAAAGGTTGCCGAGCGAAAGCAGCAGCACGGCGACCATCATGTCGGTCTTCACGTCGAACCCGCCCACGTGCAGCAGGAGCGCCACCACGATCGTGACCAGCGCGATCATCAGACCGCCCATCGTCGGCACGCCCTGCTTTTTCTGGTGGCTCTCGGGGGCGAGCTCGTAGACGTTCTGTCCAAACTTCAGCTTTTTCAGCGCAGGCAGCAGAACCGGCCCCACTGCAAGCGACAGCAGGAAGGCCGCGAGCACCGCCCAGATCATCCTTTGCATGCCCGATTCCTCCTAAACGTTTATTCCATCTGCGCAAGCAGCTCCGCGACGACGATCTTCTCGTCGAACGGGTGCTTGACGCCGCCGATATCCTGATACGTCTCGTGCCCCTTGCCGCACAGCACGATGACGTCGCCCTCCCGCGCCATGCTCATCGCGTAGCGGATGGCCTCGCGCCGGTTCTCGATGACGACGTACGCTCCGTTCGTCTCGCGGATGCCGTCCTCGATCGCGTCCAGGATCTGCATCGGGTCCTCGCGCCGCGGATTGTCGCTGGTCAGCACCGAGAAATCGGCCAGCTGCCCGCTGATGCGGCCCATCACCGGGCGCTTCTGGCGGTCGCGGTCGCCGCCGCAGCCGAACAGCGCGATCAGGCGGCCCCGCGTGAACGTGCGCACCGTGCGCAGGATGTTGTCCAGCGCGTCGGGCGAGTGCGAGTAGTCCAGGATCATGCGGTAGGGCGTGTTCGTCTCCAGCATCTCGATGCGGCCCGGCACGCTGCGAACCGCCTCCAGCCCGCGCTTGATCGTCTCCAGGTCGACGCCCAAAATCATCGCCAGCGCGGTCGCCGCCAGGGCGTTGTACACGTTGAACATGCCCGTCATCTTCAGGTGGATTTCCGCGCTGTGCAGCCCGCGCAGGTTCAGCATGAAGGAAACGCCGTTTTCGGTGATCTCGATGTCCCTCGCGTACAGGTCGGCGTTCTCGCTGATGCCGAACGTCATGCAGGGCAGCGCAAGCCCCTCCATCACGGCGGGGGTCGTTTCCTCGTCCGCGTTGAACGCCGCGTTCCGGCACAGCCCGTCCGCAAACAGCATCCGCTTGGCGTCCCTGTAATGCTCCATCGTGCCGAAGAAGTCCAGGTGATCCAGCGACAGATTCGTGTAGGCCGCCGCCTCAAACGTCATGCCCACGAGCTTGTGCAGGGCCAGGGCGTGCGCCGAGACCTCCATGCAGACCACCTGCACGCCCTCGTCCGCCATGGTGTGCAGGGTGTCGTACAGCTCGATGGGGTCCGGGGTGGTCAGGCGGCTTTCCAGCATACGCTCGCCGATCATGTTGCCCGTCGTGCCGATCAGGCCGGTCTTCATGCCCGCCGCCTCGCAGATGGACTTGAGCAGGTAGGTCGTGGTCGTCTTCCCCTTGGTGCCCGTGACGCCCACCATGCGCATGCGCTTATCAGGGTGCCCGTGAAAGGCGCTGGAGATGCGCGCCATCGCCGCGCGCCCATCGCTCACGCGCACCTGCACCGCCTGAACGTCCGGCAGGTAGCGCTCCACCACCAGGGCCACGCTGCCGTTTTCGACCGCCTGGCCCGCGAAGTCGTGCGCGTCGAAGTTCGCGCCGCTGAAGCAGAAGAACATCCCCTGCTCCAGCCGTTTGCGCGAATCCGCGCTCAGCGCTTTGATTTCGACGCCGACATCCCCGCGTACGTCCAGCACCTCGGGTACGTCTATGAGCAAATCCTTCAGGTACATCGTCATTCCTCCGGCCTGCCGCTGCCCGCGGCGGTTTTTACGGTATTTCAAAGGTGACGGTCACCTGCGTGCCCGGCTCCACGTAGGTGCCGGCCGCGGGCTTCTGGCTCTTCGCCAGACCGCTTCCCTCTATCAGCATTTCGAGCTCGCGCGCCCGAAGCAGGCGGCTCGCCTCCACGATGGGCTTTCCGAGCACGTCCGGCACCAGCACGAGGTCCTGCGCGCCCATCGGCTCGCCCTCCGTCACGTAAAGCATCACGATGGAGCCCTCGTTCATCGTCGCGCCCGGCAGGGGCATCTGCGAAATCACCGTCTCCGCATCGCCGTCCACCAGCGCGTCCAGCCCCGCATCCTTGAGCAGCGCCTTCGCCTCTTTCACCGTCATGCCGCGCGTCTCCGGCACCTTCACCTGCTCGCGCTGCTTGGTGTCGTACGGCAGGATGCCCATGTACTCCAGCGTCTCCTGCATGATCTGCGCCGCAAACGGCGCCGCCGTCGTGCCGCCGTAATCGACGTACACGGAGGCCTCGTTTACGATCACGATCACCGCGAACTTCGGGTCGTCCGCGGGCGCAAAGCCCACGAAGGAACCGATGTGCACGTCGCGCACGATCTTGCCTTCCTTGTACACCTGCGCCGTTCCGGTCTTGCCGCCGATGCGGTAGCCCTCCACCTGCGCGTTCTTGCCGCCGCCCTCGGCCACCACGCTTTCGAGCAGCTCGCGCATGGTCGCGGAGGTCTCCGCGGTGATCGGCGTGGAAACGACGTGCGGCTGCGTGCGCTCCACGACGTTTCCGTCCTCATCCAGCACTTCCTTTACGATGTAGGGGCGCATCAGCCGTCCGCCGTTGACGACCGCGCAGGCCGCGGTAATCATCTGAAGCGGCGTCACCGCGACGCTCTGGCCAAAGCCGATGCGCGCGAGGTCCACGTTCTTGACGTACGGCGCGCCGATCAGAATGCCGCTGCCCTCGCCCGGCAGGTCGATGCCGGTGGGCGTTCCCAGCCCGAAAGCGCGCAGGTAGCGGTACAGCCGGTCGGTGCCCAGCCGCAGCGCCAGTTCCACGAACACCGGGTTACAGGAATTTTGAATCGCCTTCTTCATCGTCTCCGCCCCGTGGGGATTGCCCCAGCAGCGGATGGTGTCGCCGTCTACCTTGATGCGCCCAGAGCAATAGAACGAATCGTCCGGGTTGGTCACGCCGCTGTCCAGCGCGGCGGACGCGGTCAGCATCTTGAACGTCGATCCCGGCTCGTACACGTCGCTGATCGTGCTGATGCGCATCAGGCTTTGCAGCGTCTGCGCGTCGTTTCGGGGCGGGTCGTTCGGGTCGTAATCCGGCTTCATCGCCATGGCCAACACCTCGCCGGTGTTCACGTCCATTACGATGGCCTGTACCCGAACCGCCTCGTTCACCTCGATGCACTGGCGAAGCGCCTTTTCCACGAAGCTCTGGATTTCCTTGTCGATCGTGAGCTGAAGCGTGTTCCCGGCGACCGCCGGGATATACTGCTGCTCGCCGTCCGCCAGCGTGCGCGCCTTGGCGTCCACCTCGGAGACGATCTTGCCGGGCTGACCGGCCAGATAGTCCTCGTAGTATTGCTCCAGACCCGACTGGCCCACGCTGTCCACGTTCGTGATGCCCAGCGTCTGCGACAGGTACGCTCCCATAGGATACCATCTTTTCGTATCCTCGTCAAAGGTTAGCCCCTTGAGCGCCCCGGAACGCTGGTACTCCTCGCGCTCCTTGAGGTCGCGCAGCGTGTTGACGTCCTCTCGCGACACCTGCCGCTTGAGGATGACGGAAGACTTTGTCTTGTCCGAAACCTTCTTCACAACGGTTTCCTCATCCAAGCCCAGCACTTCGTTCAGCACGCGCGCCATGCCCTCGGGATTTGTGACCTGCCGCGGGTTCGCGCACACGATATAGGCCGTCGTGCTCTGAACCAGCAGCTTCCCGTTTCGATCCGTGATGTCCCCGCGCTTCGCGGACACGATGCCGCTGCGCGTCCACTGGTTTACGCCCCGCTGCGTAAGCTCCGCCGCCCGCACGACCTGAAGC
>JAEXCG010000198.1 GCA_023402355.1 Bacillota bacterium | reverse complement strand
TGTCCTGTGCAGAAGTACTGACATGGGCAAGCGCGTCAGCCTCCAGAAAAAACGTTTCCGTGCTGCTCTCGACCCCGCCACCTTTCTCTCTATCCTTTTGGGCTGATTTCAAATGCTGTTGCCCTGCTTTTTTGCTTTTCCCCGTTGACAAAAGCGGATTTATCTCTTATAATATTTAACGTTGCAGCGGGAGCTGCCAAGCGTTCTATGCGGTCGTGGCGGAATTGGCATACGCGCACGTTTGAGGGGCGTGTCCAGCAATGGGTACGGGTTCAAGTCCCGTCGACCGCACCACATCATCTACCGGCTTTTGAAAAAGAGCGGGCAGATGATTTTTTTATTCCTCATTTTGCCGCAGTCAGCCTGGGACACGCTTTACTTTTTGAGTTCGACAGAATCAAAAATCCGAACCCTTCACGCACAGGCGCAACCTGTCGTGAAGGGTCCGGATTTTGTGCTGTTGGTGCCGGCAGTGGGACTTGAACCCACACCCTGTCGCCAGGAACGGATTTTGAGTCCGTCACGTCTGCCATTCCATCATGCCGGCAAAGCGCGGACAAAGCCGCCAGCGCTCTATATTATACAAAAGTTTCCCCCGTATGTCAACGGCTACAGCGCGGCCTGTCCGTCGCGCACGAGAAAGACGTAGTCCGCGTCCTGGGTCTGATGGCGGATGACGGTGAAGCGCGATTGCGACTGCGCTACGCCCAGGGAGTAGGCGTGGGCTTCCGCCGTGCCGCCGTACAAATGGAGGACGAGCGAGTCTTGGGTGAACGCGCCTGATTTGAGCGTGCTCCCATCGATCTGCACGGAGCCGTCCACGACGCCGGCCTCATCCGTCGCATGCCTGGGCTGGCGCACGCAGGCAAAGAGCACGTTTTCAAACCCTGCGGGCAGCGCCTGTCCCTGACCTGCCCCGTCCTTTTGAAGCCAGACGTCCAGCGCGGAGGCGAGCGACGCCTCCCTGTCGTCCGTAAGCTCCCGCTCCGTCATGATAAAGGCGGCGTTCTTGCCGGAGACGAACATCAGGTGCAGATACGAGAGCGAATCGCCGCCCGGCGCGGCGAGCATTTCGCGCGTTCGTTCGTAATCGGCGGCGCTGTAGCCGTCCTCTAGCGTCACGTGAAACCCGTTGACGCCCTCGCCCAGGAGTTCGGAGAGCGCCTGCGCGGTTCCGACCACGCAAAGCGTCTCGTAGGTCGCGGGATCGCGCGTGGGGCGCAGATGCACCAGCGTGTCGGCATCGAGCGCGCGCAGCTTCTGATACAGCGTGCTGCGCACGCCGTCCGCGTACAGGTGCAGGGAAAGGTAACGGCCGTTGACGAGCACGCTCTTATAGGAAGTGCCCGGCTGCGTGCCGGTGATGTCGTTTGCGCGGTCGCGCCCGTCGCGCGAACCGGACATCAGGATGGTGCCGGAGCCGCCGCAGAGGGAGCAGGGCGCGCCCCCGACGCTCCCGCGTCCGCCGCAGGTGGGGCAGGATACCGTCTGCGTCTCGCCGAGGGCGGGAGAAGCATTCAGCAATACCAGCGCGCACAGGGCGCAGACGAAAACAAAGCGTTGTAACGTCCTCAACATCCAAGCGCCTCCTTTTATGAAAAAACTTTAACAGAACGTAACACTTTTGTCATAAATCGATTATATCATGGAACCATTGGATTGGCAATATTTTTTGTGCAGCGACATGCAGGGGCTGCACAGAACCGGGAGGGAAAGGCATGCTCGCTATTTTATCGCCCGCGAAAAATATGAAAGAGGGAATCTCCCCGATTGAGGCGACGGTTCCGCTCTTTGCGCCTCGCGCCGAGGCCTTGCAGGAGCGGATTCGGGCGCTGTCGCCCTGGGAGATCGAGAGCGCGATGCGGGTGAGCCCGAAGCTTTCGATGAAGACGTTTGCCCTGCACCAGTCGTTTGCGCAGGCATCGCCTCATCCCGCCGCGTTTTCCTACGACGGGCTCGCGTATCAAAGCCTGGATGCCGCCACGCTGGACGAGGCGGCACTTTTGAGCCTGCAGGCGCGCGTGCGGATTTTAAGCGCCCTGTACGGCGTGCTGCGTCCGCTGGACGGCATCCGCCCGTACCGGCTGGAGATGGCCAGCCGCGTTCGCGTTGAAGGTAAGAGCCTGTACGCGTACTGGGGCGGGGACATCGCACAGGCGCTGTACGCGCAGACGGATACGGTCGTCAACCTCGCCTCGGAGGAATACGCCGCCGCCGTGCGTCCCTACGTGCCGCCTCGTGGACGCCTGATCGACGTGGAATTTCAAATGCCGCACAAGGGGCGGCTGCGCGTGCTGCCGACCTACGCGAAGATGGCGCGCGGACGGTTGGCGCGGTTCATTGCGGTTCACGGCGTCGACGACCCGGAGGACCTGCGCGGCTTTTGCGAAGACGGATGGCGGCTGGACCCTGTGCGGTCGCTTGGAAACCGACTGGTTTTTACGAGGCAGGCGACGTGGAGCGCCTCTGAAGAATGAACGGCGGCTTTTTCGCGCAGAGCATCGTCCGCAAAATAAATTGCGGGCGGCTTATGCCGCCCGCAGGGGTTATTCGTCCGTGACCTGCACGTTCTCGCGCCCAAACACGTCGAATACGTGGTCCAGCCGCTTTTGCGCGTCGGCCTTGTCGTCGTGCGTCAGGGCGGGGTCGCCCTCCTGAACGATTTTAAGGCGCGCGGGCACGCCGCCCGCCTTTTGCAGCGCCTGCTCGATGACCGCGCGCTTTTCATCGCGCGCGAGCAGGTTCATGTAGATCGCGACCGCGGGGTTCTTGGGGAAGGAGAGAACGTACGCGCCGTCCTTGTAGCCCGCGTAGCGGCCCATGATGAGCGAGCCGAAGATCATCGGGGAAT
>JAEXCG010000145.1 GCA_023402355.1 Bacillota bacterium | reverse complement strand
TGCGCCGCGCGGCGCACAGGAAAGGAGCCCCTATGCTTCATCGATTGCTTCCCCTTCTGCTCGCGGCGCTGCTGCTCTTCCCGGCCGTGTCCGGCGCGGCCGAGCCCGCATCGCGGGAGGAACCCACATCGCAGGCCGAACCCGCGTCGCAGGCCGAGCCCGCATCGTGGGAGGAGCCCACATCGCGGGAGGAACCCCTGCTCGCCTCCTATTACGCCGGGCAGGAATCCCGCGCCCTGCGCATGCTGCGCAAGTCGATCTTTCAAAGCCTTCTGGGTCAGTGGGCGGAGGGAGAAAACCCCGCGTGGGATTTCGACACGTTTGCCGCCTGCGCCGTGCTGGACGAGCGGGGAGACGAGGTGCCCGGCCTGGGCGAGCGCTTCTGCTGCGGGTACACGGCGGACGACGGCGTCTGCGGCTACTTTGTCCTTTCCTACACCGGCGAGGGGCTCGCCCGGCTGGACGGCGCCGCCACGCCGTATCCCTACGACCTGCGGGCGAACCTGGACGGCTTCCGGCAGGCGCTCTCGGGGACGCAGCTCGACTTGGAGACGGCCTGCGCCGCGCGGGTGCAGGCGACCCTGGCGGACGGGACGCGCGCGGAGGCGGTGCGCTTCGTGGACGGCGAGGGGCGCCGGGCAATCTGCCGCTTTGGCGAGGACGGACCGGTCCTCGTGAGCCCGATTCCGTAAAACCTTCAAACTTTTTTCTTTCCCCAAAACACTTTGAGCCGCTCGTGCGTTGTCCTGGTGTAAGCGCGCTGCACAGGATCACAGGGGAGGCAACGATATGCTGTATGGATGGTTTAAGCTCCTGTTTCAAAATCTGCAAAGTCGCCCGGGGTCTTCGCCCCGGGGGGAAGCGAGCGTCTGGCTGCACGACGGCTACGCCCAGTGGGTCAGGACGGGAAAGGGAAGGCGCCACCCGTGAGCGGCCCGGAGGACGTATGGAGCTGATCGAGATGTGGCGCGTGCGCGGGGAGCTCCTGCGCTACGCCCAGAGCCTGACCGGCAGCCGCCAGGACGCGGAGGATCTGGTGCAGAACGCTTACCTGCGCGCGGCGGAGAACGTGCGCGAGCTGCGCTGCCGCGGCGAGGGCCTTTGCCGGGCCTGGCTGTACCGGACGGTGAAGAACGCCTTCATCGACCAGTGCCGCCGCCGCGGGCGGCAGGTGCTGACCGATACGGACGCGGACGGCGTCTGGGAGGACGACCTGACGGGCCTTGAGGTGCGCGATTTGCTCTCGCGCCTGCCGGAAAACCTGTCTCAGGTGCTCGGCATGCGCTGTCTGGCGGGAATGAACAGTTCGCAGATCGCGGATGCGCTCGGCATGCCCGCCGCGACGGTGCGCACGCGCCTTCGCGCGGCGGCGATGCTGCTCAAGAAGTGGAAAGGGGAAGGGAAATTATGAAGACGATCGTTCGGGATGTCGTCGTGCTGGACGCGAGGAGCGCCTCCGCGCAGACGCTCGCGGAAATCGAGGCCGTGCAGGGCGTCGTGCTGCTGCTGCTCTCGGAGCGCACCGCGCCGCTGTTCTCGCACGTGAAGTGCGAGGACGTGGTGAACCTGTGCGTGGTGCCGGAGGACGTGAACCTCGTTTCGACCAACGGCAGCGTGGAGCTTGGCGCCGACAGGAGCGGCGCGCGCCGCATGCTGATGGTCAACGGCGCGGTGCGCGTGGACCCCGCGATGACGCCGGAGGAGATCCGCGCGCAGGTCGTGGGCGGCACGGTGAACGGCAGCGTCTTTTGCAGCGCCTCGCAGCTCGGCGCGCTGAGCGCCGTGGGCCTTCAGGTCAACGGCAGCACCCAGGCGTACCCCGACGGGTGGACGCTGCGCGCCGCCGAGCACCCGGTGACGCTGGAGGAGACGGCGGCGCTTGCGCAGGGCGCGCGCCTCTACCTTACGCGCCGCGTGCTGCTGGAGGCGGGCACGGCGCAGGCGCTTCGCAGCAAGGGCGTGCGCCTTGCAAGCGCGAAGGGGCTGCTGTGCTTTGCGCAGGACGCCGAGGCGCTGGGCGGCATCTACGAGGGCGACCTGGGGAGCTGCCTGTTCGTGCCCGACGGCTATAAAATCGAGCGGGACGGCCTGGACGTCGGACAGCGCACGGCGCTTCGCCTGCGCGGCAGGCTCTACGTGCTGGGCGGCCTCACGATCCGCGAGGACGTGAGCGCGGACCAGCTCTCAAAGCTCGAAGCCCTGCGCGTAAAGGGGCGGCTGCTCGCGCCGCTTTCGCTCATGGACGCGCTGCTGGACCGGGTGGAGGGCGACGCGGAGTGGCTGCCCTACGAGGGCGCGCTGGTCGTGAGCGACGGGCAGATGGAGCTGACGCGCGCCTCGCTTTCACGGATGGCGGACAAGGTCGCGCTCGTCAACGACGGCATGCTGCGCATCGACCCGGAGATTCCACCGGAGGAGCTGCGCGCGCGCGTCACGCTGCTGGCGAACGACGGCATGTGCGTCCTGACGGCGGAGCAGCGCGGCGCGCTGTCGGACGTGATCGTGGGCGACGGCCAGTTTCAGGAAGCGGACGGCGAAAAGGAGGAGAAGAAGCGCGAGACCCTGCCGCCGGACGTGCGCCTCCTCGGGGACATGGTGAATTTAAAGCTGTAAGCGGATGCTTTTCGCGGCGCCATCGGAAGCGGGTCTTCCGGCGGCACCGCGCAGCGTGTCGACAAAGTGGCAAAGGCCACTTTGTCGAGATTACGGGTGATTTTTTCGCTCCGCAAAACTGCGTTTTGCTCCGGAAAAAGCCCCGCCCGCCCGGCAAAGCCGGGCGATACGATTACAGTCTTGCAGACGGCTTTTGGCTTTTCTAGCTTCGAAAGGTTTTTCGACAATCTGAGCGCCGCCGTCGGAAGCGGGTCTTCCGGCGGCGCCGCGTTTTTTGTGGGCGCTGCGATCCGCTTCAGGGAGGGCGGTAAAAAAAGAGGCCGGCTGCGAGAGAAGGATGGATTTTATGCGGCGCATCTGTTAAAATGGGCGTAAAAGACGACGCCGTGAGGAGGGCTAAAGCGTGAAGTTCTACATCTCTTCGAGCCTTCAAAACGTCGGGCGGGTGCGGGCGCTTTCGCGGCTGCTGAAGGCCGCGGGCTGGGAGCAGTCCTACGATTGGACCGTGCACTGCACGGGGCAGGAAATCGACCTGGACACGCTGCGGTCCATCGGCGAAAGGGAGCTCGAAGGGGTGAGGCGCTCCGACGCCGTCATCGTGCTGACCCCGCGGGGCAGGGGCACGCACGCGGAGCTCGGGATGGCGCTCGCCTTAGGCAAGCGGGTGTACCTGTGCCACGACGACGACACGTTTTTCAAATGCGACGAAAACACGTCGGCGTTCTACTGGCTTCCACAGGTAAACCGTATCGTCGGAAGCTTAGAGGACATCGCGAGGGCGCTGCTGGAAGCGCAAAACCCGTGAAGGAAACGATGAAATGGAGGCAACATGAAGTACGAGGGCGTATGCATCGCCGTGAAGGACGTGAACCGATCCAAAGCGTTCTATCAGGATTTGTTCGGCCTTACGGTGTATCAGGATTACGGCATCAACGTCTCCTTTGGGGGCCTGTCGCTTCAGCAGGAGTTCGACGCCCTGCTGGACATCCCCAAGGAGAGCATGGTTCAAAGATCGCATAACATGGAGCTGTACTTTGAGGAGGACCGCTTTGACGACTTTATCGCGAAGCTGGCGCGGCGCGGCGACATCCGGTACATCGGCGGCGGCGTCAAAGAGGCCGGATGGGGCCAGCGCTCCGTGCGCTTTTACGACCCGGACGGCCACATCATCGAGGTGGGCGAGAACATAAGGAAGGTCGTCGAGCGCTTCCTCGATTCCGGGATGTCGATGGAGGAAACCTCCAGGCGCATGGACGTGTCCGTGGCGGACCTGGAGACGCTCCTGCGGGGTTAAAACACGGCAAAGCGGCGTACGCTGCCTTGCAGGCACGCTGGGGGCGGCAGGGCCGCCCTTTTTCCTTTTTGCGGCCGGGCGCGAAAAAGGAGAACCAACGGTTCGCCGCGAATAACAAAAAGATGACAAAATGTGCGGGGGTCGGCGTATGCGGCGGACGAAGGAACGGAAGAACAGGGCGTTTGTGGACGGCGCGTCGCTGGTGCTCGCCGCGACGGTACTGCCGCTCATCGCCCTGCTGCTCTTTGGCAGCCTGTACTCGATCAGCGTGTCCAACCGGCTGGTGGCGGAGTCCAACCGGCGCGTCGTCTCGCAGTGGGCGGAGCAGATCGACGAAAACCTGGAGATGATCGAACGCTTCCTCTCCGGTATCGTCTACATCGAGCCGGAGTTCAGCGTCATGGGCGGCGGGGAGAGCGAGCTTGCCGTCCACCTCGCCACCTACGCGATCACCCAGCGGATGGAGACGGCGATGAACGCCTTTTCGCCCCTGGGCGCGGTCTTCCTGTACAGCGAGCCGGACGGCGCGTGGGCGGAGCGCTTCGCGAGCGGCGCGTACACCTACGCCCAGCGCGAGGAAATGCGCAGGGCCGTGCGCGCGGGGGACGAATGGAAGGAAAATCCGGGCAGGTGGCGGGTCGTTTCGGTGGGCGGCCGCCCGATGCTCTCCTGCTGCTTCGGCAACGCCGGGGCTTACATGGTCGCGCTCTGCGACTTTGAGCGCCTGCTCACCGTGACGCAGGACGCCTACCGCGTCTTTTACGCGGACGAGGCGGGCAGCGCCCTCACGGACGCCGACTGGGCGGCGCGCGAGGCCGTGCGCGTGGAGACCGGGGAGGAGGCCTACGCCTTCACCGGGCGGGACGCGCGCTATCTGACCGTCTCCGAGCGGCTCTCTCGCGCGCCCGCGCTGGTGGTGCTCAGCGTGTCGAACGCGGGGTACTGGGACGGGCTCACGCCCGTGCAGGTCGGATTGCTGGCGCTTTCCCTGCTGGCGGCGGGGGTGATCCCCCTCTCGCGCTGGTGGGTGCGCCGCTACCTGGGCCGCCCGCTGAGCGACCTGACCGAGGCCATGGAGCGCATCAAGCGCGGCGAATTGCAGACGCAGATCACCCTCGACTACCCCACGCGCGAGCTGGCGCAGGTTAAGGAAACGTTCAACGACATGATGGCCCAGATCCGCACGCTCAAGATCGAGGCCTACGAGCGCGAGATCGACCGCCAGCGCATCGAGCTGCAATACCTGCATTTGCAGCTTCGCCCGCACTTCTTCCTCAACTGCCTCAAGAGCGTGTACGCCTGCACGCAGCTCGGCCGCTACCAGCAGGCGCAGGAGATGATCCTCTCCATCTCCGATTACATCCGCTACCTCTTCCGCGACAACCTCAAGACCGTGACGCTGCGCGAGGAGCTGCGCTTCGTCCAGGACTACATGCGCATCCAGCAGATGAGCCGCGCCATGCCGCCCACGTGCGAAATCAGCGTGGACGAGGCGCTGCTGGACCTGCGCATCCCGCCCTTTTCGGTGGAGTCGTTCGTGGAAAACGCGGTCAAGCACCAGTGGAAGCCGGACCGCAGGCTCGCCGTCACGGTGCGCGCCGTGCTGCTGGAGGCGGAGGACGAGCGCTACCTGGACATCGCCGTGCACGACAACGGCGGCGGCTTCCCGCCGGACGTGCTCGCGCAGATCAACCGGCTTCCGGGGGACATCTATCAGGAGCACCACGTGGGCCTTACGAACCTGCGCCACCGGCTCAGCCTCAT
>JAEXCG010000030.1 GCA_023402355.1 Bacillota bacterium | reverse complement strand
CAATAAAGCAATGGGGCTTATTAGGGTTAGCCTAATCGCCTTATTCTCCAACAAAACCTTCCTGAGAAAACGAAATAACCTAAAAAGAAACTGTCAAGCTAGAAAACGCTAGCTTGACAGCCCCTTTTCTTTTTCCCGAAGATAAACAACACGCAAAATAACACACTTTTTAAGGTCGCAGGTTAAACCATATAATGCGTATGGGGACTAAAAGCACTCGATTTTCTGCGCAAAACGGCGTTCAAAGATGTTTTGCACCTCTCTTATCCAAACAATAAACATCCCGTTCTTTATATTTTTATCAGCATATACATACCTTGCTTCAAATCACCCTATTGCATCATGAAATTCAATAGGTTATAATTGCTTTAACTTAATGTGCTCGCCTCAGCACTCAAACAAGGCTTCAAAATGTATATCATGGGTATGTCCGTCCAGCCTTACAATGTATTAACATCACCGCCTTATGAAGGTTTCATGCCACAGGATCTTCATTGCTGGCTTAATGCGCACGCTGAGGAGCGCAGCCTAGCCCATGCCTATGCCGCTGTCCATAACAAGATAGGGTTGCTCTGTCACGAGGCGGACGAGGTTAACGATCCATGGCTTCAGGAAGCGCTTGATTCATGGGACGCCTTGTCAGAGGAGCTGTATACCGCAATTGTCGACATATTATGCCGGGAAAATCAGGAGCAACGGGCCCAACACGTCATCCAGGGAATCGGGCGGCACTTCATCGTAAAGCCATTCATGCTGCGAAATGGGTATATCGATGGTCAAGGCTGGTGGTTTATACCTTGAGAGGACGTTCATGACCTATTCAGGGATACGATGCTAAAAAGGCTGACCGGGCAAACCGGCAGCAAAAAGTACGCTCTGGACATAGATCGACAGTAAGGTCTGAACAGCGCAGCAGCTTCCCTTCTCGTTCATCGTCAAGACAAGCCCCCCGCCACCAATCCGTCTACAAAAATCGCTGCCGGCAGCGATTCGCCGGCAGCGATTTTTGCATGTTCCCTTTATTTCTTTTCCCAGCGCTCGCGCAGGAAGTGCGCCGCCATCTTGGGCCTGCGTTCGCGCGTAAAGACGCCCTTTCGGTTGCCGCCCACGCGCATGATGTTCTCCGCGGTCGCAAAGTCCGCGAAGTTCCACACGTGCTCGCCCGTGATGAACGGCAGCCGGTCGAACACCTCGCCGTAAGCCTTCAAAAACGCTGCCTGATACTCCTCGCTGAAAAGGCTGGGCGTCGCGTCGTGCAGGCCCGCAACCGTGTCCGCGCCGTACTCGCCCAGCATGATCGGCTTGTCGGGACAGCGCCTGTGGAAGCCGAGCAGCTCGTCCTCCAACAGCTTGGCCGCCGCGGGCAGGTCGCCCGCCGTGTCGTACCAGCCGCGATAACGGTTGAGCACCAGCACGTCGCACAGCTCCGCGACCTTGCAGGTCTCCGGCGTGGAGCCGCCGTAGGTCACGATCGTGACCGGGCGGCGCTGCGGGTCGAGGGCGCGCGCCAGATTCGTCAGCGGCTCGAAGTACTCCCTGGCCCCCTCTTCCTCGCTCGCGGGCTCGTTCGCCACGCTCCACATCACCACGCACGGGTGGTTCTTGTCGCGCGCGATCATCTCGCCGATCACGTCCCGGTGGTGCGCCGCCGTCTTCATCGTCTTCCAGGTGCCGTTCGGCTCGCCGCCCAGCAGGCCCACGGCCGAAAAGCCGGTGTGCAGCCCGACGGCGGGCGTCTCCGCGATCACGAGGATGCCCTCCCGGTCGCACAGGCGCAGCATTTCCTCGCTGTAGGGGTAGTGGCTGGTGCGGAAGGAGTTCGCATGCAGCCATTTGAGCAGGGCGACGTCCTTCACGTTGTACGCCTCGTTGAACCCGCGCCCGTTCACCGGGCTGTCCTCGTGCTTGCCAAAGCCCTTGAGGTACACGGGTCGTCCGTTCAGGCAGACGCGGCAGTTTTCAATCGTCACGTCGCGAAAGCCGAACGGCTCCTCGTACACGTCCACGCCGTCCGCTCCGTCCAGGCGCACCGCCAGGCGATAGAGCGCCGGGTGCTCGGGCGACCAGGGCGTGACGCCCTCCACCCGGCCTTCAAACGCCGCGCCGGAAAACGCGGCGAGCTGCCGCCCCGTGCCGTCCAGCACGCTTGCGGAGATTTCGCCCGTCCCCGACGTCTCCACGCGGCAGGAAAGCTGCCCGTCCGCGTGCGCGACGATGGCGACGTCCGTGATGCGAACGCCGGGCACGACCATCAGCTTGACCGGGCGCATGATGCCGCTGTAGTTGAAAAAGTCGAAGTTCGGCAGGTCGAGGGGCTTATCCGGCAGCCCCTCCACGTGGCGCGTGGTCATCCGCCCCGCGGGCAGCGTCGTCTCGTCCACGACGTTGTTCACCAGCACGCTCAGCAGGTTCTCGCCCGGACGCGCCGCGGCCGTCACGTCCGCCTCGAAGGGCAGAAAGCCGCCCCTGTGCCGCGCCACGAGCGCGCCGTTCACGTACACGCTCGCCTGATGGGTCACGCTGCCAAAGCGCAGCAGCGCCCTTTGCCCCGGCAAAAGCGCGGGCATCTCGAACGTGCGCTGGTAGCAGAGGTTGCCCACGTGCTCGCGAAAATCGCGCCCCTCGTACAGGTCGTTGTACGCGCTGGGCACCGCCATGGCGCGCGGGCATGGAAGCCGCCTTCCCGCCCAGCCCTCCTGCGCCGAAAGCCCGTCGTCCAGTTGAAAATCCCAAATGCCGTCCAGGCTGAAGACCAGCCTGCTTTGCGTCATCGATGGATACAGCATGGAAAAGCCCTCCGTTCTCGTCTATTTGGGTTTAATCCGCCAACGCGCCCAGGATCTCACGCTCCGCGAACAGCGCCGTCGCGCCGCCCGTGTGCCAGAAGACCACCGTGCCGCCCGCCGCCACCTTGCCCGAGCGCACGTAGTCCAGCAGCCCCGCAAATGCCTTGCCCGTGTAGACGGGGTCCACCAGCAGCCCCTCCGTGCGCGCGAGCAGGCGAATCGCCTCGGTGGCCGCCTCGTTCGGCTGCTCGTAGCCCGGCGCGAAGTAGCCGCGGTCCACGCGGATTTCGTCCGCGCCGACCGTCTCGCCGCTGCCCAGGCAGCGCAGGGTTTCGGTCGCGAGCGCGGCGCAGCGCGCCTCGTACCCCGCGTCCTTCGCGCTGACGGCGATCGCCTGAATCCGCGGGCCGCCCAGCAGGCGGCGCCCCGCGCAGAGGCCCGCGAGGGTTCCGCCCGTGCCCGTCGCGGTGAACACGCAGTCCGGCGCGATGCCGAGGGCGCCGCACTGCTCGATCAGCTCCAGATACCCGCCGACAAAGCCCACCGACCCGACGGCGCTCGCCCCGCCGAGGGGGATGTCGTAGCAGCGGCGGCCCTGCGCCTCGAGCCTTGCGGCGTGCGCGCGGCCGAGCGCGAAGCAGCGCGCCTCGGTTTCCGCCTCGCTCTCGCCCTCCTCCCCCTCGATGACGTGCAGCTCCGCGCCCAGAATGCCGTCCAGCAGCATGTTGGAGCGCACGTCGCGCGCGTCCGGCTCCACGTACGCGTTGAGGTAGAGGATCGGGTCAAGCCCCAGCATGCGGCAGGCGGTCACGGTCTGCATCGCGTGGTTGGACTGCGTCGCCCCGTAGGTAAACACCGTGTCGCAGCCCTTCGCCAACGCGTCGCCCAGCAGGTATTCGAGCTTGCGCACCTTGTTGCCGCCAAAGAGGCTCCTTCCGGAAAAGTCGTCGCGCTTGACGTACAGCTCCACGCCCAGCATCTGCGACAGGCGGCCAAGCCTGTGCAGCGGCGTCGGGAAAAAGCCCAGATCCGCGCGCGGCCTGGCCCCGAGCAGCGCGCGCACGGCTTCACAGCGATCCTTCATCGTCCATTCCTCCCCAAGTCTTCCATTCGCTTTTTTGTTGCATTCGCCGCCCGCCCCCAAATTCCTGCCGACGGGCTTTGCGCTTCCCCAAAAGGCCGGGTTCCCCCTTTGCGGCGGAGGCGGGATGCGGTATAATGGACACAAAAACAGGAAAAGGGGCCTTTGCCATGCAGGACGCGCATCTCCTCTCGCTCGCCGACAAACACCGCGACGTCATCCTCGCCGCGCAGGACTTTCTGTGGGCCCACCCGCAGACCGGATACCGCGAATGGGAGGCGGACCGGTACATGGCCGCTCACTTTGAATCTCTCGGCTACGCCCTCACGCGCGCGGGCGACATCCCCGGCTTTTACGCGGACGTGGACACGGGGCTTCCGGGCCCAAGGGTGGCCCTGCTCGCGGAGCTCGACTCGCTCATCTGCAAAAACCACCCGGACGCGGACCCCGAGACGGGCGCGGTGCATGCCTGCGGCCACAGCGCGCAGTGCGCCGCGATGGCCGGGCTGGCGGCTGCGCTGCGGGAACCGGGCGCGCTGGACGGGCTGTGCGGCTCCATCCGCCTGATGGTCGTGCCCGCAGAGGAGCTCATCGAGATCGGCTACCGCGAGGCGCTCCGTCAGCAGGGCGTGATCCGCTACCTGGGCGGCAAGGTGGAGTTCCTCGCGCGCGGCTTCTTCGACGGCGTGGACATGGCGATGATGATTCATAACAGCGCCCACACCGAGGGCCCGGCGATGCTCGTCGGGGAGGGCTGCAACGGCTGCGTCACCAAGCAGATGACGTTCATGGGCGTGGCCGCGCACGCGGGCGGGTCGCCGCACGAGGGGATCAACGCGCTGTACGCGGCGACGGCGGCCCTCTCCGCGGCCAACGCGCTGCGCGAGACGTTCCGGGACGAGGACCACATCCGCTTTCACCCCATCATCACGAAGGGCGGGCAGGCGGTCAACGCCATCCCGGACACGGTGGTGGTGGAAAGCTACGTGCGCGGCGCGACGATGGAGGCCATCCGCGCCGCCAACGAGCGCGTCAACCGCGCGATGGCCGGGTGCGCGGCGGCCTTCGGCGCGCACGTCCGCTTGCAGGACCGCCCCGGCTATTCCCCGCTGCTCAACGACCGCACGCTCGCGCGCACGGCCTGCGAGGCGGCGGAGGCGGTGCTCGGCCCCCATGAGGCGGCCTGCGACGACACTTGGGACACGGGCTGCACGGACATGGGCGACCTGAGCTGCGTGATGCCGGTCGTCCACCCCTACATCAAGGGCTCGCAGGGGCTGGGACACGGCGACAACTACCGCATCGCGGACCCGGAGATGGCCTGCGTAGCGCCCGCAAAGATCCTGCTGCTCACGGCGCATCGCCTGCTCGCGAACGGCGGCGCGCGCGCCAAGGCCGTGCTCGAGGGCTTCAGGCCCCGCTATGCGAGCAAGGAGGCGTTTCTTTCGGCTATCGACGCGCTCTACCTGGATCGCGAGGCCGTGCGCATGCGGGAGGACGGCACGATCCTGCTCGATTACAAATGACGAAGAAACCAAGCGGACGGGGCCGCGCCTGCATTTCAGGCGCAGCTCCGTCCGCTTCCTATTCTTATTTTCAGCCCTTGCGTTTAGGGTCGCCGCGACCGCTCATAGGCCTCGATCTTTTCACGGATCATCGCCCACGCCTCGCGGTTCTTCGCTTCGTAATCCCAGGGCTCCCGATCCTGCGACGCGAGGTTTACGGACAGCCAGTTTTCCGGCTTCTCGCCGAGGTAGGGCCTAAAGCCGAACCCGGCGTAGAGGGAAAGCGCGCGGTAGCTCCACGTCTGCGAGGTCAGGTAGACGTAGCCCGCGTACCCCAGCTCGCTGAACAGGTCCAGCAGCCGCGTCACCAGCGCCTTGGCGATCCCGCGCCCCTGATGCTCCGGGTGCACGGCGATCCAATGCAGGCGCTGACGCTCCTGACCGAAGTGGCGGCCCGGCCAGAGCGCGCCCGCGCCCACGACGTCCCCCGCCGCGTCCAGCACGAAGACCAGACGCCTTCGCATTTCCTCGTAGCAGGGGCAGGCGGCGGGCGGCGCGTCCCGCTGCTCCGCCATTTGCGGGCGCGCCCAGTCCGTGCCGCGGCCCAGGAGGAACTCGCCTCGAAAGACGTCCTCCGCCTCCTTCAAGGAATCGACGTGGCCGACCGCATGCTGCAAGCGCGCCCACTTCGCCTCAAAGCCCGGCGCAAAGGCGGCGAAGCGATACCCCCGAGGCAGCTCAAAGCGCGGGTACGACGCCGTATCCCGCTTTTCCATGATGACGCCGATGTGCGGCAGAGATTTGTCCAGCCCGGTCTGCGAAAAGGATTCGTTCATGCAGGGTCCTCCTTTTTCCGCCCTCACGGCACGAAGGGCTTTGCCTCGCGCTCCGGCGGCGGGCAGTGCGCCCAGTTCGGCACCTCCCGCCAGCTCACGTTGAAGCCCGCGCCGTGGCTGCAAAAGACGGAGTCCGGCGTATCCGAAAGGCTCGCGAGCGGGTTGTAGCCTGCCGACGCGATCACCTCGTCGGCGTTTGCGCAGGGCGCGTAGTGCGACAGGGCGAACGACACGGCCCCGCGCCCGCGCGTCGCCGCCGTGAACTCCGGCGGGTAGCGCAAAAACGTCGCCGCCGGGCAAAGGCCCGACAGGGTGACGAGGCCGCCCGCGCTTTCCGGCGCGTCAAAGTCCGCGCGCAGGCGCGTCAGGTCGGAGAGGACGCGGCCCAGCGACTCCTCCGGCGCGGTGAGGGTGAAGCGGCAGATCGGCTCGAGCAGCACGGAGCGCGCGCCCATCAGCCCCTGCCGGATCGCGCGGTAGGTCGCCTCGCGAAAGTCGCCGCCCTCCGTGTGCTTGAGGTGCCCGCGCCCCGACAGCAGCGTCACGCGCACGTCCGTCAGCGGCGCGCCCGTCAGCACGCCGCGGTGCGTGCGCTCCATCACGTGCGTGTGGACGAGGCGCTGCCAGTTCAGGGCGAGCACGTCCACCGGGCACACGCTGCTAAACGTGATGCCGCTGCCACGCGGCCCGGGCGCGAGGCGCAATCGCACCTCCGCGTAGTGGCGCAGCGGTTCGTAGTGCCCGATGCCGACCGCCTCTTCCGCGATCGTCTCCATGTAGAGGATACGGCTTTCGCCAAAGGCGACGCGCATGTGAAAGCGCGTCTCCAGCAGCTCCGAGAGCACCTCAAGCTGAATCGGGCCCATGACGCTGACCTCCAGATCGCCCGCGTCCGGGTCGGCGCCCACGCAGAGCGCGGGATCCTCCTGTTCCAGCGACCGCAGCGCCGAAAGCACCGCGTCCTTTGAAAGCGGCGGGGAAAACAGCACGCGCGCGCGAAGCATCGGGCGCGTGTCGAAGTGGGAGCGCGCGGGGCTGTCGCCGACGCGGTCGCCCGGCAGGGGCGTCTCCAGCCCCGTCGCCGCGACTACGTCCCCCGCCTGCGCCCGCTGCACCACGCGGTACTTTTCGCCGCTGTACACGCGCAGCTCGTGCACCTTTTCGCGCACCCGCTCTCCCGCGCGCGTCAGGCTTTCGACCTCGTCCTTGACGCAAAGCGAGCCTGAAAGCACCTTCATGTGCGCGACCCGCGTGCCCTGTCCGTCGCGGCGCACGCGAAAGACCCGCGCGGAAAACGGCGCGCCGGGCTGCGGTGCATCCCCTGCGCCCAGCAGCGCGTCGAGCCCGCGCAGCAGTTCCCGCACGCCCTCGCCCCTGAGCGCCGCGCCCGCGAAGGCCGGGAAGAGCTGGCCCTGCGCCGTCTCCCGCCGGGCCGCGCGCAGGAAGTCCGCGTCCGAGGCCGTGCCCGCAAGGTAGCCCTCCAGCAGCGCCTCGTCGCGCGCGGCGATCTCCTCCTTCGCCTCCGGCGAAAAACGCCCCTCGGCCGCGCCCGCGTCCAGCAGCGCGCAGTCGCCCGTCAGCCGCGCGCGGATGCCGCAAAGCGTGCGCGAAACGTCCGCGCCCTCCCGGTCCGTCTTGTTCAGGAAGAAGATGACCGGCAGCCCCGCCTGACGCGCGAGCCGCCAGACCGTCTCCGTGTGGCTCTGCACGCCCTCCACGCAGCTTACGACCAGGATGGCCGCGTCCAGCACCTGCAGGGCGCGCTCCATCTCCGCGGAAAAGTCCGCGTGGCCGGGCGTATCGAGCAGGGTGTACTGGTTTTCGCCCAGCCGGAAGACCGCCTGCCCGGAAAAGATGGTGATGCCCCGGCGGCGCTCCAGCGCGTCCGCGTCCATGAAAGCGTCCTGATGGTCCACCCGGCCGGGCGCGCGCAGGACGCCCGCAAGGTACAAAATTTGTTCGGACAGCGTCGTCTTGCCCGCGTCCACGTGCGCCAAAATGCCGATCGTCCTGTTCATGCCATAGGCGGGAACCCTCCCGCGCGCCCCCCTGCTCAAAGATTTCGCGTAAAAGAAAGCCGGAAGCCCGGCTTCCGGCGAATCGGCTTACGCTTTCAGCGTCTTCGGGTACACGCCCGCGTCGTGCAGCGCCCGCAGCGCGTTCATGACGCAGGGCTTATCTTCCTTGTAGGTGATGCCGAACCAGACCGCGTCCGTGGAAAGCACGCGCACTGAGAGCCTGCCCGCGCGCATCAGGTCGTCCACCATGATCGGCAGCAGGCATTCGCCCTTTACGCTGTCCGCCGCAAGGCTCTTTAAGAAAGCGGTGAAGTATGCGTCCGCCGCCTCGAAGATCCACGGGGTGAAGCCCCAGAAGTTCATCGAAACCAGCGCCTGCGGGTCGAGCGCCACGCCCTCCTCACTCTTAGAGGTATCGCGGATGGTGCCGTCCGGGAAGGGACGAATCTTGTACGTCTCCTTGACCGCGGCCAGCTTGCCGCCTTGCAGCGAGCAGACGCCGCGCGTCACCGTGCCGTTTTCGGAGACCGTGTTGCACAGGCGGTAGCCGACCATCGCCGCCTCGCCCGTGGGCGCGAGGCTTTGCAGGCAGTCGTGCATGGACGCAAAGGCCGGCACGCCGTAGTAATCGTCCGCGTTGAGCACCGCGAAGGGCTCGTGCACGACGCCCCGCGCGCACAGAATGGCGTGCACCGTGCCGAACGGCTTGGTGCGCTCCGCGGGCACCTGATAAAACGCGGGGAGCGAAGAAAAATCCTGAAACGCGTATTCGACCTTCACCTTTTTCGCGATGCGATCGCCTACCATCTCGCGCACGATGCTCAGCATTTCGCGCTTGATGATGAAGACCACCTTGTCAAACCCCGCGCGGATCGCGTCGTAAATCGAGTATTCCATCAGGATTTCTCCGCCCGGTCCGATCGCGTCCACCTGCTTGTTGCCGCCATAGCGCGAGCCCATGCCCGCCGCCATGATCACCAGCGTAGCGTTCATCTTTGTTCTCTCCTCTTTTGCCGCGGCCTGCAGCCGCATCATCGGTTTGCTGCATACAGTATAACAGATTTTGTCTGTTTCGTCCACTCATAGCGGTTGACAGAATGTACCCGTTATGGTATCCTTTCTCTCCACTATATTGAACTTCAAAATATCAGAACATCAAAGGAGATGGCTTTATGACATTCCCCGCAACCAAGCCCCGCCGCCGCCCGCTGCGCACCCTGCTGATCTGCGTTCTGCTCGCGCTATCGCTCGCCCTGACGGCCCTGCTCGCGCTGTTTCGAGGAGAGCTGCGCACGCTGACGACGCTTCAAAAGCAGCGCGACTACCCGCTGTACACCATGGATTATCAGGCCGACTACGGCTTTGACAAGTACCTGGCGGAGGGCTCCGCGAGCGACGAAGAGCTGATCGCCTTCGTCATCCGCACGCTGCTCAAGGGCGTCCCGCTGCCGTTCAGCATACCGGACCTGGGCTGCTCTACGTTCAGCGCCGTCACCCCCGAGGGCGAGGCGATCTTCGGGCGCAACTTCGACCTGTCCTACTCGCCCGCGCTGCTCGTGCGCACGCAGCCGAAGGACGGCTACGCCTCCCTCTCGATGGTCAACATGGGCTTTTTAGGCTACGGCGAGGGCAAGCTGCCGGATTCGCTGCTTTCCTCCTTCATCCTGCTGGCCGCGCCCTACGCGCCGCTGGACGGCGTGAACGAGAAGGGGCTCTGCGTCGGCGTGCTGCTCATCCCCACCGAGCCGACGACGCAGGAGACGGGCAAGACGCCCATCAGCACCACCGCCGCGGTGCGTCTTTTGCTGGACAAGGCCGCGAGCGTGGACGAGGCGATCGACCTGCTCTCGCGCTACGACATGCACGCCTCGGCAGGCAGCAGCTATCACTTCCAAATTGCGGACGCGCAGGGGCGTTCCGCCGTCGTCGAGTTCGAGGGCAACGTCATGAGCGTCGTTACCGCGGACACGCCCTATCAGGCCTGCACGAACTTTTTGCAGACGCCCGCCTATTACGGCGTGGGCAAGGGGCAGGAGCGCTACGACCTGCTCGTAAAGACGCTCGAAGACAAAGGCGGCGTGCTCACGATAGACGAGGGCATGGCGCTGCTTGAGGCCGTGAGCCAGCCCTTTGAGGGCGTGACGTCGGACAGCGACACCCAGTGGTCGGTCCTTTACAACAACGCGACGGGCGAGGCCGTGGTCTGCGCGGGGCGCGACTACAAAAACCCGTATATCGCTGCGCTGTAACGCGCCCCCCGCGCTTGTGTTTTTCCCCGTCCTGTGCTAAACTGCCAGACAGATTCACGCGAGAAAAGAGGCGCATTTCATGATTTTGTTTCTGAACGATTACAGCGAGGGCGCGCACCCGCGCATCCTCGAGGCTATGGCGAAGGGCAACCTGTGCCAGCAGCGCGGCTACGGGCTGGACGACATCTCGCTCCGCGCGCACGAGCGGATTCGCGCGCTGATCGACTGTCCGGACGCGGACGTGCACCTGCTCGCCGGCGGCACCAGCGCGAACCTCATCGCGCTCAGCGCCTTCCTGCGCCCGCACGAGGCCGTCATCTGCGCGGACTGCGGCCACATCAACACGCACGAGACGGGCGCGCTCGAAGGCGCGGGCCACAAGATATTAACCGCCCCGGCGCAGGACGGCAAGCTGACCGCGCAGGCCGTGCGCCGCGTCGCCGCCGCCCACACGGACGAGCACATGGTGCGCCCGCGCGCGGTATTCATCTCCAACGCCTCCGAGCTGGGCACGGTGTACAGCCTGTCGGAGCTGCGCGCCCTGCGCGCGGCCTGCGACGCGTGCGGCCTGTACCTGTACATGGACGGCGCGCGCCTGGGCGCGGCGCTCGCGAGCGAGGGCTGCGACGTGGGCTTTGCCGACCTGCCCGGGCTCTGCGACGCCTTTTACATCGGCGGCACGAAGAACGGCGCGCTCCTCGGCGAGGCGATGGTGCTCGTAAACCCCGCTCTCAAGGCCGACTTCCGCTACCTCATCAAGAACCGGGGCGGCATGCTCGCCAAGGGCTTTGTCGTCGGCCAGCAGTTCGACGTGCTGATGGAGGACGGCCTGTACCTGCGCCTCGCCCGCCACGCGAACGAGACGGCGCAGATCATCCGCGCCGCGCTCCTCCAAAGGGGCGTCCCCTTCTTCGTCGAGACGCTCACCAACCAGCTCTTCCCCATCCTGACGGACGCGCAGATCGCGTATTTGGAGCGCGACTTCGGTTTTCAGGTCTGGGAGCGGCTTTCGGACGGGCGCACCGCCATCCGCGTCGTCACCAGTTGGGCCACCGCGGAGGAAAACGCCCGCGCGCTCACGGAGGCGATCGAAAGGATGCCGTAAGGCGCGCGGGGTATTCATATTCATTACCAAGAACTCGTTTATCAATAATTAAAACAGCTGAAATCGGGCCATAGCGCTAGATTCCAGCTGTTTTGTTAAACATCACATTTTAACATTTTTATTGTGTAACCTCACGAATAAACTGATATCATGTATCCTTTTCATATTGAATTGGGCAATAAAAGATAACTATGTCCATTCTTTGTGAACTGTCCTTTTTTTCTTGTTTCTTTAAATTGCAACTAACAAAAAAATCTCCAATTGTAAAGCTCGCTAGATGCTTCGTAAATAAACGAATTTCTCTATTTTCAAAACTTATAATACCAATTCCAAGACAAACATCTCCAAAACTATTTGAGAGAATCTTATCTTGGCATTTCTCACATAAAAAATTAGCGACACTTTTTAAATTCAGTGTTTCATCTGCATACAAGTAAATAGTTCCGCTGGCGTAACCTCTGCTTGGGACTTCTGTAATGTTACCAGAAAAGCCGTCTCCTTTGCTTTTATAACTTCTAATAGTTAGGCATTGATTTTTGCTTATCATCTCTGCTTCTGTGTCACTATAGAATGGTATTTCAATTGGCATTATTTCAAATGTGTTCACGCTTATAACTGCAATCTTGTTATCTCCCCAGTTCATCGATTTTAACTCATCGGATTTACTTCCACATAAATAGCAATTATCTATAGCGGTTTCAATAACATGATCAGTACTCAATAAATCATTAGTCTTTTTGCTGTCGTCCACTTTATATTGGGGTAGAAACAGCACTAATGCCATAAAAAGAATCATTGCATTTATCTTTTTTAAGCCCATGTGCTCTCCGTCTTTATGTTTTTTATTCCTTACCTAATTATAGCAGCGTTAGTCAAATATTTCAATACTAGTATTTTTATTTTTCAAACAAATCGTCCATAATCTTTTTATCTATTAAAAGGAGTGAGGCGGTATGTTTGCGTCTCGGCTTCGCCACCTGCGCCAGTCGCGGGAGCTCACGCAGGTTCAGCTTGCGGAAAGGCTCGGCGTGACGAAGCAGAGCGTCAGCAACTGGGAAAACGACAACATCATGCCGTCGGTGGACATGCTGGAAAGAATCGCGGATTTTTTTGAGGTGAGCACCGACGATCTGCTCGGACGTCAGGCCTCTTCGATGAACGGCGTCCTGATGCTGGACGTCACGGGCCTCACCCCGCGTCAGGCCGAGCACATCCGGGCCCTCGTCGAGGACATTCGGGATCGCAACCTATAATGATAAATAAGCGAAACACGGCGGCATGGCTTTGGGGCCATGCCGCCGTGTTTCATTATGCAGGCGCCTGCCCGCGAATCGCGTCATTGGGGCTTCTTCTCCAGCCGGATCACGTTCCAACTGAGATTTCCGAGCTGCACGGTCAGCCTGCCGTCCACGACCGCGCCGCCCGCGCCCTGCGTGGGCGCGACCGCGTCCGGATGCTCCAGCGAGTTCTTCGCGGCCACGTCGTCGTGGTGGAGCACGATGTGCTCCGCCACGTGCAGGTCCGGGAAGGCGCGCAGGTCCAGGGCAAGGGCGATGTCCTCATGCAGATCCTTGTTCACGGCGAAGACCGTCACGCCGCCCGCTTCGTTTTCGACCGCCACCGCGTCCACGCAGGGCACCGCGCCCAGCTCCTTCGTCTCGTAGGTCGGGCTCTTCAGCACGGGCAGAAGGGCCGTGCCGCGCCCGTAGCGCGAGGCGTGCATGAAGGGGTAGAAGATCGTCTGGCACCACGCGCCGCCGCCCGCGCGGGTCATGATCGGCGCGATGACGTTCACAAGCTGCGCCAGGCAGGCGACCTTCACGCGGTCCGCGTGGCGCAAAAGCGTGATGAGCATGCTGCCCACCAGCAGCGCGTCCTCGAAGGTGTAGTCGTCCTCCAGCAGCGGCGGGGCCTCGTGCCACACGCGGCTGTCGTAGTACCTCTGGTCGCGTCCGTTTGAATGATACCAGACGTTCCATTCGTCAAAGGAGAGGTTGATCCGCTTCTTCCCGTGCTTTTTGCCCTGCACGGCGTCGCAGATGCTGACGACGCTGCGGATGAACGCGTCCATGTTGACGCTCTGCGCCAGATACGTGGACGTGTCGCCCGCCGCGTTTCCATAGTACTGGTGCAGCGACACGTAATCGACCGTGTCGTACGCCTCCTCCAGCACCGTGCGCTCCCAATCGCCGAACGTGGGCATGGTGAGGCTGGACGAGCCGCAGGCCACCAGCTCGATCGACGGGTCGATCCACTTCATAATCTTGCCCGCCTCGGAGGCGACGCGCGCGTACTCCTGCGCGGTCTTGTGGCCGATCTGCCAGGGGCCGTCCATCTCGTTGCCCAGGCACCAGAGCTTCACGCCGAAGGGTTCCTCCGCGCCGTTTTGCCGCCTCAGGTCGGACCAGTAGCTGCCGCCCGGGTGGTTGCAGTATTCCACGACGTTCCGCGCCGCGTCCACCCCGCGCGTGCCCAGGTTGATCGCCATCATCACGCTGCTGTCCGCCTTCTTCGCCCAGTCGCAGAACTCGTGAATGCCCACCGCGTTGCTTTCGGTCGAAAACCACGCCATGTCCAGGCGCTTGGGGCGGCTCTCCCTGGGGCCGACGCCGTCCTCCCAGTTGTAGCCGGAAACGAAGTTGCCGCCCGGCCAGCGCACGATGGGCACGCCGAGCTTTCGTACCAGGCCCAGCACGTCCAGCCGGAAGCCCTGCTCGTCCGCGAGCGGATGGCCGGGTTCGTAGATGCCGGTGTAGATGGCCCGGCCCAGGTGCTCCAGGAACGAGCCGTAAATGCGCTTATCGACCTCGCCGATGCGGTAATCGCGGTCGAGGATCATGCGTGCTTCTTTCAAAGGATATTCGCCTCCCGTATGGTTGAGCTTTTCCCCCATGATAGCCCAAAGCGCGCGATGTGGCAAGCAAAATCTTCAGGCTTCTTCCAGCGCCTCGATCACCCAGCGGATGCGCGCGGGGTCGATGTCCGGCGGCAGGGAGCAGTCCGCGCCCACGATAAGCCCCTCCGCGCCCGCCTCCCGCAAAAGCGTGCGCGTAAACGCGCGTATCCGTTCCTTTTCTCCCCGGTGCAGCAGCGCGCCCTCCCGATTGTCAAAGCCGCCCATGACCACGCGGCCCGGGAAGAGCGCGCGCCCCGCCGCGAGGCTGAGCCCCTCCACGCCCACCGCCCAGTTGACGATGCGGCCCGGATAGTCCTTCCACAGGTCAAGCTGGTTGGGCACGCCGTCCCAGCCGCACAGGTGCAGCAGGTTTGCGTCCGACAGCGCGTCCGCGCAGAGGACGACGCGCCGGTCGCTGGGCGCGATCAGCCGCGCGTACTCCTCCGGCGTGAAGCGACCCCGCTCCGCGCCCTGCAGGGGCAGCATCATACCCCGCGTGCCGGTCTGCGTCAGGATGCCCTCGATGAGCAGGCAGGTGTCCTCCGCGATGACGTCCAGCGCGTGCAGCGCGGCCTGCTCGCTAGCGCGCAGCAGGGCCATGCTCTCCCCGTCGCCGAGCGCGTGCTTGAGCGTGGCGTAGGGCGAGAAGGCGTTGTACAGGGTGAACGCCTCGCCCGCAAGCGCCTCGTTGATGCGCGCGGCGCGCTCCACCTGGCCGGAGATGTAAGCGCTCTGCCTGCCCAGCGGGCGCAGCGAGAGCAGGTCCTGCGCGGACGGCGATTCGGGAAGGGGGTAGATGAAGAACTCGTCGCACATCATCTTCAGGATGTCCTCCCCGCTCTCCCGGTAAAAGCGCACGTGCTCCCGCACGGTCGCTTCGGGCCCGATGGCCCCAAAGTGATGCCAGAAGCACACGGGCGGGCGGTCCACCGGTTCGTCCCGCAGGGCGCTAAGGACGCGCGTCATGCGGTCCACGCTCATTCCTCCTCCGTAAATCGGTCAAAGACGGCGTCCACCTTCCGGCGGGCGATCAGGAACGCGGCCTCGCCGTCCCGCTCCACCGCGTCGTAGGCTTCGCCGCAGTTCAGAAAGCGAAGCGTCCACTCCGTGCCGTCCGTAAAGGTATAGGTAAACGACGCGCGGCAGGCGCCGAGCTGCTGCCCCTCGCTCCGCCTGCGGTCGATGAGCAGGCCGATCGCCGCCTGATAGTAAGGGCGAAATTCCTCCATCTCCACCGCCGCCCCGTCCACGCGGTAGACCGCCGCGCCCGTCTGCGGCCGCTCCACCCGGAGCGTGTGCGTCTCCCCGCCGCGCCGGAGCGTCAGCGCCTCCACCTCCGCGAGCGACACGAGGCCCGGAAGCTGCTCCGCCAGATAGGTCACGCGCGCGATCTCGGGGATGCGCCCCGCGTCCTGCGAGAGCGCGTAGACCGCGTCTTCCCCGCCTAAGCGCAGGTACAGCGCGCCGTCCGCCTCCCCGACCTGCGCGTCCAGGGTCTCCCCGCCCGCGCCCAGCAGGCGCAGGGTGAAGAGCGGCGCGTCGAGCCCGTAGGCCGAAAGCGCCTCCCGCCCCGTCGCGCGCCCCGCGTAGCCCTCGGCCTTCAGCCCGCAGACCGCGAGGAAGAGCTCCGCCGCGCGCTCAGAGCTCGCCGGGTAGCGGATGGGCTCCGTCAACTGGGCGACGGCGTTAAAGGGATTTGCCTCCGTCACGCGCGCCACGCTCACCGTCTCCCCGCCTCGCGGGGTGACCGTCGCCTCAAGGAGCGTCTCCGCCCGGAACGCCGAAAGGTCCGGCAGCGCCGCCAGCGCGCCGCTGCCCGCGCTCAGCGTCTCGTAGAGCGCGCGGTTGACGACGTAGACGCCGTCAACCCCCTCCACCTGTGCGTAGCGCCCCTCGCCCGTGGCGGGCGCGTCGCCCAGGCGAAGCGTCAGCGTGCGCCCGTCCGCGTAGGTAAAGGCCGCCGTCACCCCCGCCGGGTCGAGCCCAAAGGCCGCCGCGTCCTGCGTCTTTATACGCTGTCGGGCGAGCAGCGACGCCCCGCAGCCCAGCACGCGCCTTGCGGCCGCCGCGTCGACGGGGAGCGCGTCCTCCGCCAGCGAATAGTCTCCGTCCGCCCCCGCGCGCAGGGTGTAGGTCTCTCCCCGCGCCTCGACCCGCGCGGCCACGGGCGTGCCCGCGCCCTCCGGGACGAGCTGTGTAAAGCCGCTTTCGGCCTCCCGCGCGGGTCCCTCCACGGGGAGCGGCTCCTTTGCGGGGAGCAGCAGCACGGCGCTCGCCGCGAGGAAGAGCGCGACCAGGGCGGCGGCGATTCGGGGCGCGCGCGGGCCGCGGCGCGGAAGCTGCCTGCGAAGCTCCGCCGCCGGGCGGAGCAGGGGGGCTTCTCTCTCTTCTTTCATCTTCTGCGCCTCCTGATCTGCACCGCGACGCCGGCGAGCGCCGCGGCGGCCGGAAGCGCCAGCGTCAGCGCGAGGATGCGCCACGCGGCCGCCGCGCTGGGAATCGCCATGCCGGTCTGCGCGATCTCGCGCACGGGGATCGAGAGGCCGCTCTCGCGCTCCGAAAGCCAGGACAGCGCGCTCGCCATCAGATCCAGGTTGTACGTCGAATAGAGCAGGCTGCTGTCCATCGCGGTGTACAGGGAGCCGATGAAGACGGCGCGCGTCCTGCCCGTCTCCTGCGCGCGCTCGACCGATACGGCCAGCTGCCAGCGGCCCGCCGGGTCGCCCGCCTCGCGCGTGAACGCCTCGCTGTCCGTGCGCTTGACGTACGCGCCCGCGGAGGTCGTCAGCAGCGCCTCGTACGTGTAGCCGGACAGCGGAATCTGCGGCCCGGCGACGGCGCGCGCGCCGGGCAGGACGACGCGCCGGTCCGCCGCCAAGCTGGAAAGCGCGGCCGCGTCCCGGTTCACGTCCGGCGCGAGGTAGAGCGGCGAGTTCATCCAGTTGTCCGCCGCCGTCTCCGCCTCCACGACGATGCCGGGCTCAAACGAGAGCGAATAGCGCCCGGCGAGCTCCGCAAAGCGCGGCAGCTTCTCCATGTCCGCCGTCGCGTCCACGGCGAAGAAGAGCCGCCCGTCCTCCTCCAGCCAGCGCAGAAGCGCCGCTTCCTCCTGCTCCGTCAGGTCGCGCGCGGGCGACAGGATCAGCAATACATCGCCGCTTTGAAGCGCCGGGTCCTTGAGCAGCTCGTAATCCGCCACCTCGTAGTTCTCCGCCGAAAGCTTTGCGGCCAGCGTTTCGCAGTCCCCGGCGGACAATTCGCCGTGACCCGTCAGGAAGCGGACCTGCGGCATGTCCTCGCTCGTCACGTAGGCGACGGCGGAGGTGAGCTTCTGCTCCGCATCCACGCCCGTGAGGGCGTAGCCGCCGGACTTCGTGCGCGCGTACGCGTACATCTCGCGCGCGTGTACGACCTTGAAGCGGCTCTCGTCCGCGTTGGTCACGACGACCGAGCCCTCGGCGATCGCGCCGTCCCCCGTCCTGAAGGCGGCGAGGCGGTTGGGCTCCGTCACCGGGTCGATCGTGTCCACCGTAAGCTCCCTTCCCTTCGCCGCGTACTGCCCCGCGATCGCCTCCAGCGTCCCGCGAAGGTCGGACGCCGTCGCGGCCTGAAAGACGAGGTGCATGCGCACCGGCTCCTCCGTCCCCGCAAGGACCGTCAGCGTCTGCTCGCTAAGCCGCGTAATGGCCGTCGGCGTCAGGTCGATTTGCAGGGAATAGCGCCGCTGCAGAGCGCTCACCGCCGCGCACACGAGCAGCGCGGACAGGACGAGCGCGAGAAGCTTCATCAGTGCGCGCAGCGAGAGCGCGCGCCCGGCGCGGCCCCTTTTCATCCTTGGCACGTTCAGGCCGCCCCCTTTCCGCTCCAGCGCCGCCTGTCCATCAGGTAGACCGTCAGCCCCAGCGCGACCGCCACGAACCCGGCGTAGTACGCGACGGACGCGGGCTTGATCATGCCGCTTTTAAAGTCCGCAAAGCGGGCGCTGAGCGACAGCGCGCCCAGAAGGTCGGGCAAAAACGGCAGGTAGGGCACGTGCAGCGTGGGCGCGATCATCTCCAGGAGCTGCAGCAGCATGTTCGCCCCGAACGTGAGCACGGCGGCCGTGATCTGGCTCTCCGTGACGGCGCTCATCAAAAGGCCGACGGCGATGTAGCAGGCGCACAGCAAAAAGAAGCCCAGGTAGTTTGAAAAGACGAGCCCGGCGTACACCCGCGCGTAGCGGCCGATGACCGCGACGTAGAGGAACGTGCCCGCGAGCGCGACGAGCAGCACCGCGCAGGCGGCGAGGAACTTGCCCAGCACGACGCGGGCAAGGCTCGTCGGCGCGCAGTAGAGCAGCTGCACCGTGCGGCTCCTCCGCTCCTCGCTCAGCAGCCGCATCGTGAGCAGCGGCACGATCATCATGAAGAGGTACGACATGTTGCCAAACAGCGCGCTCAAATCGGACGAGGCGGCGAGCACGTTGTACAGGAAGAAGAAGGCGGCGCCGAGCAGCCAGAAGATGCCCGTGAAGACGTAGCCCGTGGGCGTCAGAAAGTACTGCTTCAGCTCGCGCCAGAAAACGCTCGTCATCGCCTCATCCCTCCGCTTCCTCATCGGTCAGCCGCAGGAAGATGTCCTCCAGCTCCACGTCCATCGGGTACAGCATGCGCAGGCCGCAGCCCGCCAAAGGCAGCGAGCGCACCAGCAGCCCGCCCACGTCCTCCTCCGTCTCGACGAGGAAGTCCAGGCAGTCCGGCTCGCGCGCGGGCAGGGGCGAAAGCCGCCGCAGCCCGGGCAGCGCCTCGAGCACGGCCTTCGCGCCCGCGCCCTGCACGCGCACCCGGAGCCTGTGGCCCTCGCGGTGGCGCGCGGCGATCTCGTCCAGGGCGCCCGCGGCGACGACCCGTCCCTTTCTGATGATGACGGCGCTGTCGCAGACGTCCTGAATCTCGTGCAGGATGTGGCTGGACAGGAGGACCGCGTGGTCCCGCCCCAGCGCCCGCACGAGGCGGCGGATGTCCACCATCTGCTGCGGGTCGAGGCCCACGGTCGGTTCGTCCAGAATGATGAGCTCCGGATTGCCGACGAGCGCCTGCGCGAGCCCGACGCGCTGGCGGTACCCCTTCGAGAGATTGCGGATGAGCCTGCCCTGCTGCTCTAAAAGGCCCGTCAGCGCGCACACCTCCTCGACGTGGCTCCCCCGCGCGCGCCGGCGGACCCGTTTGAGCCCGCAGACGAAGGACAGGTACTCCCGAACCGTCAGGTCCGGATAGAGCGGCGGAATCTCCGGCAGGTAGCCGACCTCCTGTTTATAGGCGTCCCCAAGGCGCAGCGCGTCCTGCCCCAAAAAGAGCACGCGCCCCGAGGTGGGCGCAAGGCACCCCGCGAGGATGTTCAGGGTCGTGGACTTTCCCGCGCCGTTCCGGCCCAGAAAGCCCGTCACCTGCCCCTTGCGCACCTCGAAGGAGACGCCGCGCACGGCTTCATGATTCCCGTAGCGTTTCGTGATGTCTTCCACCTGCAGCATATATCCGGCCTCCGTCCGTCGTCCCGTTTTATCCGAAAAGGCCGGCCGCGTCAAACGCGGCCGGCGCATTTCCCGGAGCCCATGGGCCCCCGCTGAAAGCTTTGTTTCCTTCGCGCCGTCAGTCGACGAACGCGTGGTACTGCTCCGTCCACACGGCGCTGCGGATCTGGCCGTCGATCTCCCAGGCGGTCTGCACGGTCTGGTTCCATTCGTCCTCGGTCAGCTCGCCCACGAGCGTCTTTTCCATCGCTTCCTTGATCAGCGTGTCGGCGTCGTTCGTGAGGTATTCCGCGTCCGTGCCGTTCAGGTCGTAGGGCACGTAATAGTCAAAGCTCGGGATCGCCTGAATGCCCGCGTCGATCTGCTCGCGCATCTGCCAGGCGGTGTAGGTGCGCCAGTTGTCCTCGGAGAAGTAGGGTTCCGGGTACTTGTCGTAGTCGTACCACTCGAGCAGCTGGTATTCGAGCATGTAGCGGTCGGTCGCGCCGTCCGGCTGGGTGAACGTCTTGCCGTCCTCGCTCAGGACGTAGTGGTCGCCCTCGATGCCGTAGGTCGCGAGCATGTAGTTTTCCTCGGAGGCGTAAATCCAGTCGATCAGCTTGAGCGCCCACTGCGGGTCGGTGCTGGTCGCGGAGAGCGCGACCTCGGCCATGTAGGTCGGGTTTCCGCCCCAGGCGGCCACGCCGCTGGGCGCGTCGGTGAAATTGGGAATCGCCGCCCAGGCGCAGGAGCTGTCCGGGTTCGCGTCCTTCAGGCGGGAGGTGCCCTGCAGGCCCATGTTGTACCAGCCGGAGCACATGCCGATGCGGTCGGTCGCGCCCATGTCGTTGGCGGTCTCGTTGGTCATCGTCAGGTAGTCCTGGTTGATGTAGCCCTTCTGGTACCACTCCGCGCCCTTGGAAACCAGCGCCCAGGCGTTCTCGTGCATGTACCAGGGCATCACCGTGCCGTCCTCGGCCAGGTAACGGTCCTCGTTGTCGCAGTTGCCCTTGGTGCCCAGGTAGTAGACGTGCAGCGGGCCGTTCCACAGGCTCTGGAAGTACGGAATGTAGCCGTACTCGTCGTTCGGGTCGCCGTTGCCGTTGACGTCCTGGGTCTTCACGCCCTCAAAGTACGCCTCCAGCTCGGGGAGCGTGGTGGGCATTTCCATGTTCAGCTTTTCCAGCCAGTCCGTGCGGATGGAGGGCACGCCGCCCGCCGTGAACGACTCGTGGCGCGGCAGCGCCCAGACGTTGCCCTCGGCGTCCTTGCAGGGAATCCAGGCGTCCTCGGGGATCATGGCCATCACGTTGGGCAGATACGTGTCGAGCATCTCCTGCGTGTAGGGCACGATCGCGCCGTTGGCCGCGTAGGTGGACCAGACGCCGCTGTTCGCGGTCAGGTTCAGGGTGTCGAACTTCTCCGAGCCGGCGATCATGACGTTGACCTTCTCTGCCCAGGTGTTCTCGGCCACGACGATGACCTCGAAGTCGATGCCCGACTTTTCCTCGATCAGCGCCTTGATCTTGTCGTTTTCCGTCTTGTTTTCCTTGTTGGAATTGGAGCGGATGACGAAGCGGGCGGGCTCCGTTTGCACCGCGTCCTCGGCCGCCGCGCCCGCGATCATCGCAAGCGCCATGACCGCCGCCAGTACCAGGGAAACAACCTTTTTCATGTGGGTACCTCCTCTTTTTATGTCGCTTTTCGCTTCCATCGCTGCCTCAGCCCTTGACCGAACCCACCAGCATGCCCTTGACGAAGTACTTTTGCAGGAACGGGTAGACGCACAGGATCGGGACCGTGGCGATGACGATGGTTGACATACGAACGGTTTCCGCCGGGGGGATGTTATCCATCGCGGAGCCGACGGTGGCGATGTCCGCGACGGTGGCGCTGTCGATGAGCTGGCGCAGGGTGTACTGCATGGTCCACATTTCCTTCTTGTTCATGTAGAGCATGGAGTCGAACCACATGTTCCAGTGATACACCGCGTAAAAGAGCGTGATCGTCGCGATCGACGCGGTGGAAAGCGGCAGGTAGATGCGAAAGAAGATGTGCAGGTCGTTCGCGCCGTCCAGCTTTGCGGATTCCTCCAGCGAATCGGGGATCTGCATGAAGAAGTTGCGCATGATGATGAGGTTGAAGGCGTTGACCATCGAGGGCAGGATGTACACCCAGAAGTTGTTGATGAGCCCCAGGGTCTTGTTGAGCAGGAAGCTGGGGATCAGCCCGCCGGAAAACCACATGGTGAAGACGATCATGCCGGTGAGGGCCTTACGCGGCGGGTAGTACTTCTTGGAGAGCGGGTAGGCCAGCAGCGTGGTCACGACGATGTTGAGCGTCGTGCCGATCAGCGTGCGGGCGATCGTGGTCATGTAGGAGTTGATGATGTTCGACCCGGAGGAGAGGATGAACCGGTAGCCCGACCAGTCGAACGTCTGGGGAATCAGGCGCAGCGGGTGCAGCGCGCGCTCGAACTCCGGCGTCACCGAGCGCCCGAGCACGAAGAGGATGGGGTAGATCATGATCGCGCACAGCACCACCATGACGACGTCGTTGACGGCGAGAAACGTCTTCTCGCCCTTTGTAACCGTGCCTGCCATATGCTTTCCTCCCCTTCTCAGAACAGACCTTCGGCGCCCAGCTTTTTGGAAGCGCGGTTGCTGAACAGGATCATCGCCAGCGCGAGCACCGACTTCACCAGCCCGACCGCGGCCGTGTAGGAGAACTTGGACTCCTGAATGCCGTTTCTGTAGATGTAGGTTTCAAACACGTCGGAAACCTCGTAGACCGAGGGGCTGTAGAGGTTGAAGATCTGGTCGAAGTTGTCGTCGAACATCTTGCCGATCTGCAAAATGAGCATGATCGCGATGATCTCGGAGATGGCGGGCAGCGTGATGTGGAGGATCTGCTGGAGCTTGTTCGCGCCGTCCACGCGCGCGGCCTCGTACTGCTCCTGGTCGATGCTGGTGATCGCCGCAAGGTACACGATGGAGCCGTAGCCGATGCTCTTCCAGATCTCGCTCAGGATGAGGATCGGGCGGAACCACTGCTTGCTCGTCAGGAAGTAGACCGGCTGGCCCCCGCACAGCTTGATGAGCGCGTTCACCGCGCCGCTGTCGGGCGAGAGCAGCGTGTTGAGCAGCCCGGCCACCACGACCCACGAGAGGAAGTAGGGCATGTAGGTCACCGTCTGCACCGTGCGCTTGAACCACGTGGAGCGAATCTCGTTGATCATCAGCGCCAGCAGGATCGGCGCGGGGAAGCTGAAGATCAGGCGCAGGACGCTCAGGTAGATCGTGTTGCCGAAGACGCGCTTGCAGTAAATCGACTTGAAGAAGACCTCGAAGTTCTTGAGCCCCACCCAGTCGGACTGCATGATCGCGGCAAAGCCGCCCGCCGCGCCCTTGTAGTTTTTAAAGGCGATGAGGATGCCGTACATCGGCACGTACTTGAAAAGAAGGAAAAAGCAAAGGCCCGGCAGCACCATCAGGTGCAGATAGCGGTATTCGACGACGGCATGCCAGATGCGCCGCCCCATCGACTTTTGCAGCGGCCCGCTCGCCCTTGCGACACCCGAAGCTTTCATGGATCTACCCCTTTTCCATATGCTAATAATTACACGATTTGTTGGCAATCCCCGCCGTCCGCGCCAAGCTTTATGTGAACTCATTATACAAAGCATTTTCGCGCACTAAAAGCGCAAAAGACGCAGAAAACGTGCAGAATCAATCATCATGGGCCCCGGCGTTTAGTAAATTGTTCCCTAAGCGCCCCTTGGCGCGCGCGGGAAAATAAGCGTTTCTGCGCGAAGGTTCGTCGAAAACGCGATGGCCGGAAAAGAGGACTTCCTGTATAATAAAACCTATCAGCACAAGGAGGCGTTTACATGACGTACGTTCCCGCCGAATCGCGCTACGACGCGATGCCTTACCGCCGCTGCGGGCGCAGCGGCCTGATGCTCCCCGCGATCTCGCTGGGGCTCTGGCATAACTTCGGCAACATCACGCCCTTCGGCGTGCAGCAGAGCCTGCTGCGCACCGCCTTTGACAACGGCATCACCCATTTCGACCTCGCCAACAACTACGGCCCGCCCTACGGCGAGGCGGAGCGGAACTTCGGCGTGCACATGGACCGCGACTGGAAGCCCCACCGCGACGAGCTGGTGATCTCGACCAAGGCCGGCTACGACATGTGGAAGGGCCCCTACGGCGACCACGGCAGCCGCAAGTACCTGATCGCCAGCCTCGACCAGAGCCTTCGGCGCATGCACCTGGACTACGTGGACATCTTCTACCACCACCGGCCCGACCCCGACACCCCGATCGAGGAGACGATGGGCGCGCTCGACCAGATCGTGCGCTCGGGCAAGGCGCTCTACGTCGGCCTTTCCAATTACAGCGCCGAGCAGACCGCCGAGGCGGTGAAGGCGCTCCGGGCTCTGGGCACGCCCTGCCTCATCCATCAGCCGAACTACTCCATGTTCAACCGCTGGATCGAGGGCGGCCTGACCGACGTGCTGCGAAGCGAAAAGGTCGGCTGCATCGCCTTCGCGCCGCTGCAAAACGGCCTGCTCACGAGCAAGTATTTGAAGGGCATCCCGGCGGATTCCCGCGCCGCGCACGACCCGCGCTACCTGCACGCCAGCGACATCACGCGAGAAAAGGTCGCGAAGATCGAAAAGTTGAACGAAATCGCCCTGTCGCGCGGGCAGAGCCTCGCGCAGATGGCGCTGTGCTGGGTGCTGCGCGACGAGGTGGTCACCTCCGCGCTGATCGGCGCCAGCCGTCCGGAGCAGATCGTGGAAAACGCGGCGGCCCTTCAAAACGCCGGGTTTACGGCCGAGGAGCTCTCCCGCATCGACGCCATCCTGGCGCAGTAATTCCCCCCGCCCCGCGGCCCGGACGCCTCCCTGGCGCCGGGCCCTTTTTCTCGCGCTCCGCCCGCCCTTTTTGTCGAATCCCGCTTGACATTTGGGCGATTTCATGCTACGTTGAAGCTGTTATACGACTGACGGAAGTGGAAGGAACCACGGGGAGTATAACCTTGGAAAGGCCGACCGTCTGGGCAAACGCTTGGATACGTGTGCGGCTTTTTTCGTATTTCAAAGCAGCCGCCGCGCCCGGGCCGCTTTCACCGAAAAGATCTAAGGAGGAATGGTGCTTGAAAACGCCGCTCGAACAGCAACTGAAGGAAAACGCCTATCCCGGCAGAGGCATCGTCATCGGCCGCTCCGAGGACGGAAGGTCCGCCGTGGCCGCCTACTTCATCATGGGCCGCAGCGAAAACAGCCGCAACCGCGTCTTCGTCGAGGAGGGCGAGGGCATCCGCACGCAGGCGTTCGATCCTTCAAAGATGAAGGACCCCAGCCTCATCATCTACGCGCCGGTGCGCGTGCTCGGCAACAAGACGATCGTCACCAACGGCGACCAGACGGATACGATCTACGAGGGCATGGACAGGCAGCTCACGTTCGAGCAATCCCTGCGCGATCGCGAATTCGAGCCGGACGCGCCCAACTACACGCCGCGCATCTCCGGCGTCCTGCACGTGGAAAACGGCGCGTTCAGCTACGCGCTGTCGATCCTCAAGAGCGCGGACGGAAACCCGGCGCAGTGCAACCGCTTCACCTTCGCCTACAGCGACTGCCTCGCGGGGCAGGGCCACTTCATCCACACCTACCAGCACGACGGGGACCCGCTGCCCAGCTTCGCGGGCGAGCCGAAGCCGGTCGCCATCCCCAACGGCATCGACGATTTCACGCAGCTCATCTGGCGCAGCCTGAACGAGGAAAACAAGGTTTCCCTCTTCGTGCGCTACATCGACATCGCGACCGGCGCGTACGAGAGCCGCATCGTCAACAAGAACCGATGAGCCCTTCCCGCCCGGCCCAGAGGGACGCCGCTTCAAATCGCTTCGATACAGGAAGAAAGGAAGACTTCACGTGAAAGAATTCACCCTGAAATACGGCTGCAACCCCAACCAGAAGCCCTCGCGCATCTACGTCGCGGACGGCGGCGACCTGCCGGTGGAAATCCTCGGCGGCAGGCCCGGCTACATCAACTTTCTGGACGCGCTCAACGGCTGGCAGCTCGTGCGCGAGCTGAAGCAGGCGACCGGCCTGCCCGCCGCCACCTCGTTTAAGCACGTCTCGCCCGCGGGCGCGGCGGTGGGCCTGCCGCTGAGCGACACGCTCAGGAAGATCTACTGGGTGGACGACATGGGCGACCTCTCGCCGCTGGCCTGCGCCTACGCGCGCGCGCGCGGCGCGGACCGCATGTCCTCCTTCGGCGACTTCATCGCGCTCTCCGACCCCTGCGACGCGAGCACCGCCGCCATCATCAAGCGCGAGGTTTCCGACGGCGTGATCGCCCCGGGCTATTCGCAGGAGGCGCTCTCCATCCTGCGCCAGAAGAAAAACGGCAGCTACTGCATCATTCAAATCGACGAGCAGTACCGCCCCGCCCCGCTGGAGCACAAGGAGGTCTTCGGCGTCACGTTCGAGCAGGGGCGCCAGGAACTGCCCATCGACGACGCGCTGCTTTCCAACGTCGTCACGAAGAACAAGGACCTGCCTGCGGAGGCCCTGCGGGATCTGAAGATCGCGCTCATCACGCTCAAGTACACGCAGTCCAACTCCGTTTGCTTCGTAAAGGACGGTCAGGCCATCGGCGTGGGCGCGGGCCAGCAGTCCCGCGTGCACTGCACGCGCCTTGCCGGGCAGAAGGCCGACAACTGGTTCCTTCGCCAGTCCCCGCAGGTCTTGAACCTGCCCTTTGTGGACGGCATCCGCCGCGCGGACCGCGACAACGCCATCGACGTGTACATCGGCGAGGAGTACATGGACGTGCTGGCGGACGGCGCCTGGCAAAACATCTTCAAGGAAAAGCCGCCCGTGTTCACCCGCGAGGAAAAGCGCGCGTGGCTCGATCGCCTGCAGGGCGTGACGCTGGGCTCCGACGCCTTCTTCCCGTTCTCCGACAACATCGAGCGCGCGCACAAGAGCGGCGTTCAGTACGTCGCGGAGCCCGGCGGCTCCGTGCGCGACGACGCCGTGATCGAGTGCTGCGACAAGTACGGCATGGTGATGGCCTTCACCGGCATCCGCCTCTTCCACCACTAAACCCAAGAGACACCGCTCCGCCGGGGGATACTTCCCCCCGGCGGGGCGTTTTTTGTATTCCGCGCCTCAATCGACGACGCGCAGCTCCTTGGGATGGTGGGTGAGCAGCTCGCAGCCGTCCTTCGTGACGCAGACCAAATCCTCGATGCGCACGCCGAACCGCCCGGGCAGGTAGACGCCCGGCTCGATGGAAAAGCACATGTTTTCCGCCACCGGCAGGTCCCGCCCGTTTACGTCGAACGGCTCCTCGTGATAGTCGATGCCGATGCCGTGGCTGGTGCGGTGCGGGTAGCGCTCGCCATACCCCGCGCGCTCGATGACCTCCCGCGCCGCCCGGTCGATCTGGGCGATCAAAACGCCGGGCCGCACCGCCGCGATGGCCGCCCGGTTCGCCTCCAGCACGACCTCGTAGACCTCGCGCTGCAGGGCGGAGCAGCGCCTGAAAAAGACGGTGCGCGTCATGTCGCTGTAATAGCCGTCGATGCGCTTGCCCGTGTCGACGCTCACCGCGTCGCCCGGGCACAGCCGCGCGATGCCCGGCGCGTGGTGCGGCTGCGCCGAGC
>JAEXCG010000185.1 GCA_023402355.1 Bacillota bacterium | reverse complement strand
CGCCAATTCGCGGGTCGGCGCGAGCACGACCTCCTGCACGCGGTCGTCGCGCAAATTGACGTACTCGAGCATGGGAATGCCAAAGCCCAGCGTCTTTCCCGTGCCGGTCGGCGCGATGGCGATGACGTCGTGCCCCTGCATCATCATCGGGATGCAGCGCGCCTGAATCGGCGTCAGCTCCCGAAAGCCCATGGCTGTAAATGCCTTTTGAACCTCAACACTTATGTCCATTTCCGCAAGCGGATGAACGGCTTTTTCTTCGGCCACGAATATTTCTCCTTTATTTACTGCTCCGTTTCAGTATAACACGCCGCCCGCATCCGCACAAGGGCCTATGGCCGGCGCGCGGTGAACTGAAGCCGCCGATAATCCGCGATCCAGCGCTCCCCATCCCAGAGGGAATCTTCAAGCTCCGCCTCCATGCCCTCAAAAAGCGCCTGACGCTGGCCCGCGGAAAGCTTTGAGACGTCGTCCGCAAGAAACTGGCGCACCAGATTGGAAAGCCCCTTCCGGCCATCCTCCAGCGGCGTCGGGCGGTCGTACTCGAAGATTTCCTCTACCACGAGGTTCGCCGCCTCCAGCAGCTGCCGGTACGCCTCCGCCGTCGGGAAATAGAACGCGGACTTATAATGATGCCCCAATCGCAGGCACTGGCGCGCGAACGACGTGTAGACCGAATCCAGACATCCGGCCGCGCCGAACTCGCAGACGATCCGGCCGCCCGGCTTCAGCGCGGCCCGCACGCAGCGCAGAAGCGCCGGTTGATCGGCGATCCAGTGAAACACCGCGTTGGAAAACACCGCGTCGAATTCCTGTTCAAACGAAAGACGCGTCGCGTCCGCGCACAGAAACGAAAGCTCCGGATAGTTGCGTCTGGCCGTATCGACCATCTGCTCGGATGCATCCACGCCCAGGACGTCCGCGCCCAGCTCGGCGATGCGCTTTGTGAGAATCCCCGTTCCACAGCCGAGATCCAGCACGCGCATGCCCGGCCTTACGGACAGTTTTTCCAGCATCCGTCCGCCATAATCGGAGACAAATCGATGCTTTCCGTCGTACAAATCAGCGTTCCAGCGCATGCTACCCCTCTTTTCGTCCATTGGCGCGCGCAATCGCGCGCAGCGCTTCCGCGCTCACCCGCGGCGCGGTTTCTGCCGGCCGGGCGATGCGGTACCCCTGCAGGTAATCCACGCCGAGGCCGATCACCCGATCCAGCTCCGCGTCCGTCTCCACGCCCTCCGCGACGACCGTGCTTCCCTGCGCGTGCGCATAACGAATCAGGTTGCCGACGATCATCTGCTTGCCCGGATCGTTCTGGATGCCGCGGATGAACCCGATGTCGATCTTTACGATCTGCGGCTTTACGCTGAGCAGCAGCGCTTCGCTGGAGTATCCCGAACCGTAGTCGTCCAGCGCGATCAGCCCGCCCATCCGGCGGACGATGTCGCACTTATGGCCGTTTCGCTGCGGCTCGAGCGGTTCGCCCTCCGTGATCTCCATGACGACGCGCGCCACCAGATCGCCGAACATCTCGCGCAGACGGCAAAAGTCCGCGTCCGAAAGGCTCTCCGACGCGATGGAGTTGACGAACACGCGCGCGTCCTCCGGGACGGCGCCCGCCGCGCACTGCGCAGCAAAGGCGCGCATCCCCTCAAACCAGCTGAGCTCCTCGATTTGATAGAGCTTCGAGTGCGCCCGCGCGATTTTGAGCACGTCCAACGGGCTCGAAATCCCCTCCACCTTGGGACGCATGAGCAGCTCGTAGCCGTAGATGCCGCCGTCGCGCGCGCTGACGATCGGCTGCAGCGCGAAGCCGACGCTGCGCTGCTCGATCAGGGCGCTGAGCTTCTCCGGTCCGTTGATGACGAGCAGGTCCTCCTGGTACATCGTGCGGCTAAAGTTTAAAATCGTCCCCTTCTTGTTCCGCTTGCTGGCATACATCGCAAAATCCGCAAAGCGAATCAATTCGTCGAGGGCGAGGGAATCCGCCGGATACCACGCCACGCCCGCTGAAACGCGCAGGCGAATCTGCGAACCATCGGGCATCTCGAGCGAGCTGTGCGCGATCTTGCCCCACACCTCGCGGATGATCTCCCGGATGCGCTGCTCGCTGTCGTAGCCGCTCAGGAACGTGTAGAACTCGTCGCCCGAGCGGCGCGCCACGATGCCGCCGTGAAACGCGTCAAAGCTCTTCAGGCACTTCGCAAACGCCTGAATGTAACGGTCGCCCCATTCGTGCCCGTAGGTGTCGTTGATGTACTTGAGGTTATCCAAATCCCACATGATGACGCAGGCGTGCTTCAAATCCTCCGGCCGGGCGAAGAGCAGGCCGACGCGCGCGTAGAACGCCCGCCGGTTGAGCAGGTCGGTCAGCACGTCGAAGTCGCGCTCGTATTCGATCTTGCGCTTCTCCTCCACCTCGCCCGTCACGTCCGTCACCGTGCCCAGACGGCCGTTTCCGTCCACGATCTCCGCCAGGCGGATGTAGCGCAGGCCGTCCTTCTTCTCCAGGCAGTAGATGTTCTCCTGATCGGCATACCTGCGCGACTTGAAGCGGCGCATCCCCTGCTCGAAGGTTTCGAGCGATACGTAGGGCTCCTGCCAGTCCGTTCCGATCATCTCGGCAAAGCCGTCGCTGCAATAGACGCGCGCCTCGCCCGCCCGGTGCTCAAACACGCCGAAATGCACGCCCGTCATCGCGACGATCTTGCTGATCTTGGAGGCCGAGGCGGCCACCGCCTCGCTGAGGTTTTCGATCGAAATCGTCAGCTCGTCGATCTCCTCGATGTGAAGCTTTTCCAGGTATATCCGCCCGTTCGGGTCGCTGGTTTTGAGCTGGGTCACCAGCTTGCGGATCGGCCCCGAGATAATGCGGCCCACGAAGAGCGCCGCGACCAGGCCGGCGAGGAGCGAACCGATCGTGATGATCGTAAACGTCTGCTTGATCTGCCGGGAAAAGGCCATGAGCTGGTGGGACTGCGCGGCGCCCGCCAGCACGATCTGCTCCGCCTCGAAGGGCGTATTCACGTTGTAAAGCTTGAAGGGCTGCACGCTCACGTAAAAGCGCTCGCTGTTCAGATCGCGGCTTCCGGTCATCTCGTAGACGCCGTCGTAGGCCGTCTTCACGAGCGGAATCGCCTCGCCCTCCGCAAAGTACGACTTGAAGGCAGGGCCGTTGACGAACACCGGGATCAGCTCGCCCGACTCCGAAAGCCTGCCGAACATGTACATGCCGCCGCTTTCGATCAGCTCCTTATACTGCATCAGCGACGTGAGGAAGCGCTGGGAGACGGACACGCCTAGGACGCCCAGCACTGTTCCGTCGGAAGCGATCAGGGGGATTGAGTAGGTGAGCAGCTCGGCTCCATCTATCGGGTCCAGCGTGATGCCCAGACCCCAGTAGCCGAAGTTCGCGCTGTCCGTGCGCTCCGCTACGCTCGCGGATTGGGCCGCGCGCAGGGGAGCGAAGAAGTAGCTTTCCTGCTCGGGCTCCGTCTCGAAGTCAAACTCGAAGGCCGCGCTCCAATAGCTGTCCAGGGCGATGCCGAGCTGCTTGGAAAGGTTGGGCATGCCGCGCTCGAGCATCAGGTCGGCGTTGTTCACGGAATAGGTCAGCGGGTCCAGGTCGCGCAGGTAGAGGCCCGCCCGGGAATCCTCCTTTGCGCTGACGCCCGGACCGTCGAGGATGATGAAAGCATCCGTAACGCCCTGCTTGCGAAGCATGTAAATGAGCTCGGCGGCCGTAGCCTCCACGATTTTTTCGTTGAGCTTCGGGTCGATCCCGATGTCCGCGTAGGTGGCGCCCAGGCTCGAAAGCGTATCGTCGATCGTCTGAAGGACGTTGCTCTCGCTCTCCGAGATGGCCGCCCACCGGTTGAGCATCTCCGTCTCCAAGTAGGTCTTCCGGTTCGCCGACCGTTCCGCCAGGACGTCGAACGCGTTTTGTTCAAACTGCGCGAGAAATCCACCCTCGATGAACACCGCGGGAAACAAAAGTGCTTCCACGAGCAGGAGTCCCAGAATCGGGATGACGATCTTCTGATAAATCGTCCGTTTACGGACGCGCCGCGCCATTCTCTTCACCCGGCTTTCCCAACGGTTTTACAGCGCTTCCATCTGGGCCTGCAAGTCGTCCGCCCAGGCGTCAAAATACGCATCCGTCGTAAATTCTTTGACGGCCTCCTCGCGCGTCATGCCCTGCTCGAGTAGCGCCTGCACCTGCGCGCGGGCCTGCTTCGCCGCATCGTTGAGCGCGTTTTCCAGGATGCTGCGCGCCTGCGCGCCGTTTTCAAAGGGGCGCGGCGTATACAGCCGGTACTTCGTCACCGTGTCGATGCCGGTGCGCAGGGAATTTTTCAGGATGACGTTCATGTCCGCGTACTGCTCCTCGATGACCTTGTCGATCTTCGCCCAGTCGTTCGCGGTCTTGGTGACCGGCAGATAGCCCGAGCCTACGCTGAACGCGACGTTCTGCTCCTCCTTCGTGAACCACTTCAGGAACTCGACGGCGGCGTATTCGTGCGTTTCGTCCGACTTAACGACCACCATGCCCGCGCCCTGCTGCACGGCGACCGGCTCCGTTCCCTCGAAGTTGGGCAGCGGATAGACCTTTCCTTCGATCGGGTAGGTGCTGCCGTCCTCGCGCGTGACCTCGGTGGGGAAGTACGTGGAGCTCGGCGTCGAGCCGACGTAGGCGATGAGGTCGCCCGTCTTCATGTCGTCGGAGCGGAACCTGCCGCTCGCCGTGAAGTACCCGTTTACATACGGCACGTAATAGCAGTCCCAAAGCCTGCGCAGCGCTTCGCGCTCGAGCGTGATCTCGGTCTTCCCGTCCTTGCGCACGAACATTTCCTGCCCCAACTGCAGGCTCCCGATCAGCATGTAGTTCGCCATCGCGTCCCGGCCGTAGAAAGCCTTGCCGTCGTTCGGCTCGGCCGTCATCGCGTCCGACCATTCATAATACATCCGCGCGAGCTCCGCTATGCCCTCCCACGTCGAGAGCAGCGCTTCGTCCGCGTGGGTCTCTTCGGCGAACACGTCCCAGGCCGTCTTGTTCACGTAGAGCGCCTCGGTCGACTTGGCGACCGGGAAGATTTTCAGCGAGCTGTCGTCCTCCAGCCTGCCCTCTTCCATATATGCGTCGATATAGGCCGCCTGCTCCTCTTTCGTCAGATAGGCGGAAATGTCCGCCAGCTTGCCGATTTCGTTGACCGCGTAGGCCGTATCCGCATAGGCGGCGAAGATGTCCGGCGTTTCCTGGGCGCCGACGCGCTTTTCGATGGAATCCATCACCTGCGTCTGCAACTCGTTCACGCTTCCCTGGCCGTACGCCACGACCACGATGCCCTTTTCCGCGCCGACGGTATCGTTGAAGGCGCTGACCAGCGCGTCAAAGCTCTCCTTCTGCGCGCCGTTATAGTAATGCCATGCCGTCACCACCGTGGGGTTTTTCGGGTCAAGCCCATGCTCGCTCTGTTTACAGCCCGCCATCGTGAACAGAAGCACCACTAGCAGCAACGCCACGCCTAATTTCTTCATGTAATTTTCTCCTTTGTATTCATTTATCGTTTATTGTATCACACTCGCCGTCATATCGCAATCACCTGCCGCTTGGGGGCGCGCGAAGAAAATTGCGGGTTCCGGCGGCGGTTTTCTCGCGGCGCAGACCGGCCTGCGTCTTCCCTTTTTTCGAGGCCTTAGCAAATGTTTTGAATGTCAATCATGACAACAAGAAGGCGCAGCGCACACCTTTATTGGTATGCATTGCGCCTTCTTCACGTTCTTCTTGGGTTCAGCGCGCGCCCTTGGGGCTCGTCGGGCGACGCTTTTTATACGATGCGCTTTCGCATCTGGTCCGCGTTGATGGAATAAAGGATGGCGTTCTCCCGGGAGATGACGCCCTCGCGGTAGAGGCGGTAAATGTCGCCGTCCATCGTCATCATGCCCTGGGCCTGCCCGCTGTAGATGACGTTGTCCAACTGATGCACCTTTCCTTCCCGGATCAGGTTCTGCACCGCGCTGTTGACGATCATGATTTCAAAGGCCGGGACGAGCGAGCCGTCCACGGTCGGGATGAGCTGCTGGGAGACCACGGCCTGCAGGACCATGGAGAGCTGAATGCGGGTCTGCTGCTGCTGATTGGCCGGAAAGACGTCGATGATGCGGTCGATCGTCTTCGCCGCGCCGACGGTGTGCAGCGTGGAATAGAGCGTGTGCCCCGTTTCCGCCGCGGTAAGGGCGGTCGATATCGTCTCGTAATCCCGCATCTCGCCCAGCAGGATGACGTTGGGCGCCTGACGCAGCGCCGCCCGCAGCGCCGTCGCGTAGCTGATGGTGTCGTGTTCGATTTCGCGCTGGCTGACGATGCTCCGGTTGTGCGAATGCAGGTATTCGATCGGGTCCTCGATGGTCACGATATGATCGCGGAATTCCCGGTTGATCCGGTCGATGATACAGACCAGCGTCGTGGATTTGCCGCTGCCCGCGGGCCCCGTCACCAGCACCATGCCCCGGCGCACCTTGTACAGCTCGATCACCTGCGGCGGGATGTGCAGAAGCTTGGGATCCGGCAGGCCGAAGACCACCACGCGCAGCACGGCCGCCAGGGAACCGCGCTGTTTAAAGGCGTTGCAGCGAAAGCGCCCGACGCCCTTGAGCGAGAAGGAAAAGTCGTCGTCGCCCGTCTCCAGCAGGCGGCTCATGTCGCGGTCCTGCGCCATGCGGTAAATCTGGCGAAGCATCTCCTCCGTATCCGCCGGCATCACGCGCTCGTCCGAAAGCTGCGTCATTTCCCCCTTCATCTTCAGGGTCACCGGCGCGCCGGGAACGATAAAAATATCCGAAACATCCTGATCCACAGAACGGTTTAAAATGGCTTCCAGATCCATGGCCGATTCCTCCGTATCCCTTAAAACGCTGTGCCGTCAAAGAGCTCCAAGCTGTCTTCCGTCTCCCATTCGTCCGTCCGTTCCACCCGCCAGGCCGCCACCTCGGTCGCGCCTTGGCCGATGCGAAGGGTCGCACGAAGCTGCCGCTGCCCGTCGATCCCCAGGACAAGCTCCAGTTCATCCTCCGAGAGCCACGAGATTTCAAGACCGTCGGTCTGCATTTCGAGCACCTGATCTCGAAACGCCTGCAAATCCTGCGCGTCGCACCGCAGCGCGTCGATCCGTGCGAGCGCGCGCTCCGCCGCCGCGTCCGCCTCATAGGTGTCGGTCACGGTCCTGATGTTCTGATCCGTCTGCCGTCTGCCCGCCTGCGCGGCGGACAGCGCCAGCATGCCCATCACCGCCAGCATCAGAACGACGACGATCATGAGCATGAGCGACGCCCCGGTTCCGACGCGGTACTCCTGCGTATCCTTCACGGCCGCGCCTCCTCTTTGCCGTCGTAGCGGACCACCGGCAGGTCGATCATCTTATTTCCCTGCGCGTCCTGCGCCGTCACGCGCATTTCCCACAGCGTGCCGCCCGCCTCCTGCGCGCGCAGGCCGGACACGGTCATATAATAGGTAACTTCTCCCTCCTGTGCGGGCTCCATTCGGCTGCTCAGCGGCATTTGAGCGGAGAACCCGTCCGGTCTCCTCTCCACCGCCTGCCAGTTCCCATCCTCGTCCAGCAGCGCCCCCGGGTCCTCGCGCGCTTTAAGCCGCTCCGCCAGGTCCTCGCAGCGGATGAGCGCCCGCGCCTCCGCGCTGCTTCTGTGGGCAATCATGGACGCTCGCGCAAAAAGCTGCAGCGTCGTCACCGCAGAGACGGAAAAGAACAGCAGCACGACGACGATTTCCATCAGCAGCACCTTATTCTTGTTTTCGTCCACAAGCCCACCTCCTTTTGCTTTCAGCCGGCGCGATCCCGGCGCTCGCTTCGCAGCGTCACGTGCAGGCTCTCCGCGTCTCCGTTCGCCATACAGACCGACAGCTCGATCTGGCCCTCCGTCTTTTCCGCGCCGAACGACGCCACGTCCATCAGCCGCTCCGCGAGCTCCGGGTCAAAGCCGTCCTCCGCGTAGCCGTACTGCTCCCAAAGCGCGCCGTCCATCGCGAAGATGCTGGTCTGTAGGGTTTCGCCCTCGTACGCCTCGCGCAGCACGAGCACCGGGCCGACCTTCCCGTCCGCCTCGACGCTGACCGCGTCCGCCGCGTCCATGCCGCGAATCTTGTTGGCCAGGTAGGAAAGCGGTATCGCCGCCTGCCCCTCCAGCGCCGTGTCCTCCACCACCGAGCGGTAGACGTTGGCCCCGACGACGACCGTCATCATCGAAAAGACCGCGAACATCCCCAGCAGCAGGAAGACGAACAGTTCGCCGAAGATATGCCTGCCGTCCGTCTGCACCCTTCTGTTTCTCACGGCGCATCCTCCCTTCGCGTCACGCTCACGGAGGGCATGACGTTCTGAGCGAACGCATCGTAATAGACGTCGAAGCGCGTCTCGTCGATCACGACGCCGTAATGCGCCCGTATGTAGTCGAGCGTCGGGGGGTACTGCCCCTCGATGGCATAGCAGGTGACGATCGCGCGCTCGATGGCGCGCTGCAGCATCTGCGTCTGCTGCTCTCCCATGCTGCTCGATACGCCGGATATGCCGAGCGCAAACGCGGCGGTGCTCAGCACGCAGACGGCCGCCGTCACGATCAGCCCGCGTTTACCCCTCTTTGCTCTTTTCATCCGCGCTTCCCTCGTTTCAAATCATGGAGGACATCAGGCTCATGAGCGGCAGCATGACGGACAGCAGAATCGCGCCCACCACGATGGAGAGCACCGCGACGAGCACGGGCTCGATGTAGGAGACGAGCCGCCTGATTTCGGCGTCCGTCTCCTCGTCGTAAATCTCCGCCAGCCGCTTCATCACGCTGTCGATCTGCCCGGCCGCAAAGCCGACGCGGCACATCTGCACGTACATCGGCTCGAAGAGCTTCGCCTCCTCCATCGCCTGCGCGAAGGGGGCGCCCGCCTCCATGGATTCGCAGCAGCGGCGCACCTTCTCCCGCGCCGCGGGGTCGGTGAGCACGTCCTGCACCATCACGAGCGCTTCCTCCAGCGGATACCCGCCGGTCATCAGCATGGAGAGCGCGAGCGCTACGCGCCCGCTTTCGATCTTGTCCAGCGCGCGCCGCACCGGCGGGAACGCGCGCATCAGCACGCCCGCGACGTGCGCCCGCCGGTTGGAGCGCATCAGCAGCGCGACGGCGGCGATCGCCGCCACCAGCACCACCGCGACGATCAGCACCCCGCGCCCGAACCCCAGCGACAGCCCCACCACCATCTGAGAGGAGCGCGACAGGCCGACGCCGAGGCTTTCGTATACCTGCGTAAAGACGGGAAATACGCTGGTGATGAGCACCACGATGACCGCCGCCATCATGGCGATGAGCATCGCCGGGTAAAACACGGCGTTGCGGATCGCGCCGCGCACCTTGTCCTCCCAGGCGTAATAGTCCGAAAGCGCGGTCATGATCGACTCCAGATTGCCGGAACGCTCCCCGATGCGCACCATGTACACCGCGTAGGAGGGGAAACAGCCCGCACTCTCCATCGCCTCGTACAGCGAACCGGTTTCGCGGATGTTCGCGTCGATCGCGTCGATCTTTGACTCCATCGCCGTGCCCGCGTAGCTCTCGCGCAGCATGCTCATCGCGTCGTAAAGCGCGATGCCCGCGTGCAGCACCAGGGCGATCTGGTCGCAAAACAGCGAAATATCCTGCGCGGAAAGCTGCTTTTGGGGCTTGTTCTTTGCCATATCCATTCCCGGCCTTTCCTTCTCGATCGGTAATAGCCTCGATCAGTAATAACGCTCCATCTTGTAGTCCGACCCCGTCATCTTCTTGGTATAGTTCATCGCCACGAGCGTCGCGTCCACGATGCTCCACTTGCCGTCCAGGTACACCCGGTTCCAGGCGTGCGCCATGCCCTGAACGCTTCCGATGGCGATCTGCGTGGGCACACCCTCGACGCGCAGCATCGCTGCCATGAGCGAGGCGATGTCAAAGCAGATGCCCGTTCCCGTGTCGAGGGTGTCGTCCACGTCCGGCATGTATCCGGTCTGCACCGTCGCCATTTTAATGTAATCGTACGATACGTGCTTGATGACGTAGGTATAGATCGCCGTCAGCTTTTCGCTGTCCGTCGCGGCGCCCTCGCAAACCTGCCCGGCCAGCGCCACCACCTCGGATTGCGGCGTGTACCACACGTACTGATTGGGATACAGGAACGTCCTGTTTTCATCCTCCATCTTGGCGCTCACCGTCTTGGAGTACACCTGCGCGTACTGCGTGCCCTTCACCTGCTCGTAGACGCGGATGTCGTACTTGCCGCTGCCCAGTTGAAGCGGAAAGACCTCGTACTCCCCGTCGCCGCGCAGGTGGTAGGTGAACGTCTTTTTTCCCTGCCCGATGCGCACGCGCTGCTCCTTAGCGCTCTCGCGCTTTAGCATCACATAGCCTTCCGAGGCGTTCCCGGCGTTCAGCGTGACGCCGCCCTTTGAATAGACGCCCTCGTCGGATGCCTCGGGATAGAGCGCGGCGACGGCGGCAAGCGCAAAACAGCAAAGCAAAAACAGGGTACAAAACCAGAGCGCGCATTTGCCGCGCCGCTCCCCCCTGCCTTTCGTGACCTGCTGACTCATGCCTCGCTGCACCGTTCCTCTTTCAAGCTTTCCTTATTGTAACAAAGCCGGGGGAAAAAAGCAATTCACGCGCCGGACGAAATCTCGAATAAGGCAGGTTTTTCCTATATTCGTGAAGAAATGAGCATACCAGGCCGACGACCGGCTCACACTACACAAAGGAGCGTCCTCCATGGAAAAGATGACAGGCTGGCTATCGGACCCCGACGCCGCGGCGCGCTTTTACGCCCGCCATTACCCCGGGGAAGCGCGGGACACCCTCGCCCTCGCGGATGAAATCTGCCAAAACACGTTTACGTTCCGGGGGCATTGGGAGATGGAGCGCACGCACGAGCCCGTTTCGTTCCCGGAGGGGATCGTCTGGGATCGCGTCCCCGCCGGCGATCCCGAATGGGTTTACGCCTTTTCGCGCCATACGTTTCAGGTGACCCTGGGGCGCGCATACCGCCTTTCGGGCGACCCGCGCTACGCGGAGCAGTTCGCGCGTCTCGCCCTGGACTTCATGGCCCGCGCGCCGCTCACGCCTGAAAGTGAGCAGACGACCTGGCGCTCCATCGAAGCGGGCATCCGCTGCGAAAGCTACCTCAAGGCGCTGGAGCTCTTTTCGGGCAGCGCGGCGCTCACCCCCTCGCTGACGGACCGAATCGACGGTTTCCTCGCCGCGCACGGCGCGTACCTGATGCGCGCGAGCGGCGTCTTTCAGCGGCTGAGCAATTGGGGCGTCCTGCAGGACCACGGCCTGCTGCTCACGGGCATCTACCTAGGGAACGACGCGTACGTGCAAACCGCGCTTCGCCGCCTGAGCGCCGAGCTTTCCCTGCAGGTGATGGACGACGGCACCCACTGGGAACAGAGCCCCATGTACCACTGCGAGGTGCTGCACTGCGCGATGGACAGCGTGCTCATCGCCCGGCGAAACGGCGTCGCGGTACCCGATGCGCTGGACCGTCGCGTGCACGCGATGGCGCGCGCGCTTTGCGCCTGGGTCAAGAGCGACGGACGGATTCCCTGCCAGTCGGACTCCGACGACACCGACGCGCGCGACCTGCTGTGCGAGGCGGCGCTGCTCTACCAGGACGGCCTGCTGCGCGCCCGCGCGAGCGGCAGGCTCCCGGCGGAGGCCGTCTGGAACCTCGGCGCAGGCGCGCAGCAGGAGCTGAACGCCTTGGTGCCGCTCCCCGCAGACCACCCCAGCGACGCGCTCCCCGACAGCGGCAACTACATGCTGCGAAGCGGCCTGGGTGCGGGCGCGGTCAACCTGCGCTTTCACTGCGGCTGCATGGGCAGCGGTCACGGCCACGCGGATACGCTGCACGTCAGCCTCAGCGCGGGCGGGGAAGACATCCTGATCGACCCCGGCCGGTACACGTACGTCGACTCGCCGCTGCGCCTTTCGCTCAAATCGCCCGCCGCGCACAACGTGACGCTGCTCGACGGACTGCCCTTTACCGAGTGCACCGCGACCTGGGAGTACGGCCGCATCGCGCCCAGCGTCAAGGGGCAGCACAAGTTTACGCCCTCGGCGGACTACGTCTGCGGCGCGCACCTGGGCTATCCCGGCGCGTTCGTCTCGCGCAAGGTCGTCTTCCTGCGCGCCGGGCTGTTCGTGCTCTTCGACGCCTTCCACGCGCCGGGCCGCCACGCGGCGGAGCAGCGCTTCCACTTCAATCCAGACGGCATCGTGTCGCTGGAGGACGGCGTCGCGCGCTATCGGGGACGCCGCACGCAGGCGGCGCTGCAATTTCCCGGCGCAGACGCGCTTTCCCTCGGCACGTTCCCCTGCTCGCGGGAATACAACCGCCTGGAGGAAGGGGCGCTGCTCACCGCGTCGCGCGCGTTTGAGGGGTTGGGCTCGATGCTCTGCGTAGGCTCCGTGGGAAACGAAGCGCCGCAGGTGCGAAAGCTCCCCGTCGCGCGGCTTCGCCTCCCCTCCCCTGTGCCGGAAACGCTCGCGGAGGCGGTCGAAATCCGCGCCTCCGGGGAGCGCTACGTGGTGCTTTGCTGCCATGGCGAGTGTTTCTCGGGCGTGGAGCTGTTCGACGTGGGCGGTTTCAGCGGCTATGGGCAGGTGATCGTCTTTTCGGATGAGAATCCCGAGGGTACGGTGCTCGCATGGTGAGGAAAACGGACAGATTGCGCGCCTTGACGCGGCTTTCAGGCGGAAAGCCTTGACACGCGCGCCCCGTTTGCTATAAGCTCTTGACATAAAACGGACGAAAGGATCCTGCGGATGAATAAAGTTTTCACCTCGATGGAGCGTTGGTTTCGCCGCCACTCCATTCGCAACCTGATGAATTACGTCGTAGGCGGCATGCTGATCGTGTTTCTCGCGGACTTTCTGCTGCCGGGCCTGCGCCTCGGGTCGTACCTGTCCCTGAACATGAACCTCGTCCTGCGCGGGCAGATCTGGCGTCTTTTGACCTTCGTGCTGCTGCCGCCGGACAGCTCGTACTTCTGGATCATCTTCAGCCTCTACTTCTACTGGATGATCGGCAGCGCGCTGGAAAACCACTGGGGAACGGCGCGGTTCAACATGTTTTACTTCGTGGGCATCCTCGGCAACATCCTCGCGGCCGCGCTCACGGGTTATGCGACAAACACTTACCTGAACCTTTCTCTCTTTCTGGCGTTTGCGGCCGTCTACCCCAACTTCGAGCTGATGGTCTTCTTCTTCCTGCCGGTCAAGGTCAAGTACCTGGCGCTGCTCGACGTGCTCCTGTACGCTTGGAATCTGATCGTCGGCCCGTGGTTCGAGCGCGCATCCATCGTCTTCTCGCTGCTCAACGTCATCCTGTTCTTCGGCGGCGACCTGCTTTCCACCATACGCCGCGAATCGAGTTATTGGAAGACGCGCGCCAACTTCCGGCGCACGATGCGCAGGTGAAAGCGATGATACGCCATCTCTTCCTCACCGGCGAAAAACAGGTCGGAAAGTCCACCCTGCTGCGCCGCCTGCTGAGCGATTTTGACCTCGCTCCCTCGGGCTACGAGACGCGCCTGTGGCGGATGGACGGCGAGCGCCGCGGTTATCTTTTCCACAGCTTTTCCCAGATCGACCCCTATCAAAACGACTGCCCCTGCTCTTTGCGCCTCGCGCAGCGGCGCAGCATCCCCGTGCTCCCCGTCTTCGAGGAGATCGGCTCCGCCTCGCTGCGCGCCGCCCTTTGCGACGCGCAGCCCGTCATCCTGATGGACGAGCTCGGCAAGCTTGAGCGCGATGCGCGATGCTTTGAAGAAGCGGTGCTCTCCTGCTTCGATGGCGGCAAGCCGGTGCTCGGCGTGCTGCAAAAGGGCGATTACCCGCTGAAACAGGCGATTCTGGCGCGCCCGGACGTCTGCTGCCTAAGTGTCACCCCGGAAAACCGGGACGCGCTGTTCGAGCAGGCGTCCATAATGCTAAAGACAATCCTGAAAAATTAAAATAGCCGCGCGGTTCAGCGTTGGAGGATCTCATCCCCCCGCTGCGAATCGCGCGGCAACTATTTTATTATTACGAGCGTTCCTTGGGTTTGACGACGCGGGAAACCTGCACGCCGACCTCGAAGAGGAGCAGCATCGGCAGGCCCAGCATCACCTGCGAAACGATGTCCGGCGGCGTCAGGATCGCCGCGAGCACGAAGATGCCCAAGATCACGTACTTGCGCGCCTTCTTCAGCTTCGCGTAGTTCACCCAGCCGATGCGCGTCATCATGTAGATGGCGACGGGGAGCTCAAAGACGAGCCCGAACGGCAGGATAAACGCGAACAGGAAGCTGACGTACTTGTCGATCGAAAGCATCGGCGTCGCCAGGTTTTCGCCCGCGACGAGGAAAAAGTCGATCGCCAGCATGTAGACCGCCTTGTAGCAGAAGACCACGCCCATCAAGAAGAGCAGCAGCGCCAGAAAAAACAGGCGCTTGAACAGGCGCTTTTCGTTGGGATACAGCGCGGGCTTCACAAACTCCCAGATCTGCCAGAAGATGACCGGACAAGCCACCACCACCGCGGCGATGAGCGAAACCTTAAACTGCGTCACCAGCGCCTCGGACACGGCCGTGTAGATGATTTCGACCCCGCGCTCGACGATCGGGCGGGTGATGAAGTCCATCAGCGGCGTGCAAAACAGGTAAAACACGGCGACAAAGGCGACGGCGATCGCGGCAAAGCTGATCACCAGCGTCTTGCGAAGCGCCAGCAGATGCGTCAGTATCGGCTGTTTGCTTTCGGTTATTTCCTTGTTCTCGTTCGTTCCATTCGTTTCCTGCATGCTTCACTCCGATAAAAGGGCCGCGGCTTACGCCTGCGGCTCGTCCTTCTTCTCTTCGTCCTTCTTGTCGTCTTCCTTCTTGGTGTCGTCGTCCTTGACTTCCTTCTTGAAGTCCTTGATGCTCTGGCCCAGCGCCTTGCCGACGCCCGCCAGCTTGCCGCCGCCGAACAGCACCAGCGCCAGCACCAGAATCAGAATAATCTCCGTCGTTCCAAGTCTCATGAAAATGCCCTCCCCGAATTACTTCTTTTTGATGTCCTTTTTTATCTGCCTTATATCCTTGTTCAGATCCTGCCTGACTTCGCGAAGGTCTGCGGACACATCCGCTTGGCGCATCGTATCCTTGATGTCCTTCTCGGTTTCCTTCAGCTCCTCCGTCACTTCCAGGAGGCCGGTTTCTTCCTTCACCTCCTGAATGAACGACCGGATGTACTTCACAAACCGGCCCAGCGCACGCGCGACCTTCGGCAAATCCTTGGGCCCCACGACGATGAACGCAATCAGCAGGATCAGGATCAGCTCGGACAATCCGATATTAAACATCTTCTTACCTCTCCTGGCCTTTGGTATGTACACTCATTATACGATACGAAATGCGAAAAGTAAAGGCAACCTTTTGCGCCCTCCGTTTCAGTGTGCGGGTTATTATACACGAAAACGCACTTATTCGCAATCGTTTCGGTAAATTTTTGCTAAGTTTTTAACGTTGTCGCGGCTTTCTCGCCGCCATAATCCGACGCAAACCCGCGTTTCCCGTTCTATCGCTCTGCGCCTGCGCAAAGAAGTTTCGCAGCTTCTTTGCGCTTTTTTGATTTTTCCTATATAATGTTGTCAAACGCAAAGGAAGAAGGAAGGTCCCTTGAAAGCACCGCAGTCTCCGCAGGAGAAATTCTCCGTCATGACGACCGAGCGCATTCCGCCGCTCGTCCTCCGGCTTGCCGCGCCCACCATCGTCAGCATGCTGGTGACCTCGCTGTACAACATGGCCGACACGTTTTTCGTCGGGCGCATCGGCACCAGCGCGACGGGCGCGGTCGGCGTCGTCTTTTCCCTCATGGCCATCATTCAGGCGTTGGGCTTCACGTTCGGCCACGGCTCCGGCAACTTCATTTCCCGCCGCCTCGGCGCGCAGGACACCGAGGGCGCGGAGGCCATGGCCTCAACCGGCTTCTTCTCCGCGCTCATCACGGGCTTTGCCGTCATGGTGCTGGGGCTTCTGTTTTTGGACCCGCTCGTGCGGGCGCTGGGCGCGACGCCCACGATCCTGCCCTACGCGCGGGACTACGCGCGCTACATTCTGATCGGCTCGCCCTACATGATCGCATCCCTGGTGCTCAACAACCAGCTCCGCTTTCAGGGCAGCGCCGCCTACGCCATGGTCGGCATCGCCGCCGGCGCGGTCATCAACGTCGCGCTCGATCCCCTGCTCATTTTCGGGTTGCACATGGGCGTCGCGGGCGCGGCGCTGGCGACGATCATCAGCCAGTTCGTCAGCTTCTGCCTGCTGCTCGTGGGCACGTACCGGGGCTGCAACATTCCCATCCGTTTGAAGGCGTTCAAGCCCTCGAAAATCCGCTATCGCGAAATCCTCCGCGGCGGCTTCCCCTCCCTCTGCCGTCAGGGGCTGGGCAGCGTCGCCACCATCGCGCTCAACCTGGCCGCCGGCCCCTACGGCGACGCGGCCATCGCCGCCATGTCCATCGTCTCGCGCGTGATGCAGTTTGCCATGTCCGCCGTCCTCGGGTTCGGTCAGGGCTTTCAGCCGGTGTGCGGCTTTAATTACGGCGCAAAGCTCTACGGACGCGTGCGCGAGGCCTTCTTCTTCTGCCTGCGCATCTCGTTCGTCATCCTGCTGGTCATGTCCGCCCTCGGCATCGTCTTCGCGCCGCAGGTCATCGAAATCTTCCGCAAGGGCGACCCCGCGGTGGTGCAGATCGGCCAGTCCGCCCTGCGGCTGCAATGCATCCTCTTCCCCTTCGTCGCCTACATCACGATGGTCAACATGATGCTACAAACCATCGGCAAGTCGCTTCGCGCCAGCGTGCTCGCCGCTGCGCGCCAGGGCCTCTTCTTCCTGCCCGTCATCCTCATCCTGCCGCGCGTGTTCGGTCTGACGGGCCTGCTGCTGAGCCAGCCGGTCGCGGACCTGTTTACCCTCCTGCTGGCCCTGCCGCTGGGCATCGGCACGCTGAACGAAATGAAGCGCATGCAGGAAGACGATTAATTTCCGCATCGGAAAGGAAGCCAGCGTATGAGCAATATGCTCGATTACGTCGCCTGGCGCGGCGACCTCACGTTTCTGCAAGCGCCCTTTTGCGCCATCGACAACATCATCTTCACGCAGCTCGTCCATCTAAAGCTCGAAAAGGTGCCGAAGGCCGCGCAGAGCGTCCCGCTCTTCGAGGCGATCGAGGCGCTATCGGGCGACGCGCCGCAAAAAGGCGGCGATTCGCTGGAAGCGCAGCGCTACGAGCTCGCGCAGGCGCTCCTGGGCAGCGCGCGCTTTCGGGACGTCACCATCCGCTTCTTTGAGCAAAACCTCGATGAAGCCGCCGAAAAGCAGTTCGCCGCCGCCGCCTTCGAGCTGTGCGACGGCACGGCCTTCATCGCCTTTCGCGGAACGGACGCGACGCTCGTGGGCTGGAAGGAGGACTTTAACATGTCCTTTGAAAGCCCCGTGCCCTCGCAGATCGACGCCGTCTCCTATCTGAACCGCGCGGCGGAGCGGCTGCCCGGCTTCCTGCGCGTCGGCGGCCACTCCAAGGGCGGCAACCTCGCGCTCTATTCGGGCGCGCACTGCGCGCCGCAGGTGCGCGTGCGCATCCTCAAGGTCTACAGCGACGACGGACCGGGGCTGGACGACGCCACGCTTTCCGCCGTGGGCTACCACGCGCTTTCCGGGCGCATCGAGTCCTACATCCCGGAATCCTCGGTCATCGGCATGCTGATGGGCTATCACGACCGCTACACCGTCGTGCAGAGCTCCGGCATGGGCATCTTCCAGCACAACCCCTTTTTATGGCAGGTGCGCGGGCCAAGTTTTCTCACCCGCGCGGACGTCAACCGTTCCAGCCGCTTCACCAACCGCACCATTCACGCCTGGCTGAACGCCTGCACCTACGAGGAGCGCCGCGTCTTCATCGACACGCTCTATCAAATCCTCCGCTCCACAAATGCGGAGACGTTCAGCGACCTCACGCGGCATTGGGGAGAAACCGCCGCGGGCATTCTGGGCGCGATGCGCCACGTTCCGCCGGAGACGCGCCGCGTGCTCCTTCAGGTGCTCGCCGCGCTCGCCTCGGCAGGCGCCGCCAACCTGCGCCTGCTGGTGCCGGAAAAGCCCTCAGAGCCGCCGAAGAAGTAGATACAGGCCCATAGCAGGACGCCCCGCGCAAGCTTGCCACTCGAGCTTGCGCGGGGCGTCCTGTTTCCGTTCCATGAGAATTTACTCGGCCTTCACGATGTCGTCGCGCAGGCGATAGATCGTCGCGCCGTAATTCTTGCGGCAGAAGGCGTCCACAAACCAGTCGATGTCCTTCACCGCGTCGAACTGCACGTACGCGTAGCGCTCACCCTTGACCTTCTTGCCCTTCATGTTGGAATCCGTCCAGTGCACCTGATCCGTCTCCGGGTCGTAGTCGGCGGTGAAGATCATGCTGTGCGCGCCCACGCCGTAATAGTAGTTGGCCGCCATCTGAAAGTAATCGCCGCGCTGCACCTGCTGCAGAAATGCCCGCGCGTTCTCGCGGTTTTCCGCCTTGGAGAGCGAGCTGTCGTAGCGGAACGACGCCGCCTCGTAAAAGGGGTTGCCCTCCTCCGGCGACACGTCCTCCCACTCCACGCCGTAGACGTAGGGCTTGCATTCCTCCTTGGGGTTGTTGTTGGGGATCACCAGCTCGACGTCCGGGAACTCCTCCATGCGATAGGCGGAGGCGACCTCCCGGAAGAGGTAGACCGTGAAGTTCTTGCAGATGTAGATGTCGCCGGAGTACTGCGCGCGCTGGGCGCGCCCGCCCGCCTCGTCGAACTTCTTCTCCGCCAGGGCGAGGATGTCGTCGATCATCTCCTCCCGCGCGGAGGAATCGGCCAGCGCAAGCGCGGGCAACGCGAGCGCGAGCACAAGAATCAGGCTAAAAATACGCTTCATAGAATCGCACCTCATGCTTTTGTTTTCCCTATTGTACTCGAAACGCGGGAAAATGTAAATCCTTCGGCCGAAACGCCGCGCAAGGGGGTTCTTGCTTTCCACCGCCGCCTGCGGTATACTTGCGCGCAGACGCATTGAATCGTTGGGAGGCTGCCCGCATGAAAAAATTCCTGAAGCAAACCGCCCTGCCCGTGGCGCTGAGCGTTCTCCTTACGTCGATCCTTTTCTTTCTGGCGCGCGGCATCCCCCTGTGGGGCGTGCCCGACGCGGCGGACGTCGTCTCTGTCGAGATCACGGATGCGCGCCTTTCGCGGCAGACGCGCGTGCTCACGGCGCCCGGGGATGTCGAAATGGCCGTGAACATGCTGGGCTTTTTAAACTACACGCCCGGCGCGCCGCAAGCGGAGGCTCCAATCCTCTCCATCGTCTATCATCTACAGGACGGCCGCGCGCTGTCGGTCGCTGTCGGCGGCAAGACCGTCATTTGGCGCAGCCGCGCGCACGCCGTCAGGGGCGATGGCGGCGACACGTTCGTTCGCATCGCGGAGGGCTTCTTCTTCGATGGGGGCGCGCCCGGCAGCGTGGGAAACTGAACCGGCGAACTCTCGGCAGTTGACAATCCTCTCTGAATGTGGTATATTTCTATCATAAAGTTGAAAATTCACCACATCAAGGAGGCATTTTTATGAAACGCAGCATCTACGGGTATCTCGGCTTCTTGTCGCTGCTGGGCTTTATCGGCGTGTTCACGCCCGAAAAAGCATTCCTCGCCTTTTTCGCCTTTGCCTGCGACTTTATGTACTTCTTCGTGCCCGCCGATGAGATGCTCGTGGAGTACATGAACCGTTCTGCGGCGCGCGCCTTTTTTCTCGGCATGCTCGCCATGGCCCTGGCCACGCTGCTCTCCCTGCTTTCCGCCGCGCCCGGCAAGGCGCTCGCCGTCGGACTGTCGATCGGCTGGGCCGTGTCGGTCGTCGTCTACTCCCTCTCCTCCGCCTACTTTGGGTTTCGGGAAAGCTGGGGCGCGCGGGATGATTGAGAACAGAATCCGCGAGTTTCGTGCGCGCTATAACATGAAACAGGAAGAATTGGCCGCGCGCGTAGGCGTCCGCCGGGAAACGATCGGCAACCTCGAAAAGGGGCGCTACAATCCCTCGCTCGTGCTGGCCTGGAACATCGCGAAGGTCTTCGGCGCGCCCATCGAGGACGTCTTTACAGTCGTGGAGGATTCGCACGCGCCCGAATCCAGCAAGTAAAGCGCGGGCGCCGTTCGCCCGCATGACAAAACCGCTCCCCGGCTTCGTTCGCCGGGGAGCGGTTTTGTCTCTTATCGGATCGGGCACACGCCGTTCGCGCAGTCGCTCTGGCCGATGTCCAGCTCCGTTTCCTCGTGCTCGTACTTGGAGATGAGCGAGGGGTTGAAGGGGCGCATTTCCGCCTTGCGGCGCTCGTACTCCTCCTTCGTGATCGCCTCGTACGGCAGCAGCTCGTAGAAGCTGTCGTCGTAGCTGAGGAAGGAGAGCGCAACCACGTCGTCCCAGTTGTTAAAGACCCATTCCTCCACCTGCTCCCATTCGTTGTCGCGCACGTGCACGGTGATGGAGCAGTTGTGGTCCACGTAATGCGTCATGAACATCTTGTAATTTTCAAGCTGTTCGATGGCCGAGGCGTCCGCCTTGACGCGCCCCTCCGGCGCCTTGACGGGGAATTCAACCACCTTGGTCTTGCAGGTTTCCGCGTCCTGCCCGACCTCCGGGAAGACCGGATAACCCAGCTCCTCGCAGACCTTGCACAGCGGGTCGGAGGCGGAAATGCGCACGCGGCGGATGTAATAGGGCGCGTGCGAGTAGTGCACGCCGCTGGAAACCGTCGGCAGCAGCGAAAGCGTGCCCTCCGGCTTCACCGTCGTCATGAGCAGCGGGCGCTTCTGGCCGAGCGAATCCGCGATGCGGTTCGCCGCGTCGTGAACGGCCTCGCGCATACGGTCGAGCAGCCGCGCCTGCTCCTCCCGGCTGAGGCCCGTGGCGTTCACCATGTCCTGCCAGCCCGTCATCGAGCAGCCCAGCAGCCGATCGCGCTGCTGCACGGCGTTCCATTCGTGCATTTCCAGCTCGCGGCAGGTCATGCGGTAGCCTGCCCGGGCGGAAAGGCGCTGCGCCTCCAGCAGCGCTTCCTCGTCCAGCACGCCGTCCTTCACGAACGCCATGACGTTCACCGTCGTCAGGTTGCAAAGGCCGTGGCTGTCCAGCAGGATTTCGCCGCAGGGGTTGCAGCCGCAGAAGTTCGGGCGGCGCTTTAAACCCGCCTCCTCGTTGATCCAGCCCGGCTCGCCGCTGTAGCGCATCTGCTGCAGGTGCCAATGAAGCTGCTCGCGCGTGGGCTTTTTGCGGTAAAAGATGGAGTTGTTGCTCATCTGGCGATGGGCGATGCTCTTGTCGATCTCCCACCGGCCGTTCACCTGCCGGTACAGGTTGCTCTTGGCCTTGACGCAGGCCTCGTCGTCCTGGTCGATCAGGCCGATTTCAGACGTGCGGCGCACCCCGCCGGAGACGACGTTCTCCCCGATGATGTTCGCGATGTCCAGCAGGTCGATCGGCTTAAGCTGGGTGAGCGCCGCGCCGTCGCGCGCGCCCGCCGCCGTGATGACCTTGTGAATCTTATCCAGCATCGCCATCATCGACTCGTAGCCGGAGGCCGTGCCGCCGAACACCTTGAGCCGCTCGCCGCGGGGGCGGATGCTGTCGTACTCCACGATGATCTTGCGCAGCTTGTTGTACTCGCGGTTCGTCAGCAGGCCGAAGTAGTGTTCGAGCGCCTGCGCCCACCCCTCCTTGGAGTCGCCGATGGAAAGCGTCGCCGTGTCGGTGGAGAAGGTCAGGTTGGTGAACTCCAGCCGTTCATCCGTCGGCCGGGGGTCGTAGGCCTTGTGGATGATCTGCACGTTCGTGCGAATCTTGGGCAGCTTTGCCGCGTCGTCCTTCAGGACGCGCACGCCCACGCCGCTGCCGACCATCAGCAGGTAGAACAGGTCGTGAAAGGCGTGGTAATCGTCCAGCACCTCAAAGGCGCAGTTGTAGTTCGCCAGCGGGTACGCCTGCGAGACGGGCGTGTTGCCCACCCAGAGCGTCCGGCCGGAGAGGAACTGGCGCAGGTGGTAGACGTTGTCGTACAGGCGTTCGGCCTCTTCACGGCTCGTCGGCGCGAGCGAGCAGTTGTATTCCACCGCGCGGCGCACGGTTTCCCACCAGAACTCGCGGCGGTTGAGCGCGGGCAGGTAGCGGGAATAGGTGCGCGAATAGACGAACGAGCCCAGTTGATCCATGGGGTTGGGTGCGTGCTTGTAGCGGCTCAGATATTCCTTGCTCAGCAGACCGTCCCGCCATTCCTCCTTGCCGCGGACCTTTTCCTTTTCCATGCGGTAACGGATGTAGGCCTTGGCCGTGCGGAAGCGCTGCTGCTCGAAGAGCACCTGCTCCACCATGTCCTGAATCGTCTCGATGTCCACAGCCTGCCCGGCGTCCGCCGCGAGGCGCGTCTCCACGTCCTGCGCCACGCGCTGCGCGGCCTCGTCGTCGTGCTCCCCCGCCGCGGCGGCCGCCAGCGTGACGGCGCGCACTATAAACTCACGGTCAAATGCGACCACTTTGCCATTTCTTTTTCTTACGTTCACCTTTTGTTCTCCTTTCGCCCCTGCCCCAATATCGCGCCGCCCCGGCAACAACATATAGTCTTGCGCAAGGCGTGTAACGCAGCATTTAGTATAATACCACATGTCTCCCCAGGAATCAACACGCAAATCCGCGAAGAGGCCGCCGAGCCTTGCGCGCGCCGAAAGGCGGCAGGCCGAAGCCTGCCGCTACAGATTGTCGATAAATCCATCGAAGACAGACAAACCAAAAGCCGTCTGCAAGACTGTAATCGTATCGCCCGGCTTTGCCGGGCGGGCGGGGCTTTTTCCGTAGCAAAACGCAGTTTTGCGGAGCGAAAAAAACACCCGTAATTTCGACAAAGTGGCGTGCACCACTTTGTCGACACGCTGAGGCGGCAGGCCGAAGCCTGCCGCCAGCGGGACGTATTTTTCTTTTGCCGGCTTCCTTTATGACGCGGGGCCCTCCTCGGACAGGCGATTGCGTCGGATGTAGCCCGACAGGATGTCGATAAATTCCACGCACGACGGCTTTTCGATCACGTTGTACCCCGCCAACAGGCTCAAAAGCGGACGGTTCCCGTAATCCCAACAGGTACGGATCACCGTCCGCAGGTTGCGCTCGATCTGCATCGGGTCGTCAAGCCCGCAGCGGCGAGCGACCTCGGGATACAGGCGCTTCGAAACATTGAGCAGCCGGTCCGGCTCGACCGCCGCCAGGTCGATGCAGACCGCCATATAGCGAAAGCCGACGTAGCGCACGCCGATGCCGAGCCGGTGGAGCAATCCTTCGATCTCATTCACGAACCGCACCTTCTTCCTCGCGTGCCGACGCCAGAATATCTCCAATCCGCAGGATGTGTTCGGTCAGCTCTTCGCACTTGTCCATTGGCAGCTTCATGTAGCGGCTGCAAAGATAGATGAACAGGACGTTGGACGGGTTCTGTTCGAGGCTTGCGCCCTTCACGAGCAGCACGGGCGCGGGAACGCCCAGGTGAGCCGCAATGCCGTCGAGCGTATCCAGCGTGCAGCTTACCCGCTTGTGTTCCAGCTCGTAAAGGGAGGTTCTGCCGATGCCCAGTTGATCGGCAAACTCGTCCATCTTTTTACTCTCCCTGATCCGAAACTTTTTCAGGTTTTCGGCCAAGTTTTGTCTCGATTCCATTTGCGAAACCTCCTGTAAATTCCCATGTCCTTACGATAGAAAGATTTCGCAGTCAGATCAAGACGTCATGGCGAACCCATGTATCGTGATGCCGAATGTACCTCCATTCCGACGAAAAAGGGCGTAATGGGCGCATTTTTACGACAAACCCTACGAAAGCCCAGTACGCACAAGTCCCGCCATTCGACCCGGCGTGCTTCCTGTTGTCATGATCTGCATGACTGACCGGCAGCTTTCCTCGCGGACATAGGGCGTGTAGTCCATTAGGGTCTATTCAGCAGGAATCCCCGTTGCCGATCTGACAACGGGGAAAGAGAATGAGATAGTATTAATTATAAGTTGTGGCACCGGCACTCGCTGAACCAGTATCACTTTCACCATCCACGACCGCGTATGCGCTGCATGTGGCTTTGTACTCGTCACCCGAAGTAAGGTTACAGGACACTTTAACGGTGTATATAACCCCCGTTCCATATTTATTGCTTGCCGATGCAGCTACCTTCCATACGCCATCCACTTTATGGTATAGCTTAACACTGGTGAATCCGATTTTTGTAGCTGAATTAGTAGTTTTGAGAGTCGCGACAGCGTAAACCTTTCCTCCCGAAGACGACATGGTAATTTCCGTGGTATCGATTACATGACTTGCATATGGCACTACATCTTCACAAAGAGCACTCCAAGGAAACAGGCAAGCCAGCAAACAAACTACACATATGGAAGCAAAAATCTTATTCTTCATTTCAGTTATTCTCCTCGTCAATCGAGTTAATCATGTTGATTAAAGTGTCTTGAGAAAGGTCGCCATTAATTATCAGTTGATATGGAGGGTCATTCCAGGTCAAGATATGCCTTTCATAGTTTTTTGTAATTGTGAACTCAATATTTCTGTAATTATAAATCATAGGGTTCTCATCAACTTTTTCGACTTCTAAGCCTTGATAGAAGTCGCCTGATAGTTTACGAACTTCAATACCAAACCATTTTCCGTTTTCGCCCCTATACACAGCAAAAATTGAAAAATAACCTGGTACCCATTCTGATGTTAATACAGATTCAAATTCAAAATCACCAGGCATCCATGAAGGCAACCTTGGGTACATCCCGAGCCGCTCCAATTCCCGGTCAAAGCCATCACCCCGTCCAAATCCTATGCGCCTAGCGGTTGGAGCAATGGCAGAATCCAAAGTCGTTCGTGGCTCAGGTTCATCTAGGATGCGTGTTTCGATAGACAAAATGTCCTCCGTCCAACTGACGATGTGCGACCAGACATCCATGCCGAGAGCGTAGGCCATCGTTGAACCGGCAGCGAGTACGAGCAGGAGAAACAGCGCGACGGCGACGCCGGGGCGCGCGATGCGCCGCTTCCTCCGGGTTTCCTTTCTCCTTCGATTCGCCTCCTTCTCTTGATACGTTTGCATGATGCGTTGCCAGGTTGGCTCTTTGGTCGGATACGTTCGCGTCGCCCTATCCGGTTGCAGATGGTCCAGGCATTTGTCGATCAGCCCGCAGTCTATCTCCTCCGCGGGCATCATAAGCTGGCCCCTGATGATGTTGAGCGCTTCCTCCCGAGTCAACTCGTCCTTTGTGGTGACATAGTCAAGCCATGCCAAGTATGCTTTCTTCTGTTTCCTGCGCATCGTTGCCAATTTCAACACCCCTACATAATCCTTATTGATTCAGCGGTGGAAATCTTACGGCTTAACTGAAAAAAAGGAAAACAATGAGCAGAAAAATATCCCGATGATTCAAAATTTTCTTGCGAAGCCGGTTTGCGTAAGCGTAAACCTTGTTGACGCTCATATTGTAACGCGTCGCAATCTCGTCGGCGGGCGTCCTCTGTATGCAGTATTCCTGAAAGAACTTCAGTCCTTTTGGCCCGAGCAGCTTTTCCAACTGGCTCAAGTGATCTTCCATGATGAGCCGATCCAACAGTTTTTCCTCCGACCAGCCGGTGCGCCCGGCATCAGCGATGTCGCTCAAGTTCTTTCCTTTTCTCGGAAAGATCTCGTGACGGTGGCGCACGAGCATGTGCTTGTTGTAATCCTTCAGCTTGTTCTGCATGCAGCAGAACAGCCATCCGTCGAGGTTGGGATGGTCCTTGAGCGTTTCGGCTTTCTCTATCAGGTTCAAAAAGGCGTCTTGTATTATGTCTTCCACAGCGCTATACTCATCCGCGCCGTAATTATTCTGAAAGATAAACACCCTGCCCAAGTCGTGCATGCGAACGAAATTCCGGTCGTACAGTTCCGCTACCCAACCAAGCGTATCCTCCATGCTGCTTACACTCCCATGTTTTTCTTTTGTATGTCAGCACCGCCCCATTCCCCGCCACGATGAAAACGGCCTGAATCCATAAAAGAAGGCCGTTGATCTCCCCCTTCATCAACGGCCTGCACCACCCTTACCATCAAATTCCTATAGTTACCATTTTGTGTGTCATTGCTTCTTATGATACCATAAATCTCCAACGACGTTTTTCAGCAAAATTCACTAGGATAACGCACACCTTTTAGATATGAATACCTTTTTCAAAAGCACAATAGCATTTTATTCTATCGTTGTCAAGCATAATGGTATTCTTTCCGATTTTGTCCAGCGCATCCTTCGTTTTGTCTCACCTGCTCGACCCAAAAAGACACAAAAAGGCCGGGTGCTTTCTCCAAAGGAAAGTCCCCGACCTGCACTTTTTGATCCGTTCGCCAAGCCGCGCGGCCGCGCCGCCTCATTTTTCCGCGTACGCCATCGCCTCAAACCGCAGCCGCTTCAAAAAATCCGCGTAGGTTTCCTCCGAAAGCGCCTCCGGCCAGCTCATGATCCTGAGCGGATGCGGCGCGCAGGCGCGTCTGTAGGAGGGGTGCACGTGCTTGAAGCCGTTCGGCAAAAAGCCCTCCCGCAGGTAAAAGCGCTCCCGCCGCTCCGAAATCTCGTCCACCGGCGGGTCGATCTCCAGAATCAGGGGACGCCCCTCTTCCTTGAGCGCCGCGAGGATGCGCGCACCGTAGCGCCGCCCGCGCAGTTCGGGCGCCACCGCCAGGTGTTCCACGTAAACGCCGCAGGGCCACGCCCAGCAAAGCGCCAGCCCCGCAAACACGCTCCCATCCCACGCGCTCAGGCAGCGGTAGTTCGCCTCGCGCATCGCCTCCGTCTGATCCTCCCTGCGCCGCCGTTCGTGCAGGGGAAAGCTCGCCTCGTAAAGCCGCCAGACCGCGTCCATCGCCTCGTCCCAGTCCGCGTGCCGCCGAAGTGTCAGCATGCTCGCCGCCTCCTTTGATTCCATCGCAAATAGGATGCCCGCGCGTCCGCCGATCGAAACGGCCCGCGGGGATGCAAAATCCGCCCGGCGACGCGCCGGGCGGATGCCTGCTCAGTAAATTTCCGTTTCGCTGACGCAGTTCTGCTTGATCTGCCCCACCAGCGCCTGAAGGGCGTCTATGACGTGCGGGCGGATGTCGCCTCCGATGAGCACCTGCATGATGTCGTCGCCCACGTCCAGGCGGCCCTCGTTCAGCCATACCTTCACGTAGTGAACGCCGGGCATCTTGTAGGTGTCCGCGATCGCGGCGGCGACCTTCTGCTCATCGTAGCCGAACACCATGCCGGTCACCGGCTTCGTGTTTTCATCGCCCTGGCGCACCTTGGCCTTCGCGGTTTGGCGCACCACGCCGTTGTGTATCAGATACATGCCGCACTCGGCAGCGCTTGCGTCCGCTTTGGCTTCCTGCATCCACTGGTCCATCGACGGCTTCGCGGTCCTGCTCATGTTTCGTCCCTCCCTGATTTGCATGGGGTAAAGTATAATGAAGTCGTGACCGCTTGTCAATCCCCCGCCCGCCCGGCAAAGCCGGGCGATACGATTGCAGTCTTGCAGACGGCTTTGGGTTTGTCTGTCTTCGATGGGGTTGTCATCAGTCTGGCGGGCCGCCCCAGCCGGAGCGGCCCGTCGGTTTCGCGGATCAGAGCGCGCCTCAGCAGCCCGGACGGCGGCAATCCGCCCAGACCGTCACCGCGATCATGGCTGTGTTGTTGGAGGGCACCGGGTCCGGCGTCTCGGAGGAGACGGACGCCGTATTCAGGATGCAGCCCCCCGCGCATGCGCCGACGATTCCCGCCACCAACACGGTGGCGGTGCTCCCGGCCGCGAGGTCCCCGACGTCCACGCTTCCGCCCCATGCCTGCCACGTCCTCCCCTGATCTGCGGAAAAGATCGGGCAATCGAGGTCGCGCGACAGGGGATCGGCAATCGTCACCCGCCGCGCCGTCCCCGGCCCGGCGTTAAAGACCGTCAGGATGAATGTCACGTGCTGGCAGCGAAGCGCCGGGTTGGGGAATGCCGTCTTTTGGATGGAGAGGTCCGCGCCGCTTTGCACGGAGACGTCCGCCGAGGCCGTGTTGTTGTCGGGATCGGGGTCGGGCGTGACGCTCGACACCACCGCCGTATTGGAAACGGTTCCGCAGGCGTAGGGCGCGACGTTCGCGCGAAGCAGGATCTCGACGCTTCGCCCCGCGGCGAGCGTGCCCAGCGGATACGGATTTTCCCAGGGAGCCCAGGTCGCCCCGCCGTCCAGCGAGAACTCCGCCTCCGTCAATTCGGGAGAAATCGCGTCGAAAAGCGTCACCGCCTCGGCGTCGTCCGGGCCCTGATTGGTGAGGGTGATCGTGTAGGTCACCGGTTCGCCGGGGGCCGCCGACGTGGGCGACGCGCGCTTTGTCACCGACAGGTCCGCGCTCGCGCGGGCGATGATGTCGACCCGGTTCGTATCCTCGTTGTTGATCGGGTTCGGGTCGGGCGTATCGCTTACGACGACCGCGATGTTCGTGAGGCTGCCGCCGGCCGTCGGGGAGACGGTCCCCCGCAGCAGGAGGATGCGCACGTCCCCCGCCGCCACCGTGCCCAGCGCGTGCGCCCCGGGCCAGGGCATCCAGGTCGCGCCGCCGTCCGTGGAGAACTCCGCGCCGAGGAGCTCGGAGGGAAGGTTATCCCGCACCACGACGCCCTGCGCGCTCGCGGGGCCGGCGTTCTCGACGGTCAGCGTGTAGGTCAGGACGCCGCCGGGCTCCACCGGATTGGGCGTCGCGCTCTTGACGATGGAAAGGTCGGCGGACGGCAGAACCGGCGTTTCGACGGTGGAGCTGTTGTTGTCGGGATTGGGGTCGGGCGTGACGCTTTCGACCTGCGCCGTGTTGACCAGCAGGCCGCCCGCCAGGGGCGACACCGCCGCGCGGATCAGGAGCCGGCGGGACGCGCCCGCCTCCAGGCTTCCGACGGCATACGCGCCGTCAAAGGGCGCGAAGGTAGCGCCGCCGTCTGCGGAAATCTCGGCGTCCTCCAGCCCGGCGGGCAGCGCGTCGGCCAGGACGACGCCTTCCGCCGTGGACGGCCCGGCGTTGGCGATTAGCAGCGTGTAGCTGATCGTGCCGCCCGCCGGAACGGGGCTGGGGCTGGCCGTCTTGACGACGGAGAGGTCGGCGGACGGCTGAATCGGCGTCGTATCCGTCGAGGTGTTGTTGTCCGGGTTGGGGTCGGGCGTGGTGCTGCCCGCCACGGCGGTGTTCACGATTTCGCCCGTGGCGGCGGCGCTCAGCGTGCCCCGGATGAGGATTTCCGCGCGTTCCCCTGCGGGCAGCGTGCCCAGCAGATAGGGGCTGACCCAAGGGGCGAAGGTGACGCCGCCGTCCACGGAGAACAGGGGGTTTTCCAGACCGGCGGGGATCGCGTCGATCAGCGTGACGTTCCGGGCGTCGGACGGCCCGGCGTTCGTCACCGCGAGGACATAGCCAAACGCCTCGCCGGGGATCGCCGGGCGCATCTCCGCGGTCTTTACGACCGAAACGTCCGCCAGAACCTCCACCGGCGTCTGCGCCGTGTCGTCGTTGTCGTCCGGGTTGGGGTCGGGCGTGTCGCCGGTCACCACGGCGGTGTTGACAAGCTCCCCCACGGGGGTGGATGGGGCCACCACGCCCCGCAGGGTTACGGTGAAGCGCTCGCCCGCCGCAAGCGTCCCGATGCTGTACGGGCTGCTCCAGGGGGCGAAGTCCGTTCCGCCCTGTACCGCGAATTCGGGGTTCGTCACCTCCGCGGTCAGGACGTCCGAAAGCACCACGCCCTGCGCCGTGCTGGGGCCCGCGTTGAAGACCGTGATCGTATAGGTCAGCAGCCCGCCCGCCGTCACCGGCGCCGGATAGGCCGTTTTGAGGACGGACAGGTCCGCCGACGCTCCGATGGGCACGAGGGACGTGTCCTGGTTGTTGTCCGGGTTGGGGTCGGGCGTGTCGCTGCCCACCACGGCGGTGTTTTCCAGAATGCCGGTCGCGGCCGGGTTCACGATGCCCCGGATGAGCACCGTCCGGCTCTCGCCGCTCGCGAGCGTGCCCGCCGCGAAAGCGCCGGTCCACGGCGTCCAGGTGGTTCCGCCGTCCACGGAGTACGCTGCATTTAAGAGCGCGGACGGAACGCCGTCGGTGAGCACCGCGCTTACCGCCGGGTCGGGGCCGCCGTTGGTCAAGGTGACGGTGTAAATCAGGTATTGACCGGGGATAGCCGGGCTGGGGTTTCCAACCTTCGTCACCGACAGGTCGGCCGACGTGTCGATGGGCGTGATCTCGGTGGCCCGGTTGTCGTCCGGGTTCGGGTCGGGCGTGTCGCTGTCCACCACGGCGGTGTTGGCGATCGTGCCCGACGCCGCGTTCACCTGCCCCCGGATCAGCACGGTGCGGGACGCGCCGCTCGCCAGGGTGCCCAGGCCGACGGCCCCGCCCCACGGCAGGAAGGTGACGCCGCCGTCCAGCGAGTACGCCGCGCCGCTCAGCTCGGGGGGAAGGGCGTCCGTCAGGGTGACGCCCTGCGCGTCGCTGGGGCCGCGGTTTGTCACCACCACCGTATAGAGCAGCTCCCCGCCGGCGGGCACGGGCGAGGGGCTCCCCGTCTTCGTGACGGCGAGGTCGGCGCGCGTCTCCACCAATGTCTCGTCGGTCGAGGTGTTGTTGTCCGGGTTCGGGTCGGGCGTGTCGCTGCTCACCGCGGCGGTATTGACGATCGAGCCGATGGCCGTGGGAAGCACGACGCCCCGGATCAGCACCGTCCGGACGGTTCCGGGCGCCAGGTCTCCCAGCGCGTAGGCGCCTGCCCAGGGCTGAAAGGTGACGCCGTTATCGAGCGAAAACTCCACATCGGAAAGAGAGGCCGGGACGGCGTCGGTCACGACGACGTTCACCGCCGTGGAGGGGCCCGCGTTGGAGACGGTCAGCGTGTAGGTGAGGGAATCCCCGGAGAGCACGGGGTAAGGGCTTCCCAGCTTCACCACCGAGACGTCGGCCGACTCGGCCACGGGCGTCACCTCGGTGTCGGCGTTGTTGTCCGGGTTAGGGTCCGGCGTATCGCTGGCCGCGACCGCCGTGTTGACGATGCTGCCGGTGGCCGACGCGGAGACGGTTCCCCGAATCAGCAGGGTCACGGCGCTTCCGGCGGCCAGCGTGCCCAGCGCGTAGAAGCCCGGCCAGCTCTGCCAGGTCGCGCCGCCGTCCGTGGAAAACGCCGCGTCCGAGAGCTCCGAGGGAACGGCGTCGGTCAGCACGGCGTTCTCGGCGGGCGACGGCCCCGCGTTGGCGACCGTGACGGTATAGGTCAGCGCGTCTCCGGGCTCCACCGGGCTGGGCGCGGCGGTCTTCACGACCGAAACGTCCGCCGACGCGCCCACCAGCACGGGCACTTCGTTTGAAATCACGTGGTACTCGCCCGGTATACCGCCTTCCACCGGCGTGTACGAATAGTCGATGGTCGCATGGTTGAGCGCCGGATTCGGCGCCGGGATCGAACGGACCACGGCCGAAAACGCGACGGTGACGGTCTGGCCGCCGGACACGTTCGGCAGCGTAAAGCCGGCCCCCGGATCGACCGTGGGGATGGACGCCCCGTTTATCGTGACGCTGCCGGGCACGAAGGCGAGTCCGTCCGGCACGCTGTCCAGAAAGAACACGTCCGTCAGCGGGCTTTGGCAGGTGTTGGTCAGCGTCACGGTGTAATGGACGGTTTCGCCCACATCGGCGGTCTGCCGGTCGACGGTCTTGACCGGAATAAACTGCGGCACCTGAATCTCGCTGAGCGAGACGTCGTCGATGGCATAGTCGTTGCCGATCACCTCCGGCCCCTCGCTCAAAAATTCGACGGTGAGGCGGGCGTTGTCCCGGGAGTTGATGACGCTGCCGATCTGCTTCCATTCGGGTGCGCTTGTGCTGACGGGAATCAGCGTGCCCAGCGTCGCGCTGTAGAGCACGTTCCCGTTTTGCCCCAGCACGCGCACGCCGAGCTCCGGATTCGGATACCCGGTCACCTTGAACAGGTTCAAAATCCAGGAGGTAAACAGGTAGTTGGTGTTGGGCTTTACCTCCACCACGTCCCGAAAGAAGACCGCGCCGGGGTTGTAGCCGTTCACCACCATCATCCTGCCGGTCGCGTTGCCCGTGGTGTGGTCCGCGATTCGCCACCACGCGCCGATCACCTCGCTGAGCGCGTCGTTCATGATGTTCTGCACGGTATACTCCCCGCCGGTGGGCGCGTAGACGGCGGGGTTAGGCAGTACGTAGGTGAAGTCCGGCGTCACCTCGGGATAGGGTTCCACAGGTGCGCCGGTGTTGGCGGGCGTCCCCTGGGGAAATGAGCCGAAGGTTCCTTCATCCGCCGCGTCGATCAGATTGTCGCTTCCAATCGTCGCGCAGGGGTCCAGAATCGCCTGAATCGGCGTGTAGATGACCGGCCCGTTCAGGAAGTTCTGATTGATAAGGTCGGCCCCGGTCACGCTAACCAGAAGCGTGTCGGGCGTCACGAAGTCCAAATGGTTGGCGCCGGCCGGCGGGTTGACGGCCGCGGCAATCGGCGGCGCGGCGCCGCCGGGGACGTCCCCCACCGTCGCCAGTGCGAAGTCGCCGGGCGTCGGGCTCCCGCCCGGGGTTCCGTAGGCTTCCACGATCCGATAGCTGCCGCTTGGCACGTTGAGGAAGGAATAGTTGCCGGACGCGTCCGTCAGGACGGTCAGCCGCACGTCCGTATCGACGTTTTGAAGCACCACCGGCACGTCCGCGAGCCCCGAATCTCCGCCGGAGATCGCGGCGCTCCTGTCTCTATCAAAAATGACACGGCCTGTAATCGTCGCCATGTTTCATGCACCTCACAAAAGAAGGTATGCTTGACGCCAGCGCCCACGGTTCGTTCGGGCGCGCGTAAGCCTACAGCATGATATTCCAAACGGGCGCGGACGGTTCAGCAGGTGCGACAAACGCCCTCAAGGGCGCAAAAAAGCCCCGCCCAGAGGGCGAGGCCTGCGAGGGTCAAACGCATGGATCAGAGCGTGCCGTTGAGGATGGCTTCCACCACGACGCTGCCGACCTTAAAGTTGTTCTCCATGGCGGTGGCGAAGATGTCCGCGGACTCGACGCTGTCCTCGGAGGCGAGGGAGCCGTCGAAGTTCGGGTCCCACAGGCTTTCCGCCGTGGCGCCGTTCATGAACACGTCCATGTTCACCGAATCGCGGATGATGATATAGCGGTCGAGCATGCCCAGCCGGTCGAGCACGACGCCCAGCGCGGAATCCTCCATCTCGGTCAGGGCATACGGGTCGGGGCAGCCGTAGGTCTCGGTCATGAGCACGGCGTTGGCGTGGTCGTAGTAGCCCTTCCAGTAGTTGTCGCCGGAGACGGTGGTGCCGCGCAGCACCTGCGGGTCGCGCACGGCCCAGTCGGCATTGTCGAACGCGGCGGCCATGTAGGCGCGGGTCTTCTCGGTGGTCTCGACTTTCACGTCCTTAACCAGGTTGTAGACCCTGTCCATCAGGTCCTTGTCGAGAATCTTGCAGGAGGCGCTGTCGTATCCCTCATCGTGGAACCAGGTAGTCGTCGCGCCCTCGGAGAGGTCGCGGACGTCCGCATGGTGGCCCAGGTCGAAGTCGACGGCGGCGGTGATGACGAACACGTCGCCCATCACGCCGTACTCGATGGCGGAACCGGCGCAGCCCGTGCTGAGGATGTAGGCGTTAGAAAAGTCAAAGCGGTCGTCCAGCAGGATGGCGTTCAGGCTCAGGGCGGTGTTCACCTTGCCCATGCCGGTCACATACAGGGCGACGCCGTCCTTGACGTAGAGCTTGTTGTCCTCAAAGCCGCCCTTGATGTCGTAGGCGTCGCCGCCTTCGCAGTAGGCTTCATAGTAGAACTGGGCCTCGCCGGGGAAATCGCCGGAGAGCTCGTCCACCTCAAACTTGGGCAGGATGAGCACCTTGATCTCGATGGGGGCGTCGCCCTCCGCGAAGACGAGCATGGCGGGAAGCAGCAGTACTGCGACCAGCAGGGTGGCAATCAGTTTCTTCATTTCGTTTCTCCTCTCAAACAGATGCGTTTGGCTCTTTGGTGCACGGAGCAACCAGAAGAAGCTGCTCCGCCCTTTGCGGGCCCCTCCGGAACAGCTTCCGCCGGTTATTTTAGCATTCCCGGCATGCGTTTGCAAGTCCATGAAGCGATTTAGCCACTTCGTCCAACGTTTTCCGCCCGCATTCCGCTAAAGTGATGCATTCGCGGGCCAAGAGGCAAAAAAGCTGCCGCTCACCGCGTGGACTCCTCCGCCGCCTTGAAGTTGTAGATCGGCCGGATGATCTTGCGCACCTCCGCCGTCGGGGTGATCTGGCGCAGGATGTCCTCCATCGGTTTGTAGGCCATGGGGCATTCGTCCAGCGTGTCCTTGTCCACGGAGGTCGAAAACACGCCCTCCATTTCCTTTTTAAATGCGGCTACGGTGAACTGCCGCTTGGCCTCCGCGCGGCTCATCAGGCGGCCTGCGCCGTGCGGCGCGGACTGGTTCCAGTCCTCGTTCCCCTTGCCCGTGCAGATCAGGCTGCCGTCGCGCATGTTGATGGGGATGAGCAGGGTTTCCCCGGCCTTCGCGGACACCGCGCCCTTGCGCAGGATCATCGTCTCGGTGTCGATGTAGTTATGGACGGTCGTAAACCGTTCCTCCTCGTGCAGCTTCATCCCCTTGAGGATCTCCCCGACCATGGCCCGACGGTTCAGCATGGCGAAGCGCTGCACCAGCTTCATGTCGTGAATGTAGTCGTCGAACAGCTCCCCGCTCACGTAGGCCAGCACGAAGGGAATCTCGCTGCGGTTCTCCTTCTTCCACGCCTTGATGGCCTGCGCTATTTCCCTGTCCCGGCCCTGCGCCTTGTACTGCGCAATCAGCGCGTTTAAATCCGCCGGGTCGCCCTTGTTCAGCTGCGCATAACCGGCGTCCTGATAGTGCTTCGCCACCTCCAGCCCCAGATGGCGGCTGCCCGAATGCACGACCAGGTAGAGTCCGCCCTCCTCGTCGCGGTCGACCTCGATGAAGTGATTGCCGCCGCCCAGCGTGCCGATGCTGGCGTAATCGCGGTTGAGGTTGCAGGCGGCGCGGCAGCGCAGCTCGGACAGGTCGATCTCCTTCGCCAGCGCATGCTGGGTCGCCCGCACCGAAAAGCCCGAGGGGATTCGTTCGCGGATGAGCGCGTCCAGCTTGGGCAGCTCCAGCCGCTTTTCCGCCAGCCGGACGGTTTCCATGCCGCAACCGATGTCCACGCCCACCAGATTCGGCACCACTTTGTCCGAAATCGTCATCGTCGTGCCGATGGTGCAGCCCGCGCCGGCATGCACGTCCGGCATGATACGAATCCGGCTGCCCTGGGTAAAGGCCTGATTGCACAGCGTATGAATCTGCGCGAGCGCCGTCGACTCCAGGGTGTCGGTGAAGACCTTCGCCGTGTTGTTCAGGCCCTGAATTTCCAGCATATCGTTCCCTCCCTGCCGTCCTTTTCAGCCTTAGTATAACACACTTTGGCCGTCCGGCATATGGCGCCCCGTCATTCTTCCAGCCAGGCCTTTTCCCCACGTGCCGCATCGGGCAGGAAAGCCGCGGACTTAATGCAATAAAAAAAGCAGCAGGTCCCTCCCGCCGCTTATAAGCGCCGTCCGGCGCATTTTGGGGTTTTGCGCTTTTATCAAGGCCGGTTTTCCGCTCTGCCTTTGCCCGTCATAACGGCTGGCAGCCTTCGGAAGCCGCCGCCCGCTCGTTCCGGCCGCCGCGCAGTCTCAGGCTGCGCAGGCCGCACGTTTTCGGGGCTCGGTGGCTTCGCGGACGATTCTTCAGCGCAGATGCAGGGTCGCCTTACACCTGACTGCGGGTCAGGTCCTTCACCCAAATGTACTTTCTGTAGTGCAGCATCACCCACGGAATCTTGCCCACCTCGTCAAGGCAGGTGCACGCGTACACGACGATCACCGGCCAGTGGAACAGGAACGTGCCCGCCGCGGCCAGCGGCACGGCGATCATCCACATGGTGACCACCAGGCTGTACATATCGAAGAGGGTATCGCCGCCCGCGGCGAAAATGCCGTTGATGACGATGGTATTGACCGCGCGGCCGATCATGTATATCGACATCACGACCATCATGCCGACGAGCTCCGCCCGGGCGCCATCCGTCAGCTTGACGAAATGCAGCACCATGGGCGTAAGGGCGAACATCAGCAGCGAGGAAACCACGCCGCACAGAAAGGCCATGACGGTCAGCCGGTCGCCATACTGCCTGCCCAGCGAAAGGTTGCCGGCACCCAGCTCGTTGCCCACCAGGATGCCGCCGCCGCTGGCAAGGCCGTTGCATACGCAGCAGACCAGGTCGCGGATGACCGAAGCGATGGAGTTGGCCGCCGCGGCGTCCGTCCCCATATGGCCCATAAAGGCGGTATAGGAGGTAAAGCCCACGCCCCACAAAAGGCTTGCCCCCAAAATGGGCAGAAAGCACTTGCGGAAGTCGAGCGCCAGCAGCTTGTGGTGCTGAAACAGCCCCCTCCAGTTCGGCCGGATGTAGCCTGCCCTGCCGGAAAGCGCCATGGCCCACGCCAGCTCGACCACGCGGGAAATCAGCGTAGCGATCGCCGCGCCGCGAACGCCCAGAGCGGGCACGCCCAGCAGCCCGAAGATGAGCACCGCGTTCAGCACAATGTTGAGCATCACCGTCACCGAGCTGATTTTCGCAGAGGACGCGGCGTGGTCGGTCACCTTCATGACGGTAAGGTAGCATTGCGAAATGCCCGTGAGCAAATACGACCAGCCCGCAATGCGCAGATAGCTGACGCCGATGCGGATAAGCGCCTCTTCGTCGGTAAAGAGCAGCATCAGGTAGCGCGGAATGAACATGCAGCCCGCAAAAAACAGCATCGAAGTCAGGCCGCACACGCGGATACTCATGCAGAAGATGTGGTTGATGGCCGCGGCGTCCCGCTTGCCCCAATACTGTGCCCCCAGAATGCCCGCGGCCGCCGTCACGGAGGATAGGATCATGTTCTGGATGAACTGAATCTGCGTAGCCAGCGACACGGCCGACATGGCGTTTTGTTCCACGCCGCCCAGCATAAAGGCGTCCGCAGCGGCGACAGCCGCCAGCATCAGGCTTTGGATGGCGATCGGCATGGCGAGCCGCCACAGGTTTCGGTTAAACTTCTTGTCCGCAAAGAGCCGCATCGTTCATTGCTCGCTTTCATCTGTTGTCAATCTGCCGTGGCAAATTGATACAAATTGTATCATAGTTTCTTCGCCAAATCAAGCGCCCGCAGGCGAAATATCCCGCGCCCGCGGCGCCAGAATCAACCCGACCAAAATAAGCATTTGTGTTGTCCTTTGCTTCCACTGCTCATCGACAATTTTTTATAAGAACGCTTAATTTGTTCTTGACAGCCTGCGACGTGCGTGCTATAATAATTCACGTCGTCAGGACATGGTCTGTTGGCTCAGTTGGTAGAGCACATCGTTCACATCGATGGGGTCACTGGTTCGAGTCCAGTACAGACCACCATAAAAAACACAGAAAACGCATTCTCTAATACAGGGTGCGTTTTTTGTGTTTAGGGATCAGAGGAACGACGAGGCGTGAACGTACACTTCTTGGGGGCATCAGAAGGCACAAATCGACCACGGCGTCATATTGTGAAGCACGACGCCCGTTTGAAAGATAAAAAACGTAGATTTGCAAGTTCCAAGCGTGCGAGATATAGTTGCAAAGCCTGACAAAGCCGTATGGATCCAGCGTTTAAGCGATTAGCCTCAATATACCCCCTTTGGCAGCCAGCCGACAAGGCACCCGGTTGTCCCCCGTATTCCTTAAACGCCCATTGAGCATAGGCGCAACGAACACGGACAGATCGATTATCTGACATTAATTTAACCAAAAGCCCCCTCGAAGCTCCCGTATGCGGCTTCGAGGGGGTTCTCGCTATCTGAGCTCCGTCTGGATGATGCCGATGATCTTCGGCATAAAGATGATGCAGCCGACGACCGCGGCCCCGATCGCCGCGACCAGCACGGCCCCCGCGGCCGTATCCTTCGCCAGCTTCGCCTTGGGGTCATATTCCTGCGTGCACAGATCGACCGCCGCCTCGATCGCCGTGTTGACCAGCTCCATCGCCATGACCAGCGCAAAGAGCATGACGCAGACGATCCATTCCGCGGCGCTGATGTGCAAAATGACGCCGAAGACGATCACCATGGACATGACGCCGAAGTGAATGAGCATGTTGCGCTCCGCCTTGAGCCCGGCGATGACGCCGTCCAGCGCATGCGCAAAGCTGATGAGCAGGCTGTCGTTTTTGCGGGCCATCGACTTCTCCGGCGCGAGGCTGCGCCCCTCGCGGAAGTAGGTGGTCACAAAGCTCGTGAAGACGATCAGGTACGCGGTGGAAACGCAGAAGGCCGCGATCACGTCGCTGCCGTAATGCGCGCCGAGATAGACGCGGCTCGTGCCCACCAGCAGGATCATGCCGACAAGCAGCGCGGTCAGGGCGTTCTTTTTCGCCCGGCTGAGCCCGGACTGACGGACCAGATAGATCACGAAGCCGTAGAAAGTGGCCGCCGCCATCGAGTGGCCGCTGGGGAAGCTATAGCCCGTCTCGGTCACAAAGCGCACCACGTTCACCGGGCGCGGGCGCGTGAAGATCGACTTGAGTCCGAGGTTGAGCAGCACGGAGAGCGCGAGGTTCATGAAGATCGGCACGGTGTACGTCCGCTGGTGCACCAGATAGATCAGCGCCAGGCTGACCGCGAGCAGCACGACCGGGTGCACGAGCAGCGTCATGCCCCTGAAAAGCCGCGTCGCAAGGCCGCATTGCAGCAGCGACACCGCCCCATAGATCGCCTGATCGAAGGGGCCGAGGGAATTGAGATTAAACGCAAAGAGCAAAAAAACGAGCAGCAGGCCGGCTGCCACAATCCACCGCTTATACTTCCAAACCGTCGCCATCGTCTATCCCATCCTTCGCTTTTAGGCTGGCCCCATCTAAGGGCCAACATGCAAAGCATAGCAAAAACGGCGTCTGATTGCAAGGTCTATTCTACAATGCGCAGGGCAACAGCATTTGAAATCAGCCCAAAAGGATAGAGAGAAAGGTGGCGGGGTCGAGAGCAGCACGGAAACGTTTTTTCTGGAGGCTGACGCGCTTGCCCATGTCAGTACTTCTGCACAGG
>JAEXCG010000206.1 GCA_023402355.1 Bacillota bacterium | reverse complement strand
AAAGCGGCCTGTACATGGAAACTGCCGCCTCGTGCTCTTCCAGCGTCTTGGAGAAGTGCAGCTCGCCGGAGTTCGGGTCCTTGCTGCAGAAGTACAGATACCCCTGCTGGCGGTACTGCTCGTCCGGATACAGCGCCGCGATGATCGCGTCCGTCGAGGGATTGCAGATCGGGCCCGTGGGCAACCCCTTGTTCTTGTAGGTGTTGTAGCCGGTATTGACCGCCAGCTCCTCGTCGCTGAGCGCCATTTTCTTGGAGTTCAGGTAATACTTGATCGTGACGTCCGAGCCCAGCGTCATGTTCTGCGCCAGACGGTTGTGGAACACCGCCGACACCTTTGCGAAATCCGCCGTCTTGGCTTCCTTCTCGATCATCGAGGCCAGCGTCAGCACCTGATCCATCGTGAGGCCCAGCTCCTCGGCGCGCTCGTCGTAGGTCGCGGGATACACGGCCTCCGTCTGCGCGAGCAGCTTCTTGATGATGTCGTCCGCCGTGGCGGAGGTGTACACCTCGTACGTGTTGGGCGACAGGTAGCCCTCCAGCACGTACTTGCGCTGGCTGACGTTGGGCGAGCCCAGCACGTCCGCGATGTAGTAGTAATCCTTGTAGTTTTCGCCGGTCTTGCAAAGCGTCAGGAACTCTTCCTCGCTTTTGATGATGCCGTCCTTGAGCAGCTGCGCGGCGATGTCCTCGACCGTCCACCCGGGGATGATCGTGATGCGCGCGGTGTTCGGCTTGCCGTCGCCCGTAGTGAGCTGGTCCATGATCTCCATCATGTCCATGGACTTTGCCAGCATGTATTCGCCGGACTGGATGCGCTGCCCTTTGCCCATAAAGTCCGTCACGTACTTGAAGACCGTGCGGTTATGGATGAGGCCCGCCTCCTCCAGCTCGCGCGAAACGCGCGAGAGCGAGCTGCCCGAAGCCACCGTAAAGGTGACCGGCGTCTGATCCTCCGCGTTCACGGGGCCGACGAAGTGGTCCGACACGAAGTTCCAGCCGGTCATCAAAATGCCGCAGACGATCGCCAGCGACGCCGTGAAGACGACCAGCGGCCTCAATATGGACCAAAGCCAGTCGTACCAGAAGAAGCCGTAGGACCGCTCCTCGTGCAGCGTCTTGTGGTCGTAATCGCGCGGCGTCTTTTTCTGTTTCTTCCCCAAATGGGTTCAGCCTCCCGTCTGTCAGACGCCGTCCGGCAGCTCCAAGGACAGCCCCGCAGCGTCTGACAAAATTTTGAATACGTCCGCCAGCGTCTTTTGCATCTGCATTTCCGCCAGCAGGTACGCCTGTACGTCCTGATTCATGTATAGCAGCGTCGCAAGCTGCTGAAAGCGCTTCATCTCTTCATCCGGCATCTTCCCGGCTGCGCCGGTCATGCTCATCTGAAGCTGAAGCTGCAACTTTTTGTATTCCTTCAGCAGCGTGCGGTTCGTTTCGTCCGCATAGGCGGCCTCTCGCAGACGGGCTAGCTCCCTGCACTCGTCGCTGTTCCTGATTTCGCCCGCCAGGCGGTTCGCTGTATCGTAGATGTTCACGTCCGATCCGCTCCCTCAATATAGACGTGCAACGCATCCTCTGCGTTGCACGCTTTCATACATTTGTTTTTTGATCAGGTTTCCATGATGATCGGCAAAATCATCGGGTTTCGCTTGATGCACTCAAACAGGTACCGGTGCAGGTCGTCCTTGATGCGGTTCTTGATCGGCGTCCAGTCGGACGTTTCGATCGTGCCGTACTGCGACAGCACGTTTTGCACCACCTGCTTGACGCCCTCGATCAGCTCCTCGTTTTCGCGAACGTACACGAAGCCTCTGGAGATGATCTCCGGCCCGGATGAGATGAGCCCCGTCTCCCTGCTGACGCCGATGACGACGATGATGAGCCCGTCCTGCGCCAGGTGCTTGCGGTCGCGCAGAACCACGTTGCCCACGTCGCCGATGCCCAGACCGTCCACCATGATCGCGCCCGTCGGCACCGCGCCCGCGATATGCACGCCGTTGTCGCCCAGCTCGATGATTTGCCCCAGCTCCGGGATGATGATGTTGTCGGGGTCCATACCCATGGATTTGGCCAGCCTGGCGTGCTGCCAGAGCATCCTGTACTCGCCGTGCACCGGAATGAAGACCTTCGGGTGCACGAGCGTGTGAATCAACTTAAGCTCCTCCTGACAGGCGTGACCCGACACGTGCACGTCCGCGATCGCCTTGTAGACCACCTGCGCCCCGCAGCGGTAGAGCTGGTTGATGACTCGCGAGACGAGCACCTCGTTGCCTGGAATCGGCGAGGCGGAGAGAATGACCAAATCGGTCGAGCGAATCTGCAGCTTGCGGTGCTCGCTGTAAGCCATGCGCGTGAGCCCCGACATGGGTTCTCCCTGGCTGCCCGTGGTGAGCACCACGATTTCGTTGTCCGGGAAGTCGTCCAGGTCGTCCGCCTCGATGTAGCAGCCGACCGGAATTTTCAGTTCGCCCAGCGTCATGGCGGCCTTCATATTATTCACCATGCTGCGGCCGATAAAACAGATCCTGCGGTGATATTGCACGCACAGATCTACCACTTGCTGGATGCGGTGGATGTTGGAGGCGAACATCGCGATGATGATGCGCCCTGCGGCATCGCGGAAGTACGAATTAAACGTCTCGCCGATCTTGCGCTCGGACATCGTGTAGCCCGGGCGCTCGACGTTCGTGGATTCGCAAAGCATCGCCAGCACGCCCCGGCTGCCCCAGGCGGCGAGCGTGTTGAGGTCGGTCACCACGCCGTCGATGGGCGTGTAGTCGACCTTGAAGTCGCCCGTCACGATCACCGTGCCCGCGGGCGTCGTGATCGCCATCGCGACCGCGCCCGCGATCGAGTGGCTGACCTTGATAAACTGAACGGTAAAGCTCCCCAGCTGCACCGTGTCCTTCGGCTGGATGACCTGCATGGGGATTCCGCTGATCCTGTGCTCGCGCAGCTTGTTTTCGACCAGCGCGAGCGTCAGGCGCGTGCCGTAGATGGGCATGGGAATCTGACGCATCACGTACGGTATGGCGCCGATGTGATCTTCATGGCCATGTGTGAGCAGCAATCCGCGGACGCGATCTTTGTTTCGTACCAGATACGTCACGTCAGGAATGACCAGATCGATGCCCAGCATGTCCTCCTTGGGGAAGATCGATCCGCAATCCACCACGATGATATCGTCCCCATATTCAAAAACCGTGATATTCTTGCCGATCTCGTCGACGCCGCCAAGCGGTATGATGCGAAGCTTTGATGGAAATTCTGCCACGTTTTCCTCCTTTCAAGTCGCCTTGACCTTTCTTAACCCGAATGTGTAACCATTTACTTGAAGCACAGTCCGCATGTCTTTCAATGCCGGTATGTGCTTTTTGTATGGATTTATGCAGGCCTCGGTCCACCCTGCCATGGTATGTCATGGTTATTATAGCACACATTTCGCTTTCTGTACAAAAGAAAATACAAATCCAGGCATGCGCTTTTTAGACAAAGCGCATGCCTGGATTTGTAAATGTTTACAGAATTTTTCAGTCCATGTACGGGGTAAGCAGCGCGAGGATGTCCGCCTGCCCACGCGCGCCGACGACGCGCTCCACCATCTGTCCGCCTTTCAGGACGATCAGGGTGGGGATGCTCATCACGCCGAAGCGCTGCGCGAGCGCGCCGCTTTCGTCCACGTTGACCTTGCCGACGACCGCTTTGCCCTGCGTCTGCTCGGCGATGGCATCCACGTGCGGCGAGACCATGCGGCAGGGCCCGCACCAGGGCGCCCAGAAGTCCACCAGCACGGGCAGGGCGGAGGCCATCGCCTCCGTCTCAAAGTTCTGCTCCGTAAATTCCTTTACAAATGCGTTCATGATTGTTCCTCCTTTTGCGGGCCACGTCCGGGGCTTCCCGGGCGCGCCGTCACGAGTTCTTCGGCCGGATCGACACGATGCGCGGCTGCCACGTGCCCTTCTTTTTCATATGCGGTTCGAGCGTCCGCAATACGAGCAGGGCCGCGCCGATCCCGATCAGGCCGCACAAAACGGTAAACAAATCCGCCTGAATCGAGAGATTCAGCGCTGTCCGAATCGGTCCCGCCACGAGCAGCCCCACGATAAAGAGCGCGAGCGGCACGATATAGGCCAGCATGGACGCCTGCGCCACGCGCCCCTCGGGGATCTCCACGACGACCTCGTCGCCGAGGCCTGCCTGCGCCTTGAGCGTAAGGCTCGTGCACTGGGTCCGCCCCTCGCTGCACGCGCCGCACTTGGCGCACGCCTCCGGGCGTTCAAAGAGCACCTCGATCGTATCGGCGTTTACGTTCACCACAGTTCCCGTCTTGCGCAAGGTTTATTCCTCCGTCTCTTCCTCGCAGGTCTTGATGTGCAGCATGTCGAGCTGATCCTGCGCGACCTGCGAGGGGGTCTGCATCATCAGGCAGGAGGCGTTCTGCACCTTCGGGAAGGCGATCACGTCGCGCAGGCTCTCGCGCCCCGTGATCTGCATGATGAGGCGGTCCACGCCGAACGCGAAGCCGCCGTGCGGCGGGGTGCCGTACTTGAACGCCTCGAGCAGGAAGCCGAAGCGCTCCCACGCCTGCTCGTGCGTAAAGCCGAGCAGCCGGAACATGCGCTCCTGCAGGTCGCTGGCGTGGATGCGGATGGAGCCGGAGCCCATCTCGATGCCGTTGAGCACCAGGTCGTAGGCCTTCGCGCGCACCGCGCCCGGGTCGCTTTCCATGAGGTCAAAATCCTCGTCCATGGGGCAGGTAAAGGGATGATGCTGGGCCACGAAGCGGTTTTCCTCGTCGCTCCACTCGAGCAGCGGGAACTCCGTGATCCACAGCAGGTCGTAGCGGTCCTTGTCGATGAGGCCCAGCTCGTGTCCAAGCCGCAGGCGAAGCTGGCCCATGGCCGTGAGCGCGACGTACTTCTTGTCTGCGATCAGGAACAGCGCGTCGCCGGGCTTTACGCCCATGGAATCAAGCAGGGCCTGCAGGGCCTCCGGCTTCATGAACTTGGCGAACGAGCTGCGCACCGCGCCGTCCGCGGAGACGGTCGCCCAAGCCAGGCCCTTTACATGGTAGGTCTTCACGAACTCGCCCAGGGCGTCGATCTCCTTACGCGAGAGCTTCGCCGCGCCCTGCGCGCGGATCGCGCGCACCGTGCGCCCCTCGGCCACGGCGTCCTCGAACACCTTGAAGCCGCAGTCCTTCACCAGCTCGTCCACGCACTGAATCTTCATTTCAAAGCGCGTGTCCGGCTTGTCGGAGCCGTACATGTCCATCGCGTCGCGCCAGGTGACGCGCGGCAGCGGCAGGGTGATTTCCATGCCCTTGACCTCGCGGAACACGTCCGCGAACGCGCCCTCGACGACGTTTTGAATGTCCTCCGGCTCCACGAAGGACATCTCCAGGTCGAGCTGGGTAAATTCCGGCTGACGGTCGGCGCGCAGGTCCTCGTCGCGGAAGCAGCGCGCGACCTGGAAGTAGCGGTCATAGCCCGCGAGCATCAGCAGCTGCTTATAAATCTGGGGCGACTGCGGCAGCGCGTAAAATTCGCCCGGATGCACGCGGCTGGGCACCAGGTAGTCGCGCGCGCCCTCCGGCGTGGACTTGGTGAGGATGGGCGTCTCGACCTCCAGGAAGCCCTCCCCCTCCATGTGGCGGCGGATGACGGAGAGCACCTTGCTGCGCAGCGCCAGCGTGTTTTGCAGCACCGGGCGGCGCAGGTCGAGGTAGCGGTACTTCAGGCGGACGTTTTCCGCTTCCCCGGCGTCGTCCTCGATGTAAATCGGGGGCGTCTCGGACTTGTTGAGCAGCTTGGCCTCGCGCACGAGCACCTCGACCTGGCCGGTCTTCATCTTATCGTTGACGGCGCCTTCCCCGCGCGCGCGCACCGTGCCGCGAACGGCCAGGACGTATTCGCGCGAAAGCGACTTGCCGATGGCAAAGGTGCGCTCGTCGTCGTCCTCGCCGTCAAAGACCACCTGCACGATGCCCGCGCGGTCGCGCAGATCCGTGAAGATCAGGCTTCCGAGGTTGCGCGAGCGCTGCACCCAGCCCATCAGGGTAACGTCCTGTCCGATCCTGTCCGTGGAAACGTCGCCGCACATGCAGGTGCGCTTCCATCCGCTTAGCCATTCAGCCATGGGAAAGTCCCTCCTATGTATCTACAAGCATTGTTAGCCATGGGAACCCGATTCATTCCTTGAGCCTGTGAAATTCTTCCCGCGTCATCAGCACGGCGCGGGGTTTAGCGCCCTCCGCCTGGGCGACGATGCCGCGACGGGCCATCTCGTCGATGAGACGGCCGGCGCGCGCGTAGCCCACGCGAAGCCTTCGCTGCAGCATGCTGATGGAAGCCTGCCCGGCGTCCACCGCCAGCTCGATCGCCTGCTCGAGGAGCTCATCGACGACCTCCTCGCCGTCCTTCTTTTCCTCGCCCTCCGGCTCGGCGTCCGTATTGTTCAAGTGCTCGATCACGTCCTCGTTGTACTCGGCCGCAAAGCGCTGCTTCACGTAGCCGACGACGCGCGAGACCTCCTCGTCCGATACGAAGCAGCCCTGCACGCGCAGCGGCTTGTTGGTGCCCTGCGGCGCGAAGAGCATGTCGCCCTTGCCGAGCAGCTTCTCCGCGCCCGCGCTGTCCAGAATGGTGCGGCTATCCACCTGTGAGGAAACCGCGAACGCGATGCGCGAGGGGATGTTGGCCTTGATGACGCCCGTGATGACGTTGACCGAGGGGCGCTGCGTGGCGATGACCAGGTGAATGCCCGCCGCGCGCGCGAGCTGGGCCAGGCGGCAGATGGATTCCTCCACCTCGCCGGGCGCGACCATCATCAGGTCGGCCAGCTCGTCGATGATGACGACGATCTGCGGCATGCGCTCCTCGTCCGGCTGCAGCGAGGCGTTGTAGCCGCGAATGTCGCGCACGCCCTGCCCCGCGAAACGCTTGTAGCGCTGATCCATTTCCATGACGGCCCACGACAGCGCGCCGGAGGCCTTTTTCGGGTCGGTCACGACCGGCACCAGCAGGTGCGGGATGCCGTTGTACACCGAAAGCTCCACGACCTTCGGGTCGATCAGGATCAGGCGCACCTGCTCCGGCGTCGCCCGGAAGATGATGGAATTGATGATCGTGTTGATGCACACCGACTTGCCGGAGCCCGTCGCGCCCGCGATCAGCACGTGCGGCATCTTCGCCAGGTCTGCGATGATGTTGCGGCCGGCGATGTCCTTGCCCAGCGCGCAGGCGAGCGGCGAAGGGTGCCTGCGCGCCTCGTCGCTTTCCAGCACGTCGCGCAGCGCGACCGTGGAGATCGACTCGTTCGGAATCTCGATGCCGACGGCGGGCTTGCCCGGAATCGGCGCTTCGATGCGAACGCCCGCGGAGGCCATGTTGAGCGCGATGTCGTCCACCAGCCCCAGAATGCGCGAAACCTTCACGCCCGGCGCGGGCTGCAGCTCGTAGCGGGTGATCGCCGGGCCGTGCGTCACGTTGAGCACCTTCGCCTGCACGCCAAAGCTCTTGAGCGTGCCGATCAGCTTGGCCGCCCCCTCCTCGTCCCGCTGGCGCGTGTCGCCGCTGACCGGGGGCTTGCCGTTCTTGAGCAGATCGACCGGCGGGAAGAAGTACGGCTCCACGGGCTTGGCCAGCGGATTTTCCGCCTTTTTCGGGATCGTGATGGGCGTATCGTCCAGCCTGCGCGCCTGGGGCGCGGGCGTATCCGGCGCGTCCGTCCGCGCCGGAGCGTTCCCCGCGGCCGGTGCGCTCTGCCTTGGGCTGTTCTGGCTCTGCGCCGCCCAAGGCGACAGGGGCGCGGGCGCGGCGGGTTCCTCGTCAAATGCCTCCTCGAAGGGCGCTTGCGGCAAATCGTCCAGCGCGGGCTGCGCGGTCGTCTCTTCTTCCGGCACGTCCCAGGGCTCTTCTGCGGGCGGCCACGCCTCCGCTTCGGGCTGAGCCTGCGCGGCGGACTCGGATTCCTGCGCGGCTTCCTCGCGCTGCTGCTGCTCGCGCCGCCTGAGCATGAAGTCCGGCAGGTCGAGCACCTTGGAATCGACGCCTGACGCCGGGGCAGGCGCGGTTTCGATGTTCTCGATGTAAAGCTGCGGCACCTCTTCATAAGCTGTCTGATGGACGGCGACGTCGCCGTAGGCGCTGCGGTCGTCGTACTGAAACGGCGGCATCTCTTCCTGCGCGTAGGAGGAATAATACCCCGTCTGTCCCTGGAGCGGCGCGTCGTCATAATCGATGTAACCGACGTCGCCGTAGCCCTGCGCTTCGTACACGTCGGGCTGTGCATCGCCCGAACCGTAGGGCGATCCCCCCATTCCGTACGCCGGAGCGACGTAGGGATCGTAAGCGGGTTCCTCCGCGATGTAGGGGTCTTCCTCCGCTTTGCGGCGGGCGCGGCGCTTGCGCGGCTTCGCGGGCGCTTCCTCCGCGCGGATCACGCGGGAGGAGGCGGGCGCAGGCGGCGCCTCAACCTCGGGCTCGGGTTCCGGCGCGGGCTTGGGGGCCCGAGCCTTCCGCGTCTTGGGCGGCGGCGCAGGCGCTTCTTCCTCCTGCGACGCCTCGCGGGCGGCGCGGCGCTCTTCCCTGCGCTCGCTCAGGTTCTGCCGCATGTCGCCAAACAGTGCGGACATGTAATCCCCCACCTGATAGAGCGAGACGTTGGTGATGAGCATCAGGTCCGCGATGATCACGAAGATGAACAGCAGCATGCTGCCCCAAAGGTCCAGCGCGCGCCACATCGGCCAGGCGAGCAGCGCGCCGAGCACCCCGCCGCCCGTCTTGATCGCACTGGAGCGAATATAAGAGAGGCGGATAAAGGTGATGTAATCCTCCGAAAGCTGCTGATACTCCATGTACCTGCGCACGTCGTTGATCTGGTAGAGCTGAAAGATCGACGATACGCAGATGAACAGCACGACGAAACAGACGATCTTGCGCACGTTGACCTGCGCCTGCGCGGAAAACGTCAGCAAAATCCCCGCCCAGCAGACGATGATCGGGATCAGCGGACAGATCGCCCCCGCAAGCCCCTGCATGACGGCGCGCAGCTGAACGATCACCGCCGCTTCCGAGGTCACGAACAGGCACACGAACATCAAAATGCCCAGGCAGAGAATCATAATTCCACAGGCGCCGCGGGTAATCCGGTCGCCTGTGCTCGTCTTACGCTTTTTTCGATTCTTAACGGCCTTGGCCATCCTCCGTCCTCCCAATGCAAATAGCAAATCTGCCCGGGCCATTCCAGAAGCCGGGCAGATTATTATATCACACAAAAGCTTTTCGGTAAACCCTTAACCCATCCGCTTTCCGCTGTAGAGGATGAGGCAGGAGACGACGCCCTGTTCATCCGCGTGGATTTCCAGGGTGTTTTCGCCGGAAACGTAGAAGAGACTGTCCCCCGGCTCCAACATCAAATCTACGGCGTCGTCCTCGTCCCGCGTCGCACGGCCGTCCGGATCGCCGAGCAGCTTTTCGCACTCCGCGAGCGTCGAAATGCCCGGGCGGATGCCGAAAAGGTCGATGCGCGCGGCCCGAATAGCCGTAATCGGCGCTTCTTCCTCCTCGCACTCCGCGTATAGCCAGGTTTCCAGCGACATGCCGCGAAGCTGCGGCTCTTCAAACAAGTAAACGCGGCTTTCCAGCGTGTAGTCCGGGTCGGTGAGCAGGGTGTATTCCTTCATGTACGTGCCGATGGGCTCGCCGAGCTTCACGTCCGCAACCCAGCTCGGGAACGAGCCCGCCGCGACGGCGTCCCGAATGCCCTTGGCGGCGTCCGTCGCCGCTTGGCCGGCGGAAAGCGCCTTGCCCAGCTCGGACAGGCCGTCCGCCAGCTCGTAGTAGTAGAACTGGCACGCGCCCGCGCTGCCGGAAACCATGGAATACTGGCTGGCGGGATAGTACACCGTGACGCCCAGCGCGTCGAGGGAATAGTTATCCCGCGGCATGGGCGTAAGACTCGCGTTCTCCATGTAGGCGTTGAGGTTCGCGCCGATTTCCGTCTCGATGATGCCCTCCATCTTGCCAAAGGCGGCTTCCGCGTCCGCGAAAAGCGCCTCCAGCGGGATGCGGTCCCCCGTCTTCAGGTCGAACACCATCGCGGTCACGCTGTCGCCCAGGCTTCCGTCCGCCTGTTCGCCGCGGCGCGACACCGCGACGGAGAGCACGTCCCCCTTTTGATAGACCGTCGTGTCCATCAAAAGCGCGGCCTCGCCCTCCGCTTCGCCGCCGCGTTCCTCGATGCGCTTTAGCGTCAGCCGGGTGTTTTCCAGCGAGAGGCCCGTCTCGATCGCCGTGTTGATCTTGCCCTGCACGATCTCGTCCTCGATGCCGCTCACCACAGGGTAGCTCAGGCGGCTGTTTCCCGCCGTCTCTTCCTTCACGTCCACCCGGATTTCCGCCAGGGCCGTCAGGCTCACGAGGCTCAGTGCCAGCGCCAGCAGCATCATCGTCAGCAGCCGTGTGTACTTTTGTTTCATTCGTCAACCTCCTTTGGAGCTTAGGGCAATCCCCGGAATTCGCGCTCAATTCAGACCTGTTTGGATGCGCCGGACGCCGTCACCGCCGGCCGGGTATCCAGTCCAGCGCAGCCGTCCATACCGTCACGTTTTCTTCCGGCCTGCCCGAAAGACATAGATCCCCCTTACGTCCTCTGCCAAATAAAACGAAACGGGGACGCCTTTTCTTTCCACGGCGTCCCCTGATTTTCCTCTTTTCCGACTCACAAAAGAATCGGCTGCATCTGCGATTCCAAGAGCGCCAATTCTGCCGCTTCCGGAATCTTTTCCATGTGCGCAACCAGTGAATTGGGCTTTTCCATGGGATCGTCCTGCCCGAAGGGGACGAAGTACACGTGCTTGGCGTTGAGCAGCGAGCCGATATTCTTTGCCGCGTTGCCGAGCCCATCGTTCGTGGAGGGCGCGAGCAGCAGCGGCCTGCTGTTTCGCAGGTGCGACTTGCAGGCCAGCGTGACGGGCGTGTCGGCGATGCCCAGCGCGAGCTTGGCGAGCGTATTGCCCGTGCAGGGCGCTACGATCATCAGGTCGAGCAGCTTTTTCGGCCCGATGGGTTCCACCTGCGCGATCGTGGCGAGCGGTTCCCTTCCGGTCATCCGCGCAAGCTCATTCCAGAAGTCCTCCGCCTTGCCGAAGCGGGAGTCCGTCGCGGCGACGCTGGGCGAGACGATGGGCGTCACCTCCGCGCCGGCCGATACCAGCGCCTCGACCTGCGGCAATACCTTTTTGAAGGTACAAAACGAGCCCGTCAGGGCGAAACCAATCCGTTTGCCTTGCATTTTCAGCCCTCCTGCGTTATAAACGTCCTGATTGCCTCGAGCAGCACGTCCGCCGCGTAAGCAGGCGCGTATTTTCCCGGGATTCCACCCGCGAGCACGCAGCGCCGCCCCAGGCCCGCGGCCGCCTGCATGTCGATGCCGTAGGGGGCGCTGGCCAGCTCCAGCGCGAGCGCGTCCCCGTCCATCGCCGCAAGCTCCGTTTCACCCACGACCGGCGCGGGCGCGGTGTTGAAGACGAACTGCATTTCCCCGATGTGCGCGGCGATTTCGTCCGTACCGCAGACCTCGCAGCCCTCCGCACGCGCGAAGACGCGGTCCTTCTCCTTGCGCGCGGCGACCGTTACCTTCGCGCCAAGCCCCAGCAGTTTTCTTGAAAGCAGCCTGCCGATTCGCCCATACCCGACGACGAGGCAATGGCTGCCCGCGATACAGCCCTCGCTTTCGCGCATCGCCTCGAAGATCGCTCCCTCCGCGCTCGGCACGGCGTTCCCGACGGCGAAGCTCTCCAGCGAGGCGGGCGAAAACAGGCGCCATGTCCCGTGCGTTTCACATTTGCCCGCGAGAACCCTTGCGCCGTCCGGAACTTTTTCCCGCACCTGCGCCATGGAAAGCGGCTGCGACGCGAGCGGCGTCGCCACCTTCCCCTCTTTTTCGGCCACAGGATAAGGCAGTATGTAAACGTCGTAATCCATCGATTCCGGCCAGGCGCACGCAAAGGCAGGATCGAACCGGTCCAGCCAGACGCCGTCGGCCCAAAACCCCGCGGCCCTCGCCCTGCGCACGAGCCAGCCGCTGCGGCGATCTCCGCCGACCACCAGCATTTTCAAGCGCATCCCTCCTCTTCGCTTCTTCTTCATCCTACGCGCCGGCGCGGAAAGGGTGCGTGCGGGCTGTGCCCGCGCCCATCTCCGAACGTTTACTTCCGCAGCATGCGTTTTTCTACGTGGCCGCGGCGACTTACTTCCAACTGGTCGGCGCGGCGGGCTATGCCTCGCCCATCTCCGAATATGCGCTTGCGCATCGTGCATGCCTGCCAAAAGAAAAAACTGCCCTCGGCGTTTGCCGGGAGCAGTAAAAGGCTGCATCGGGTCAGGTTGCGTCCATGACGCGCGTGATGGGCTTGCGCTTCGTCACGTTGAGCACCAGACCGATGCCCGCCATGTTCGCGATGAGGTTGGAGCCGCCGTAACTGATGAACGGCAGCGGAATGCCCGTGATGGGCATGACGCCGATGTTCATGCCGACGTTTTCAAACATGTGGAAGATCAGCATGCTCGCCACGCCCACGATGACCAGCCGTCCAAAGCGGTCCGACGTGTGATAGGAAAGCCGGAGCATGCGGTAAATCACGAAGGCGTAAAGCGCCAGCAGGATGATGCAGCCCACAAAGCCCATCGTCTCCGCGACGGAGGAAAAGATGAAGTCCGTGTGGTTTTCGGGCACGAAGTTGAGCTGCGTCAGCGTGCCCTCCTTGAACATGCCCACGCCCGAAAACCCGCCCGCGCCGACGGCGGTCATCGCCTGCAGCGTCTGAAAGCCCGATCCCGTCGGATCCGCTTCCGGGTTGACGAATGCCGTCAAGCGCAGCCAGCGCCAGTTGCCTGTGGATTGCAGGTAGAAGCCCGCTGCGACGCAGACGACGACGCCCGCGCCTACCAGCGCCAGCCAATACTTCATCGGAAAGCCCGAAACCAGCAGCAGCGAAAAGAAGATGACGACGAACACCAGCATCGTGCCGATGTCCGGCTGCGCGATGATGAGCAGCAGGGGGATTCCGATGTGCACGCACAGACGCACGAAGTAGCGCAGCGTCGGCACCGGCTTTTCGTGGCGCGAAAGCTCCTTGGAAAGCGAGATGATGATCGCGACCTTAGCCAGCTCGGAGGGCTGAATGGTCCTGTCCCAGATGATGGAAAACCATCCCTTCATGCCCGTGATCGCCTCGGACGCCAGCACCAGCGCGAGCAGGGCGACGTTGGCCACGTACAGGAACGGCCAGACGCGGCCGAGAAACTGATAGTTGATGGACATCATGCCGCCGACGGCCACGAAGCTGACGAGCACGAAAGCCGCCTGCCAACGGCCGTTATAGGAGTCCATGACCAGTTCGATGATCGATCGGTCCGCCCCCAAAGAGGGGTCATAGTTGGTTATCGTAACGGCCAGCACGCCGAAAATCGCCAGCGCGTAGGCCGCGACGAACAGCTGCCAGTCGAAATGCGGCTTAGATAGCCGGTCATTGGCAAAATGCAAAACGCATCACTCCTTTACGATCGGGTCAGGCGTGCGAGCAGACCCTTCTTTTCCGGCTCCTCCTCCGCTTCGCCCAGCATTTGGGCGGCGATGCGCGAAAGCGCCCGCGCCCCCTCGCCGGAGCCGCGAAGCGGAAGGGTTCGCCGCAGCGTGCACCGCAGGATTTCCTCGTCCTCCGGCACCGCGCAAAGCAGTTTTGCGTCCAGCGCCGCAGCCACCGTCGCGGGCGGATATTGAAGGCCGCGCTTTACGTAGTCCCCGCGCACGCGGTTGACCACGACGCGCGTGCGCGCCCCGCCCCGCTGTGAGATGAGCCCGGCGGTCCGGTCCGCGTCCCGCATGGCGATGTCGTCGGGCGTGGTCACGATCACCGCCTCGTCCGCCGAGGCCATCGCCTCCTGCGCAAGGGGGCCGATGCCGGTCGGGCAGTCGATCAAAACGTGCTCAAATCTGCGCGAAAGCATCCGTATGAGCCCGTGAAAGGCATCGCCCGTCATGGCGCCGGGGTCGCGCGTCTGCGACGCGCACAGCAGCGCGAGCCCCGGCACCTCCTTCACGTCCGTCAGCGCCTGGCCAAGCGTCGCCTCCTCTTCAATCACGTCCAGCATGTCGAACACGATTTTGTTCTCCATGCCGAGCATCATGTCCAGGTTGCGCACGCCCGCGTCCGCGTCCACCAGCACGGCGCGCCGCCCCGCGAGCGCCAGCCCCGCGGCCGCGCAGAGCGCGACCGTCGACTTGCCCGTGCCGCCCTTGCCGGACAGAAATGCCCAGACACACGCCATCGCGCCGCCTCCATCCTTCGTTTAGTAAGCCAGCCAGTTCGAGGCAGGCATCGTCTCGTTTACGGTGACCGTTCGCTGATCCATGTAGTATTCGATGATGCTCTTCATGGCCGGAGATACGCGCGCTCCGCCGTATCCGTTCGGGACGTAGACGACCACGGCGATCTCCGGGTTTTCGTAGGGCGCGAAGCCCACCATCCAGGCGTTGTTTTCCAGGTCGATCTTCGTCTTCTCCGCCGTACCGGTCTTCACGGCGATATCGCTTTCATACTTAAAGTTTTTGAAGTACTTGGCTGCGGTACCGCCGTCGTCGACCACGCCTTTCATGCCCTGGCGCAGCAGCGTCAGATAGGGCTTGGCCTCCGTGAGCTCCGCCGCGACGACGGGCTGGCTGCGGCTGAGCACTTCGCCCTCGGGCGAGGTGATCGAATCGATCAGGGACAGGTCGTATACCGTGCCGTTGTTGGCGACAGCCGCCACGTAGCGCGCGACTGCGACCGGGGTGACCGAGGTGATCGACTGGCCGACGCCGACCATGATCGCCTCGCTGCCGCCCCATTTAATCTCGTTCAGCGCCAGGTAGATGTCGCCCACGACCGCCTGCAAGTAGACCAAATCGCGGCCCATATCC
>JAEXCG010000178.1 GCA_023402355.1 Bacillota bacterium | reverse complement strand
AAAAACTACGGGATGCCCTGAATGACCGCTTCGCGGTCGGCATCCCTCCGTGAACGCGCACTGATCGCCCGACGTCCCTCGCGGCGAATCATCGGCAAGGGCCCGATTTCGCTAAATGCCGCGGTATAGAGGGCCCCTCCGCCCCTCACGGGGCACCTCCCCCGTGCGCGGGGGAGACACAGGGGCCGCTGATACCGCTAGATTATCTGTTTATCCCTCGTCACCTCCGCACGCGAAGCGTGCGCAAGCCCATGGGGGCGGCTCCACGCCAGGGGGCCGTGAGGCCCCCGAGAGTGGCCGTTTCAAGGGGGTAACGGGGGTCCAGGGGGCCCTTAGGGCAAGGTGAGCGAAGCGAACTAGCCGCCCGCAATTTGGAGGGCGAAGCCCGGAAATTTGCGGCGGCGTACCCCGGCCCGCAGGGCCGGGGCGCAGGCGGGAGATCGGAATCCCCCCTGGGCCCCCTGGCCTCAGCGGAGCGCGTAACTTGGTGCTTATACCCACGCGCCAGCAACCCATAAAAAACGCCCGCTCCGCAGAAAAAGAACCTTCGTAACCTGCATCTCCACCCACCCGGCAGCGGCAAACCGAACCTTTGCCGCCATGCTTTCCTATATAAATACAAATCAAATCACCCAAAGAAGGAAAGAGAAGGAGCACACCATGGAAGAAGAAAAGAGCAAGAGCACCAAGGGCAATCTGCGCGCGTTCGCGCGCTACTATAAACCCCACTGGAAGCTGTTCGCGCTGGACATGGCCTGCGCGCTGGTCGTGGCGCTGGTCGATCTCATGTTCCCGGTCGTCACGCGCACGGTGCTGGAAACCTACCTGCCCTCCGCCATGTACCGCGCGTTCTTCATCATCATCGCCGTCATGGGCGCGGCCTACCTCCTGCGCTGCGCCATGCAGTGGATCATCGCCTACTTCGGCCACATGATGGGCGTCTTGATGGAGGCCGACATGCGCCGGGACATCTTCACCCAACTGCAAAAGCTCTCCTTCACGTTCTACGACAAGAACCGCACGGGCCGCCTCATGTCGCGCGTGACGACCGACCTGTTCGAGATCACCGAGCTCGCCCATCACGGCCCGGAGGACCTGTTCATCTCCGTCGTGACGCTCGTGGGCTCGTTCATCGTGCTCTTCTCCATGCAGTGGAAGCTCGCGCTCGTGTTGCTCGTCATGGTGCCCATCCTGCTCGCGTTCACCATCACCCAGCGCGAGCGCATGTCCAGCTCCAGCCGCAAGGTTAAGGAGCGCATGGCGGGCATCAACGCGGACATCGAATCCTCCATCTCCGGCGTGCGCGTGGCCAAGGCCTTCACCAACGAGGAGTACGAGATCGAAAAGTTCCAAAAGGGCAACGAGCGCTTTAAGGGCGCCAAAAAGGGCTTTTACAGCGCCATGGCCCGCTTTCACAGCGGCATGGAGCTGCTGCTCAACCTGATGGGCCTGCTGGTGCTGCTCTTCGGCGGCCTGCTCATCATGAGCGGCGAGCTGACGCTCGCGCAGCTCATCACCTTCAACCTCTACGTCGCCTCCATCCAGAGCCCGATCCGCCGCCTCGCGCAGTTCGTCGAGCAGTTCAACACCGGCATGGCGGGCTTCCACCGCTTCGAGGAGATCATGAAGGAGCAGCCCGACATCGCGGACGCGCCCGGCGCGAAGGCCCTGCGCGACGTGAAGGGCGACATCCGCTTTGAGGACGTGACCTTCTCCTACGAGGAGGGCCGCAGCGTGCTGCGAAACGTGAACCTGCACATCCCGCAGGGCGAGATGCTGGCGCTGGTCGGCCCCTCCGGCGGCGGCAAGTCCACGCTCTGCCAGCTCATCCCGCGCTTTTACGACGTGAAGGAGGGCGCGATCCTGCTCGACGGGCAGGACATCCGCACCCTGCGCCTGAAGGACCTGCGCGCGGCCATCGGCATCGTGCAGCAGGACGTGTTCCTCTTCGCGGGCTCGGTGCTGGAAAACATCCGCTACGGCCGCCCGGACGCGACGATCGAGCAGGTGATCGAGGCCGCGAAGCTGGCGGAGATTCACGACGACATCATGGCCATGCCCGAGGGCTACGACACGGTCGTGGGCGAGCGCGGCATCCTGCTCTCCGGCGGGCAGAAGCAGCGCGTCTCCATCGCGCGCATCTTTTTGAAGGACCCGCGTATCCTCATTCTGGACGAGGCCACCAGCGCGCTGGACACCGCGACCGAGGTGCGCATTCAGCGCGCGTTCGACCGGCTGGCCAAGGGCCGCACGACGCTGGTGATCGCCCACAGGCTTTCGACCATCAAGAACGCGGACGAGATCGTCGTCATCGGCGAACAGGGCATCGAGGAGCGCGGCACGCACGCGCAGCTCATGGAAAAGGGCGGCGCGTACAGGGCGCTGCACGACGCGCAGTTCAGGGCGCAGGAGGCGTAAGCCCCGGCCCGGAAAAGGAAGAGAGGGAATGAGATGAAGGGCAAGGGAATCGGCGGGGACCCGTTCTACCGCCACCTGTTCCGGCTGACGCTGCCGGTCGTGGTGCAGAACCTGCTCAGCGCGGCCGTCAACTCCGCGGACGTGGTGATGCTCAACTACGTCAGCCAGTCCGCGATCTCCGCGGTCTCGCTGGCGAGCCAGTACGCGAGCATCCTGTTCATGGTCTACTACGGGCTGGGCACGGGCGCGACCATGCTGTGCGCGCAGTACTTCGGCAAGGGCAACATGCGCGCCATTCAGGTGGTCGAGGGCATCGCCATGCGCTTTTCGCTGGGCATGTCCGTCGCCTTCTCGGCGCTGACGCTCTTCGTGCCGGGCCAGCTCATGCGCATCTTTACGAACGACCCGGAGCTGATCGCTTTGGGCAGCGAGTACCTGCGGGTGATGAGCGTCACCTACCTGTGCTGGGGCGTCATCGAGGTGTACCTTTCGGTGCTGCGCTCCATCGGCCGGGTCACGGTCTGCATGGTGCTCAACATCGTCGCCTTCTCGCTGAACGTCGTGCTCAACGCGGTGTTCATCTTCGGCCTGCTGGGCGCGCCGCGCCTGGGCGTCACGGGCGTCGCCATCGCCACGGCCATCTCGCGCCTGGTCGAACTTGCGCTGTGCGTCGCCGTCTCGGTGAAGAGCAAGGACATCAAGCTCAACCCCGCCTACATGTTCGTCAAGAATAAGCAGCTCTTCGGGGACTTCGTGCGCCTCTCGCTGCCGGCGCTGGGCAACGACATCGCCTGGGGCGTGGGCTTTTCCATGTACTCGGTCATCCTCGGCCATCTGGGCTCGGACGTGGTCGCGGCCAACTCGCTGGTCTCGGTCGTCCGAAACCTGGGCACCATCGCCTGCTTCGCGCTCGCCAGCGCGGGCGGCATCCTGCTGGGGCAGGTGATCGGGGAAAACCGCATCGAGGACGCGCGCCGGAACGCGGCGCAGCTCACGAAGCTGACGCTCATCACGGGCCTGCTGGGCGGCGTGCTGATCCTGCTGCTCACGCCGTTCGTGCTGCGCTACGCCGACCTTTCCGAGACCTCGATGGGGTACCTGCGCACCATGCTGCTGCTCAACAGCGTGTACATCATCGGCCCCGCGCTCAACACCACGCTCATCGCGGGCGTGTTCCGCGCGGGCGGCGACAGCCGCTTCGGCCTCATCTGTGACGTGCTGGACATGTGGGTGTACGCCGTGCCGCTGGGCTTCCTCGCGGCCTTCGTGCTGCGCCTGCCGGTCATGTGGGTCTACGTGCTGCTGTGCACGGACGAGTTCGTCAAGCTGCCCTTCGTCATCCGCCATTACCGCAGCGGCAAGTGGCTGCAAAATATCACCCGCGAGCACCTCTTCGAGGAGACGGTGTGAGGCGGGGAGCCCAAACAGCGGAGGTTGAGGGATGAAGGTAAAGAAGGAACTGGACGTCCAAATAGGCGGCGCAATACGAGATGCCCGGGCGCGGGCGGGCCTGACGCAGGAGCGGCTCGGCGGGCTCTTGTGGCTGGACACGAAAAACATCTCGGACATCGAGCGCGGCGTCGTGGGCGTCAAGGTCGCCACGCTGAAACGAATCTGCGAGCAGCTGCCCGTCTCCGGCGACGAGCTGCTGTTTGGGCATCGGGAGAAAAACGACGCGGCCCGTCTGTCGGAACAGCTCGGCCGTTTGCCTCCGGAGCAGTTCGTCCTTGTCGAAGGAATGCTGAACAAAATATTGGCGACCTTTGCCGCGCTTGACGCGAAGCGCTTCCCCATGCCGTGAAAGGCGGCGCAGGGCGGCAGGTCGCCCAGGGGGGATGACGGGATGCGGGAGAAGAAGGAAATCTGCGTCGAGGTCGGCAACGCGATTCGGATCGCCCGGGAGCGGGCGGGGCTGACGCAGGAGCAGTTCGGCGAGCTGGTCTCGCTCGGGACGAAGAACGTCTCCGACGTCGAGCGGGGCGTCGTGGGCGTCACGACCGCAACGCTGAAACGCATCTGTGAAAGGCTCGCCATCCCCTGCGACTGGCTGCTCTTTGGAAATCCCGAGATAGACGACGCGGAATACCTCGTCCGGAGGCTGGAGCGCCTGCCCCCGGCGCAGTTTTCGGCGGTAGAGGCGTTTTTAGATCAGACGCTTGCGCTGTTTGACCGTTCGGACGAATAGCGAGGCAGGGCAAAACCCCCGTTTCCAGCGTGTATGGCTGCAAACGGGGGTTTTTACGGCTTTCCGGGGCCTTTTTGGGGCATGTCGCGCGTTCATTTTGTTTGCATCTTTACAAAAACAAGACGTAAAGTTATAATGTTCCTATAATCTGCGCGTCCGCCGCGCAAAAGGGGAGAGGGAATTGAGGACATTTCGCCGGGCGCTGCTGGGCCTGATT
>JAEXCG010000029.1 GCA_023402355.1 Bacillota bacterium | reverse complement strand
TACCGAACACAGAAGTTAAGCCCTTATGCGCCGATGGTACTTGGCTGGTGACGGCCCGGGAGAGTAGGTCGCTGCCGGATTCCATTCAGAAAAGAGAGTTGCGTCGCGGCTCTCTTTTTTGTCATATACGGGTGAAGCCGTTCTCCCAAGCGGCAAATGGTAGTTTGGATTCCTTAGCGTACAGAAAGATTCCATAAAATCAAGGCTTGCGTCTTTATCGCATCTTGTATATAATAGAGAGCAGAATGTTTACGCGCACTTCGAAAGGAAGAGAATGACGATGAACAAGTGGCTGAAACTCACGGCGATGCTGATGGCTTTGCTGATGTTGGCGGGCTGTAACCTGATTGCGACCGATCCGGTGCTGGACGCCCAGCAGACCGTCGCGCAGGTTGGCGATACAAAGATTACGAAGGGTGAATGGCTTCAGCAGACCGACAGCATCCTTTACAATACCCAGGTGATGTACACGATGTACGGCATGCAGTACGACATCACCAACAGCCAGTATATCGCCGCCGCCCGCGAGCAGGCGATCGACAGCCTCATCGCGCAGGAAGTGATTTTGCAGAAGGCGGCTGCCGAAGGCTTGGACGTGCTGAGCGAGGAAGAGCAAAAGCAGCTCGACGAGGATGTGGCCAGCCGTATGGAATCCTATGTTGAAAGCTACAAGAGCGCTTTCTTTGCCGATACCGAGCTGGAGGGCGAGGCGCTGACCGAGGCCATCGCGGAGCGTATGGCGGAGAACGGCATTTCGGAAGAGGAGCTCCGCGATGCGCTGAAAAAGCAGATGGTCGCGCAGAAGGTGTACGACTTCGCGATCGCGGGCGTCGAAGTGACGGACGAAGAGGCGAAGGCCGAATACGAGACGCAGTTGGCTTCGCAGCAGACGACGCTGGAGGCGACGCCCACGCTCTACGCCAGCTATGTATCGAACGGCACGACGGTGTATTTCGTGCCGGAGGGATATCGCGGCATCAAGCAGATTCTGATCAAGCTGGACAGCGCCAAGGCGAGCGAGATCAATTCCCTGCAGACCACGATCAACACGAACACGACGGCGCTGACGAACCTGCAGACCCAGTTGGACGAGCTCCAAAACCCCGAGGAGGGAGCGGAGAAGACCGCTACCCCGGGCGAGGTTGAAGCGAGCGTCGCGACCCTGGAAGAGCAGATTGCCAAGAACCAGGCGGAGACGGCCGATGCGCAGACCAAGCTGGAAGCTCTGAAGGCGGAGGCCTATGCGGAGATTCAGGACAAGGCGAACGAGGCGCTGGAAAAGGCCAAGGCAGGCGAGGACTTCGATGCCCTGATTGAGACCTACAACGACGATGCGGGCATGACGCAGGAACCCTACAAGACGACGGGCTACCCGGTATGCGAAGGCCTGACGGCATACGTCACCAGCTTCCAGGACGCGGCCATGGCGCTGGAAAAGGTAGGCGACGTTTCCGAGCTGGTGGAATCCAGCTACGGCTACCATATCCTTCAGTATACGACGGACATTCCGTCCGGTCCTGTGGCGTTTGAAGACGTGGCGGAGACGATCCGTGAGAGCCTGCTCAGCCAGAAGCAGGACGACACGTATACGGCGAAGCTGGACGAATGGACAAAGGCTATGAAGGTCACGAAGAACAAAAAGCTGCTCGAAAGCAAGTAAACCGACCGGCGCGGCCCGCCGCACAAACGTGCGGCGGGCTTTTCGATCTTTCTGAGAAGGAGGAGGAGAACGATCAAGAAGGCAAATAAGGAGGGCCTGTCCCATCGGCTGGGCCTGTATTTTTTGGGGAACTTGTCCACGCGGATTCTTTCGACGCTTCTGGTTCCCTTGTACGCCTTTAAGATCGCAGCGGGCGACCTGGGAGATTACGACTTCGCCCAGACGCTGCAAAATATCATCGTCCCCATTCTGTACATGACCATCTGGAATGGAGCGCTTCGCTTTATGCTCATGCGCAAGACGGAAGCGGAGCGCGAGCATACCGCGGCGATCACGGTTCGCTTTACGCTCGTCATGAGCCTTGTGGGCGCTCTGCTGCTCTATTCGCTGCACTATCTGGGCGTGTTCAGAATTCCCTATATCCATGCGCAGGTGCTGATGATCGTCACGTTCGGCATGGCACATACCTGGCTGCACATGGCGCGCGGACTTGAAGAAAACAACACGTTCGTCATTGCGAGCGTGCTGGGCACCAGCGTGAACCTATCCCTCAACTTTATTCTGATCTTCTTCTTAAACCGAGGTTTGGACGCGCTGTTTACGGCCTCCATCCTGAGCAACGTGTGTTCCTTCCTGATCGTGGAACTGCGTCTTCAAATCATCCGCAAGACGCGCGGCGCAGCTTTTTCCAAGACCTTATTCAAGCGCATGGCGATCTACTGCGTTCCCCTCATCGCGGGGGAAATATCCGCCTGGTTCATCTCCGGCTTTGGGCGCATGCTCGTGCGCACGGAGCTGGGCGCCGAGATGGCGGGACTTTACGCCTTTTCCAACAAGTTCAGCAATCTGGTCACGATTTTGGGCTCCGTCGTCACGATGGCGCTTACGGAGGAGGTATTCGTGCGTTCCCGCACGGAGGAAGAACGGGTCGGCGGGTATCTGTCGGAAAAAAGCACGCAGGTGTTTTGCGTCTTTACCGCGATGCTCATGCTGATGGCGCCCTGCCTGGCCGCATTTTACAGGGTCATCGCCGCGACGGCCTATGCACAGTCGCAGGAGATCACGTTCTGGCTCATCGGCTATGCCGTAATGATGGCGATGGCAAACAACGTGGAAGGCTGCTTCTGTATGCAGGGAAAAACACAATATTCCCTCATTACATCGCTGGTCGGAGCAGGGACGACGATTCTTTTGTCGAATTTCCTAATAGCAAGTTGGGGAATGACCGGCGTCGCGGTCGCACAACTGGTCGGTGCGACGGTCATGTTCGGGCTGCGCTACTGGATCGCCCGAAAGATTGCCCGTTTTTCGCTTCGTTTTCCTGTCCCTGTGCTGCAAAGCGTGCTCTTTGCGGCAAGCGGAATGGCCTGTATGCGTTGGGGGTGGACGGCGATTGTGACGAGCCTTTTCATCAATGGCGGCGTGGCCCTCGCGGCCAACCGCGCGCTCATCGGCAGCGTTTGGAGCGCGCTCAAGGGAAAACTGCGTCGCTGAGTGAAAGGCCAAGGGGTGCGTATTTCGCGAAGGTTTAATTCTACCGGGCATTCGGCTAAGCCATAGCTCATATTTTTAGGACAAACGCAAAAAATGACGTGGGAAGCAGCTTTATTTTTATTTTTTTGTTTTCAGGGCAGGAAAAAGCGCGAATCGTGTTGAAAAACGAATGGCTAGTTTAAAGGATTTATGAAGACGCGGAAAGCGGCCGCGGATAGATTCCCTGCGTCCCTTGGGGGACTGCGGGGACCGGCGGATGAGAAAGAGGAAGTGACGTAATGACGGACAAGGAGCAGGTCATCAACGAGTTGGTGGAAGCTGGAAAGCGCAAAGAAAAGCTGACCGTTAAAGAGATAAATGACGAGCTCGAAAAAGGCGAATTCGACGCCGCGGAAATCGATAAGCTGTATGAACTGCTGGAAGCCAATCACATTCCGGTGGTCGACGAGGGGCAGACCAGCACGGACGAGGTCGTGCTGACGCAGGATTCGATCGAGGTCTTCGAGACGAGCCTGTCGGCGGCCGGCGTGCCGGTGGACGATCCCGTCAAGCTCTATTTGAAGGAGATCGGCGCGGTGCCGCTGCTCACGAGCGAGGAAGAGCGCGAGCTCGGCGCGAAGATTTTGGAGGGCGGCGAAGAGGGCGCCCTGGCAAAGCAGAAGTTGATCGACGCGAACCTTAGGCTGGTGGTATCCGTCGCCCGGCGGTACGTGTGCCGCAGCATGCAGTTCCTCGACCTGATTCAGGAAGGCAACCTCGGCTTGATTAAGGCTGCGGAAAAGTTCGATTACACGAAGGGATTTAAGTTTTCGACCTACGCGACCTGGTGGATTCGCCAGGCGATCACCCGTGCCATCGCGGACCAGGGACGCACGATCCGCATTCCGGTTCACATGGTCGAGGCGATCAACCGCGTGAAGAAGGCGAGCAACCGTCTGCTGAACGCGACAGGCCGGGAGCCGTCGAGCGAGGAAGTGGCGGCGGAGCTTGGCATGCCGGTCGAAAAGGTTCAGGAGATCATGCGCGCGTCGCAGGAGCCGGTAAGCCTGGAGACGCCGATCGGAGACGAGGGCGACAGCCATCTGGGAGATTTCATCCCGGACGACGACGCGCCGCCGCCCCAGGAAGCCGTGTCGCGCACGCTGCTGCGCGAGCAGCTTTCCAGCGTGCTGGACACGCTGACGCCGCGCGAGGAGGAAGTGCTTGCGCTGCGTTTCGGCCTCAAGGACGGGCGGGCGCGCACGCTGGAGGAGGTCGGGCGGGAGTTTAACGTCACCCGCGAACGCATCCGCCAAATTGAGGGAAAGGCGCTGCGCAAGCTGCGCCATCCCAGCCGCAGCAAGAAGCTGCGCGACTTTCTGGACTGAAGCTGTCGGGGAGCGGCCATGCGCCGCTCCTTGATTTTTTATACGGAGGATGGTAAGATAAAACCATTGCGTGTTCCCGTGAAGATAAGACGGCTTTCTCGAAGAACAGCGGAAGAAAGGAACAGAGGAATGGATGGATATAAAAGGGTAAGGGCGGCGCTTTCGATGAAGCGCGTGCTGCTGCCGACGCTGACGGTTTTAGCGCTCTGCTACCCGATTCACACCGCGGTGAGCTACCTTGCGGCCGCCGCCATCGTCGCGGTCTGCGCGCTGTGCGACCTGCCGGCGGTGCTGTACGGCTACGTCTTCCTCTTCTGGATGGACGAGGTCATGCCCTTTGCCCCGCTCGGCGGATCGATCGTGCGCGTCATGCAGCTCGCGCTGGGCGTGCGCCTGATCGTCACCTTTTTTCGCAAGCGCCTGTGGATTCAAAAGAGCGACGTCGCCCTCGCGGCGTTCGTCGCGGTCGCCTGCGGGGTCGGCTATCTATCCCATGGGCTTACGGGCGAAATGCTGAGCTTTGGCCTCAACATGGGGCTGTTCTGGCTCGTGCGCATCGTACTGCGCGCGCGGGCGGACGCGCCCTCGGTCGTGCGCGGCATGCTTCGCACCTATACCTACGGCGCGCTGGCGGCGATTGCGGTCGGGTTTACGCAGCAGCGCTTCGTGACGCTGCTACTCGAGGACTTCACAAGCAGCTACGCCCGCTTTATGGGGACGTTTGAACCGAACTTCATGGCGGCGTTTCTCAGCGCGTCGATACTGATCTGGATGGCGCTGGACTGGGAGCAGCCCGTGGTGGACATGATCGTCCTGGGCGTGATGGGCGGCGCGCTGGTTTCCACCTTCTCGATGACCGGCATGCTGTGCTTTGCGCTCGCCTCCCTCTTCATGCTGATCCGCATGCGCAGGGGGATGCGCAGGGTGCTGGTCCGGATCGGCCGCGCGCTGCCGGTGGCGCTGGCGGTCGTCGCGCTGTTCTCAGGCTTCGTATCGCTGAAGGGCATGGATTACTTCGCCCGCGGCATCATCACGGAGGACATGCACGAGCACGCGTATAAGCTGACCTACGACGACTACGTCTACGCGCGCGACAACGGAATCGACTTCCTGTCGGTTTCAAAGCCGGCCAGCGAGATCCTCAGCGAGGAGGAACGGGAGGCGGACGTCGAAAAGCAGATGGGGGCGCTCTCGAACCCCGTTCAGCAAAACGCGTTGCTTACGCGCATTCGGGAGGCCTTTGAACGCATCGCCAGCGGGGACCTGGACGAGCTGACCTCCGGGCGGTATGGCCTTGCGCGCATGAAGCTGAACGACTTTGCGGCGCTCGCGCCCTGGCAAAAGGCCTTTGGGGCCGGTCCGGACGCGGTGATGACCTATCAGGTGAACGTGCAGCAGCGAAATTACACGCACAATAGCTGGCTGGACGCGCTGTACAGCTTCGGTATCGTGGGCTTCGTGCTTTTGATCGCCTGGATCGTCCTGTCGATGAAGCGCAACACGCTCGCGGGCGTGCAGCTCACCGGGAGCACCGCGCTGGCGGCGCAGCTTGGGCGGGTGGCGCTGATGCTCAGCGCGATGACGCTCTCCATTCACATCAACCGCACTTTCCTGTTCTTCTTTTTCATGGGGTGAGCCGATTGGAGCATATAGAGGGACTTACGCCGCTCCTCACCCGGGAGCCGGCGCTGTACATAGACATGCTGGAGGGCCTGCGGCGTCAGACGGCGGTCTGCCTTCGCGCGGACGCGCGGGGCGCGCTGATTTACAACGCGCAGGCGGACGTGCACATGCTCTGCTCCGAGAGCGAGGCGGCGGCGGAGCGGCTGCTCGAAGACGTGGCGGTGCGAAATTTGGTGGTCCACGAGACGCACGCGCTGCTCGCGGCGCAGCGAAGAGGCTTGCAAGGAACGCTCCGCTACCATAACGCCGCATACCTGCAAACGGCTTTGCCCCCGCCGGAGGATGAAGCGTTAAATTTCCGGCTTCAGCCGCTGGACGAGCGGCACGCGGCGTTCGTAGCCACGCATTACCACAGCCTGGACGGGGCGGAGTACGTGCTGGAGCGCATCCGCGCCGGGGTGATGATCGGCGCCTTTTGCGGGAACGAGATCGCCGGCTTTATCGGGGAGCACGACGAAGGCGCGGTCGGCATGCTGGAGGTGCTGCCGGCGTATCGAAGGCGCGGCATCGCCTATGCGCTGGAGCGCGGCGCGATCCTCCGGGCGCGCAATGCCGGGGAACGGCCGTACTGTCAGGTGGTGGAGGGGAACGAGGCGTCGCTGCGCCTTCAAAAAAAGCTGGGTTTTACGATCTCGGCGCCTGTGGTGACCTGGATGGTGAAGGAAAGGGAGCGTTAACGGATGAAGAAGAAAATCGCGGTCATTTTGGCCTGCTGCCTCGCCCTGTGCTGCGTCGGCAGCGCGCTTGCGGAGCGGTCGCCTTACGTCGCGCAGATCGTCATCGACGACACGATTTCGGATTACAGCTACTACTACGACCATGCGGGCGTGCTCGACGCGCTGGACGATTTGATCGACGACCCGGCGAACCGGGCGGTCTTCCTCTATCTGAACACGCCGGGCGGCAGCATGTACGAGGTGGACGAGCTGTATACGAAGCTGATGCAGTACAAGGAATACACGGGCAGGCCCGTGTACGCTTTCGCGGCGCAGCAGGCGCTGTCGGGCGGCATGTACGTCGCGATGGCGGCGGACCGGATCGCGGCCGCGCGCATGAGCGAACTAGGCTCCATCGGCGTGATCTTTTCGCTGACGAGCGAGGCCGGGCTCTACGAGAAGCTCGGAATTGCGGAATACGCCGTCACCTCCGGCAAGAACAAGGACTTCGGCTGGCCTGAGCTGACGGAGGAGCAGCGCGCTTTCCTGCAGGACATGGTGGACGAGTCGTTCGACATCTTCGTAGAGATCATCTGTGCGTCGAGAGGCCTCACGAAGGAGCAGGTGCTCGCGTTTTCCGACGGCCGGATTTTCACGGCCCGCATGGCGAGGCAGTACGGCCTCATCGACGAGGTGCTTTCCTACGAGCAGGCGCTGGACGACCTGTACGACACGTTTAGGCTCGACGACATCAAGCTCGTCGACTACCCCAAGGCGGGCGGGCAGACGCCGGGCGCGGAGGATGCGGGAAACGATGCGGGCGAGGACGAGAACCTGCTGGAATGGCTTCAAAACCGGCTCTCGCTGAGCACGCAGGGGCGGCTGGCGGCGATAGCGCGCATGCCGAGGCGCATGGCGATCGCACGCTAAAATTTCGGGCGCACGGCAGACATTGTGCGCCCGATTTCGTCTAATCTGTTGAGAGCCTGCGCAGGAAGGAAACCGTCGTAAGCAGGCCCGAGCGGTTAAAGCGTCCCAGATGATAGAGGGAATCCGGATCGCGCGTTACGCGGTTGACGCGCTCTTCGCAGGACAGGGCGGCTTCAAAGCCCATGCCGCGCAGGAGCGCGGGCGCCTGCTCCGATATGAGGCCGAAGGGATAAGCGAACGCGGTGGCGGTGACGCCGGCGCGGCCGAGCAGCTGCTCCTGCATCCGCGTCAGATCCCCCCGAAAGGCCGCTTCGTATTGCGCGGCGGTCTCGCCCTGCTTTCGGCCGCTGCCCTTGCGGGCGGAGAGCGCGTGCATGTCGTACGAGTGATTCTGGATCTCGACGAAGCCGGAATCGGCGAGCGTACGGATGTCCTGCCAGGTCAAATAGGCGTATTGGGGATTGGGGTCGCTCTGCGCCTCCGCCATGTCGGCGTACGCCCCGACGACGGAGACCACGGCGCGAAGCCCGTACTGCTTGAGCAGCGGCAGCGCGTAGGCGAGCACCGCGAGCTGACCGTCGTCAAACGTAATCATCAAAGGCTTGGGCGGCAGTTTGGTGCCAAAGCGCACGTAGTCCACCAGGTCGGATACGACCACCGTTTCATAGCCTGCCGCCTGATAGGCGGCGAAGTCGGACTCGAGCTGCGCGACGGAGACGACATAGGGGCCCACATGCTTGGACCCCTTCTGTACCCCGTGATACATGACGATGGGCAGCCGCACGGCTTCCTGCGAGACGTTGGAGGAATCCACGGGTTCCGCGCCCGACGGCAGGAAAAGAAGAAGGACGAGCGCGAGCGCCCATGCGGCGCACAGCGCCTGCCAATGGCGCCTGTAAAAAGCGACGAGCAATGAAATCGCCTCCGCTAAACGCTATGCCGCGCGGCGGGGGCGCATGCACCAGAGGAAAGGATGCGAACGATTTTGGAGATCCAAGAGGCGCTGCGCGCGCTTCCGGGCAGCATTTCGTACTATTACGAGGACCTGGTTACGGGCGCGGTGGAGACATTCGAGGCGGAGCGTCCGCTGGTGGCGGCGAGCCTCATCAAGCTGCCGATTCTGGCCGAGGCGATGCGGCAGATGGAGACGGGGGAGGCGAACCCCGACGAGCGGTTTGTCGTCACAGGCGAGCAGAAGATGCCCTCCTGCGGCGCGATCAGCTACATGCACGACGGCCTCGCGGTGACGCTCATGGACCTAGTGACGCTGATGATCATCCTGAGCGACAACACCGCGACGAATCTTTTGATCGACAGGCTGGGCATGGAAAACGTCAACCGGACGGCCGAGGCGCTCGGCCTTACGCAGACCTGCCTTCGCCGCAGGCTTTTCGACGCGGAGGCTTCCGCGAAGGGCGTCGAAAACACGGTGAGCGCGCGCGATATGGGGCGGCTGCTCGCCGGGCTGTATCGGGGGCAGGTCGTCTCGCAGAGCGCCTCGGCGGCGATGCTGAAG
>JAEXCG010000187.1 GCA_023402355.1 Bacillota bacterium | reverse complement strand
GGCGCGCAGGGAGGCCGCCAGACGGGCGGCGCGAGGCCGCAGGGGCCCCGCCCGGGCAGCCGCAGGCGCATCGCGATCGAGGTGGGCGGCAAGCCCGCGATCTCCGCGACGCTGCAAATGGTGGGCCGCAAGCCCGCGATCTCGGCCAGCAAGGCGAGCGTGCACCCGCAGCGCTCGACGCTGCGCCTGATCCCGCTGGGCGGCATGTGCGAAATCGGCAAGAACATGACCGCCTATGAGTACGGCAACGACATCATCATCGTGGACTGCGGCCAGTCCTTCCCGGACGAAACGATGCCGGGCGTGGACGCCGTCATCCCCGACTTCACCTACGTGCTGCAAAACCGCGACCGCGTGCGCGGCATCTTCCTCACGCACGGCCACGAGGACCACATCGGCGGCATCCCGTACCTGATGAAGGAGCTGCGCGCCCCGATCTACGGCGGGCGCATGACCTGCGAGCTCATCAAGTACAAGATCGAGGACCGCATGCCGGGGCTGCTCAAGAGCTGCACCGTGAACACCGTCCGCGACGGCGACGTGATCCAGGCGGGCTGCTTCTCCGTGGAGTTCATCCACGTGAACCACTCCATCGCGGACGCCTCGATGCTGGCGATCAAGACGCCGCTGGGCTACGTGATGCACTCCGGCGACTTCAAGGTGGACTACACGCCCATCGACGGGGGCATCATCAACCTGCAGCGCATCGCGGAAATCGGGCGCGCGGGCGTGCTGCTGTTCGTGTGCGAATCCACGAACATCGAGGTCAAGGGCTTCTCGGTCAGCGAGCGCCACGTGGGCGAGTCGTTCGCGGGCATGTTCTCGGGGGCCAAGGGCCGCATCTTCGTGGCGACCTTCTCCTCGAACATCTACAGGCTTCAGCAGATCTTCACCGCCGCCGAGCGCCACGGCCGCAAGGTCGCGCTGGTGGGGCGCAGCATGCTCAACGTCTTCAACGCGGCGAACAGCCTGGGCTACATCCAGATGAAGCCCGACACCCTGATCGACATCAGCCAGATCGACAACTACCCGCCGGAGCGCGTGGTCGTCATCTCCACCGGCAGCCAGGGCGAGCCGATGTCCGCGCTGACCCGCATCGCGTTCTCCTCGCACCGCGAGGTGGAAATCGTGCCGGGCGACACGGTCATCATCTCCGCGACGCCCATCCCCGGCAACGAAAAGCCGATCTACAAGGTCATCAACGAGCTGTACAAGCGCGGCGCGAAGGTCTACTACTCCGCGATGGCGGACGTGCACGCCTCCGGCCACGCCTCGCAGGAGGAGATCAAGCTCATCCATGCGCTGGTCAAGCCGCGCTACCTGATCCCCGCGCACGGCGAGTACCGCATGCTCTACCAGCACGCGGAGCTGGCCAACGCGCTGGGCATGCCGTGGGAGAACATCTTCATCCTCGGCAACGGCGACATCTTCGAGATCAGCAAGGGCAAGGCCGCGATCACGGGCTTCACCAACGGCGCGGCGGTGCTCATCGACGGCGCGACGAGCGTGGACGACCCGGACAACCTGGTGCTGCGCGAGCGCAAGCTGCTCTCCGACGACGGCGTGGTCTGTGTGGCGCTGGCGATCGACCGCAAGACGGGCGAGCTGAGCGCCCCGCCGGTGGTGCACGCCATGGGCTTCCTGTACGACAGCGAATACCAGAAGATCACGCGCGAGTGCGAAAAGCGCGCCGTGGACTTCGTGCGCCGCATGAAGGCGCAGAACAAGAAGATGGCCGACTGCGTGCAGCTCATGCAGGGGCAGCTCAAGAGCTTCCTGTACGAGAAGACGAAGCGCCGCCCGGTCGTGATGGTCTCGCTCATCGAGCTGTAAGCGCGCAGGACGGACTTTTCGCCCCGCGTCGCCCGAAACCCATAAACCGGAAAGAAAATCCCCCGCCCACGCGTCTTATTCGTGTGAAAGGGGGATTTTTTCATGCTGAAGAAGGGTTTCTGCCTGCTGCTCGCGCTTTGCCTGCTGTGCGCCGCCGCGCACGCGGGGGCGATCGACATCGAGGCCTGCCGGGTGACGCCGGATGACATTCGCGCGGTCGGCTACGGCGCGGACGGCGGGTACACGGCCGCGCTCCTCACGCCCCTTTCTCCGAGCGGCGCGCATACGCCGCGCCACGTCCTGCGATACGGCCCGGACGGAAGCCTGCTGTCAGACGTCACGCTGCCGGACGTGGAGGGGAGCGCGGACGGCGCGGGCGTGAACGCCATCTACCGCATGCCGGACGGGCGCGACGCGCTCTTCTTCTTCACGGGGGAGGGCCGGCGCGGGGAGACGCTGCTCTTCTGGATGGACGAGGCGGGGCGGATCGAGCCGGGTTTCGCGCTGCCCAGGGGGACGTACGCCGTGTTTCCCTTTGAGGGCGGCGTCGCGGGCCTTTCCCTGGAGGAGGCGGCGGGGGAGCGCCGCTGCCATCTCGCGGTCCTCGACTGGGACGGGCGCACGCTCTTTCGCGAAACCCGGCCGGAATTCAGGAGCGCCGAAAGGATTGCCGCGGCCGCCGGGGACGGGGAGCGCGTCTTCGTGGACCTGCTGTGCTTT
>JAEXCG010000126.1 GCA_023402355.1 Bacillota bacterium | reverse complement strand
GTTCCACGCTGAATAGCGTCGTACATTACGACAATATGCGTATCTACGATGGCACAAAGCCCCGTATGCTGGATGGCGAGAAAAACATATATAAGAATTTGAAGTTTGAGAACTCGGCAAATCTGGGTATTAACTGGCAGCAGACCAATGGGAATAAAATCGAATGGCAAAAGGATGATGACGGCAACGGGTATGTGCTGTTTGATAAATGTACGCAAGTTGCCAACGCAAACCAGATGCTGATGGACATCAATGATGCGGTGCTTACCTCGAAGCATATTGTGTATGATGTTGATGTTATGCCGAAAGATGAGCAATTTGCAGGTGCACTGTTCTGGTTGCGCCAAGATGTCGGTGCAACCCAAATTACAGCAACGCTGATCGAGGTCGTCTCGGGCAAACTGAAGTATGGCGAAACCTGCGTGCCGCTGGAAACCGGAAAGTGGAATCGCGTGACGGCGGTGGTAGACTTTGAAAATTTCCGCTATGATATTTACTTAAACGGTGAACCTCTTGCGCAGTTCCAAAATATGAGTTTACGCACTGATTTGCAAAATCCGTTTGTCTGGCGTGTACTGGGTTACGGGTGGAGCCCCTGCGGCGCTATTGGTATTGACAATATGCGTATCTACGATGGCACTGAGCCTCGCGATTTGGATAGCGAGGCACCCACGGAACACCCTGTGTTCAGCGATGAAAAAGCGCTTGCCTTTTTGCGGGACAAAACAGCCCTGCACACCTATGGCGGCACTTTGTATTATAACAATGCCAAGGTTGATGTTAAGGAAGCGGTGCAGACTGCGGGTGATGATGCTTTTGTAACTGCTGATGTGTTTGAAAAGCTGTTTGGTGTTTCGGTTGTCGAGAACGGCGATACTGTGACTGCAGACAATGCGACCTTCACTGTGGGCAGCAAGACGGTGACAATCAACGGTGCATCGGTAACATTGGCAGCAGCACCCAAGCGTGAAAATAATGCCTTGTGGCTTCCCATTGCGGCTTATGGTCAAAATGCCGTGGCAAAGGGCTGCTACTACGATGATAACCACGGTATGTTTGTGGTTTCGAAAAGCACATTTGATGCAGCATCCAGCCCTACAAAGGAAGCGAACCAGTATCTGTTCTTTGCGCGTAAGACCCCGGAGCAACTCAAAAATATGTTGCTCGCAAATACAAACAATGACTTGACAACGCATCCGCGCCTTTTCGCAAATGCGGATGATTTTGAAGTGCTGCGCAGTGAAGTGCAGACCAATAGCTATAAGTCTGAGTGGTATTCGGATATTCAGCGTCGTGCAGACAATTTGCTCACACAGGAACCGCTGACGTATGTAATTTCTAACGGACGGCTACTGGATGTTGCAAACTCAGCGCTGACCCGCATGGAAATTTTGGGCATGAGTTGGCAAATCACCCGTGAACAGAAATATGCGGACAGGCTCATTCAAGAGTTGGATGCTATCAGTCAGTTTGCAGATTGGCATCCGGAGCATACGTTGGATACGGGTACAATGGCTATGGCCGCAGCCATTGGTTATGACTGGGGCTATGATGGAATGACGGCGGAGCAACGCACGACCTTTGCAGACCGCTTGTACAATGTTGGACTGAAAACTGCCCGTGCCGCCTACTACGGAACAGCGGATTTCCCGACATGGTGGACAAACACCGAGACGAACTGGGGCGGCGTGGTCAATGCTGGTTTTATGAATCTGGCGATTGCTATTGCAGAAAAAGACCCTGACTATGCAATGGACATCGTGGCAAATGCCAAGCGTGGCATGGAGGCAACGATTTACCGCATTGCGCCGGATGGTGCGTGGTATGAGGGTCCCGGCTACTGGTCGTATTTGTTACAGTCGCTAAGCTATGAAATGGCCGGATACGAAAGTGCGTTTGGCGAAACGGACGATGTTGTCAGCTTCAAGGGCATGGACGGCTTCGCCCAATATCAGATGTATTTTAGCGATCCCAGTGGTAATGTGAATAACTTTCATGATAGTGACGAGGGCCCCATTGGCTGCTTTGGTATGTTCTATCTGGCAAAGAAATTTGACCAGCCCGCACTGATGAACTATCGCGCATCCTTTATCACCAGCCAAAATCAGACCCCGACAGTGTATGATTTGCTGTGGTACGACGTAAATGCCGCAAACAGTACAGATTCCGCGGAGCTTGCGCTTGATTGTTATTACCGTGAAACCGAACTGGTTACGATGCGTCAGGAATGGAACAATGAAAATGCCCTGTGGGTTTCCGCACATGGCGGATCTATCAACACAGCGCACGACCATATTGATGCAGGAACATTTGTAATGAATTTGGGTGGTGTTCGCTGGGCTGTTGATTTGGCAAAAGAGCCATACAGCTATGTGCCGGACGATCAAAACCCTGCAATTAAAGCAGGTCTAAATAGCTACTATTTCTATCGCCGTAAGGGGGAGGGCCATAATGTGGTCGTTATCAATCCGGACAGCGGACTGGAAATGGATCAAGCATACGATGCCAAAATCGTGAAGACTGAATTTGGATTAGGGCGAAGCTATGCCGTTGTTGATCTCTCTGATGTATACAATAAGAATGCAAATTCTTACCTGAGAGGTTATCTTGTTTCAGATGGACGCAGTGCATTGACTGTACGTGACGAGATTGACCTGAAACAAGATAATTCGGAATTGTATTGGTTTATGCACACCGAAGGACAGGTCGTGATTGAGGATAACAACACAGCCTATATTCTGCAAGACGGAAAACAGCTGAAACTGCAATTCGTAACGGATGCAGCTGAAAGCGAACTTTCTGTTATGCCCGCCGAAAAGCTGCCGACTTCTGCTCAATTTGAAGAAAGCGAAAATATTGGTGTGCAAAAGGTGGCACTCAAACTCGAGGCCAGTGGAAAAGTAAATATAACCGTTAAAATGTCTCTGGTTGGTGAAGATGCAAGTAATGCCGCCCCGGAAACAACAGCGATTGCGAATTGGACAACAGTTGGGGATGATACCGTTCAACCTTCCGCCACAGGTTGCACACAGCGCTTGCTGGGAATTAAAATCAACGGTGAAAACCTTGAAACGTTCAAGCCGGAAATTTTCCACTATACTTACAGCCTTGGAAAAGATGAAAACGAGGCAAATGTGACCGCACAGGCCAACACCAGGACAGAAATTCTTAGCCATACAATGCTGAACGGGCATGATATGAAAGAAATTCGCGTCTACGATTCGGCCATGAGCAGCAGTCATTATACGACCTACATCATTGAAATTAAGCCGTATGATCCCTATTCGCCGTCGCAATACAGTCGTTATGCGGTTGTCGGGGTACAGGCCAGCAGCTATCAGACGGATATTGGTAATATCCCGGAGTATAGCTATGACGGTGATATGTCTACCAGATGGAGTGCAGAAGGCGTTGGCGAGTGGTGTGTGCATGATTTGGGCGAGGAAAAGCGCATTGATGCATTTGGTGTCGCACTATGGATGGGGGCACAGCGGGAGTTCTATTTTGATGTAGAGGTATCGAATGATGGAGTAAATTTTACACCCGTGGTCAAGGACTATACCTCCTGTGGCAACACAGAGGATATCGAAGTGATTTTGCTGGACGAAAGTGTGAACGCCCGCTATGTGCGCTAC
>JAEXCG010000062.1 GCA_023402355.1 Bacillota bacterium | reverse complement strand
CGCCGCTGGTCACGTCGGCGCCCAGCGCTTCGGGCGCGGTATAAGCCGCGATCTCCGCGGGCTCCGTCACCTCGGCTGCGTACGCCGCGTCGTTGTAGCCCTCCGGCGTCACGCGGTAGCTGAAATCCAGCGAACTGAGGACGCCTTCTTTAAACTGGCATTCCATGTCCACGATGCTGCCGTCGCCAAAGGTCAGATTCATGTAGTCCGAGCCTTCGTGGCTGCGGGCGGCGGGGCCGACGGCGGCAAGCGCCTCGTCGAGCGTGGTCTTGCCCGCCTCCAACGTACCGGCGACGAGGGTTGCGCCGTTCTTCACGTCGGATTCGCTGACCCGCACGCCGCTGACGAGGCAGTCGGCCACGGTCTTGACGTCGATGCCGAGGTTGATGACGTCCAGCGTCGCGCGGACGCCGTCCAGCTTCGCGGTCAGCAGGGTGTAATAGTTGGGCGCGAGCTCCTCCGCAAGGTCGCTTTCGTCGAGCGTAAAGCCGTCTGCAATCAGTGCGCTCAGCGGCACGGGCAGGGTGTATTCCTTGCCGCAGAGGGTGACGGGGGCCTGATACCAGGGCGTCGCCGCGTCTTCGCCAAACGCGGGCAGCGCAAGGCAGAGCAGGGCCAGAGCGAGCATGCAGGAAAGCAGTCTTTTCATCTTATTCTTCCTCCTCAGTTCTTCGCACGGATGGCGTGAATGTTCCCAAACCGCGCCATTGCCATCAGTTTAGCAAACCGGCGGGATGGTGTCAATGCATCCCGGAAAATCCTGCCGGGACTTCGGTAAATTGCGCAAAAAAGGGCGAGGGAAAACCGGTCTTTAGCTTGACAGATCCGCGCCGGTTTGTTATCATATATCGGTAAGCCGCTCGGGATAGGTCTGTCTAAATGCCATTTTCGGCTGCCTTTATCCCGGCGAGTCCATAATTGGGAGGTGCTATCCGTGTACGCTATTATCGCTACCGGTGGCAAACAGTATCGCGTTGCGCAGGGCGACGTCATCTACGTGGAAAAGCTTGACGCTGCCGAGAATTCTTCTGTGAGCTTTGACGTGCTGCTCGTGGAAAAGGACGGCGACCTGAAGGTCGGAACGCCCGTCGTCGAAGGCGCCAAGGTCGAGGGCAAGGTCCTTCAGCAGGGCCGCGGCGAGAAGATCACCGTCTTCAAGTACAAGTCGAAGAAGAACTACCGTCGCAAGCAGGGTCACCGTCAGCCGTTCACCAAGGTGGAAATCACCGGCATCAACGCCTGATGACCACCGTTGAGGTTTACCGCCGGGAAGACGGACGGCTGTGCGGTTTTCGCGCGGCGGGCCATGCGGACGCCGGAGCGTACGGGCACGACATCGTCTGTGCCGCCGTCTCCGCGCTCACGCAGACGGCGGTAAACGCCCTGGAAACGGTCGCGGGTATTCAAACCCATCCGACCGTCGACGAGGAAGAAGGTCTGCTTCAATGCCTTTTGCCTTCCGGGCTTGAGGCGGAGCAGGCAAGGACTGCGGACATCGTGCTCCGCACGGTGGCGCAGGGACTGATGGACATCCAGACAACCTACTCGAAGCATGTACGGGTACTGTTTAAAGAATGGAGGTAAGACAATGCTTACGATGAATTTGCAACTGTTCGCCCATAAAAAGGGCACCGGTTCTTCCCACAACGGCCGCGACAGCGAGGCCAAGCGCCTGGGCGCGAAGCGCGCGGACGGCCAGTTCGTCCTGGCGGGCAACATCCTCTACCGTCAGCGCGGCACGAAGATCCATCCGGGTCAGAACGTCGGCCTCGGCAACGACGATACGCTGTTTGCAAAGATCGACGGTGTGGTGCGCTACGAGCGCTTGGGCCGCGACCGGACGCAGTGCAGCGTCTATCCGAAGGCTCAGTAACGACAGACGCAAAGCAGGGGTTATCATGGTGAAGGCTGAAAGGGCGTTCATGCGTGATGGCCCCTGCTTTTATTTGTACGCAGGAAAATGGAGGAACAGCAGGATGGTAGGAACGCTCATAAACGTGGCCGCGATTCTCGCGGGCAGTCTGCTCGGGCTTTTGCTGCGGGGCGGCATCAAGCAAAAATTTCAAAACACGGTTATGCAGGGGCTTGCGCTGTGCGTGATGCTGATCGGAATCAGCGGGGCGCTCAAGACGACGGACAGCATGATCGTGATCGTCAGCGTCGTGCTGGGCGCGCTCGTCGGGGAGGGCATCGACATCGAGCAGCACCTGGAAAACCTGGGCGCGCGCGCCCAGCGGGTCTTTTCCGGGGGCGGCGGGGATCAGAGCTTTGCGCAGGGGTTTGTGACGGCGAGCCTGGTGTACTGCGTGGGCGCAATGGCGATCGTGGGCGCGATGGATTCGGGACTTCGGGGGGATCACAGCACGCTGATCGCCAAGTCCGCGCTCGACGGCGTCAGCGCGGTGATCTTCGCCTCCACGATGGGCCCGGGCGTGATGCTCTCTGCCCTGGCGGTCTTTCTCTATCAGGGGATGATCGCGGTGCTCGCGCAGTACGTCGCGCCGCTTTTGACGGAGCTGGTCATCTCCGAAATGGCGGCGGTCGGCGGCCTGCTCATTCTGGGCATCGGCATCAACATGATGAACCTTTGCAAGGTGCGGGTGGGAAATCTGCTGCCCGCGATGTTCATGCCCATCGCCGTGGTGCCGCTGATGCAGTGGCTTTCACAAATCTTCTAAGGAGCGCAACTTGCTAAAACGGATTTGCCCAAACCCGATGATCGACATGCTGATCCACCTGCGGGGCAACGAACGCGCCTGCCTGTGGACGGAGCCCCTGTGAGGCATCCCCTACAACCTCTACGTGCCGTTTACCTCAGTGTACGTGGCGGCCTTGGGCATGACGCCGGTGCAGATCGGCCTGGTTTCGACGCTCTTCTTTACCTCGCAGATGTTTTGGGCGCTGCTCTCGGGCGTGCTGACGGATAAGCTGGGGCGCAGGCTGTGCCCCGTCATCTTCGACGTGCTGTCGTGGAGTGTGCCCGCCTTCCTGTGGATGAGCGCGCGGGATTACCGCTGGTTTGTGGCGGCGGCACTGTTCAACGGCATGTGGCGCGTAACGGAAAACTCCTGGGGCCTTCTCCTCGTAGAGGAGGCGGAGCCCGAAAAGCTCCTGCATTTGTACGCGATCTCATGCATCGCCGGGCTGATCGCGGGCTTCGTCGCGCCCATCGCCTATCTATTCGTGCGCGCGTTCGGCGTCGTATCCACCAAGCGCGTGCTCTACGGCATCACCTGCCTGATGATGACGGCGAAATTTATCCTTCTTTCGCATGAGACGGCGATCGGCGTGCGGCGCAGGGCGGAGTTCAAGGACGTCTCGGTGCTCTCGCACCTGTGGGATAGCCGCCGCGTGCTTTCCGCGATGCTGAAGAACCGGCCGGTCATGCTGGCCGTCGGCCTGCTGGCGGCCTATGCGGTGATCCGCAACGTGCTGGATACGTTCTTGCCGCTTTTGATGACCGACCGGCTGGGCATCGCGGCGGAGAACCTTTCGGCCTTTTCGACAGTCAAGTCGCTGCTGATGCTCGTATGCTACTTTACCATCGTGCCCCGCGTATCGACAGCGCTTCAAACGCCCGCTGCTCGTCAGCCTAGGCCTGCTCTGCGCCTCGCAAGGGGTGATGTTGCTGATGCCCAAGGGGGCTTACGGCCTGGTTCTCCTGTCGCTGCTGCTGGAGGCGATCGCGCTATCGACGCTCAGCCCTTTGACCTCCTCAATCCAGATGATCGTCATCGAACCGGAGGAGCGGGCGCGCATGCTGGGGCTCTTCTACGCGATGATGCTGCTGGCGACCGCGCCGTTCGGCGTGATCGCCGGGGCGCTCTCGGAGATGAACCGCGCGCTGCCCCTCGTGCTCACGCTGTGCATGACGCTGCTGGCGATGGCGATGGGCCTGTGCATCGCCCAGGAGAGCGATCAAAAGGCGGCGGGGCCGTAAGGCGGGGCTGTCTACAAAGAGTTTCGTGCTATAATGAATATAAAAAATCCACTGACTATATCAGCGGATTTTTTGTTAGGCAGTTTCAAGTTTTTTTCATGGCATTATTGACACTAATGTTCTGGTTTTTATCCAAAGAGTATCTTATCCATTATCAGGACGCCACGGGCCATAGGAGTACCTAAATTTCCAAAAATTATTACCACAATTGTTGCAATGCCAATATTCTTCAAAAATAGTAACTTCTCGATACATACCATCCTTGGTTTGTATATCATAACCAATATCAGTACTGGTTAACTTAGTATTTGTCGAACCACAACTATCACATTTTCCAACAACTTTTGGCTCGACATCAGCTAAACAGTTAACGGATGCTATGATAAGGAGAAGAGAGAGAAATACGCTTATTAGCTTTTTCATAGGCATTGACCTCCCATTTACCTTCGACATACTTCTCAGAAAACGACATTAATGCCAATTAGATGCCTTGAGACCATCTTACCATGAAAAACCGAAAAAGTCAATAATTCTTAAAGGCTTAGGTATAAAAACAAAAACTTCTCTAGTACTCCTTCTCCTCATACCTACGGCAATGCACGTACTTGGAAACCGCGCTGCGCTCGGCGGTCACGCCGGAGAGCACGGTTTGCAGGTACGCGGGCAGGAACTGGTCGAACTTGACTTCGAGAACTTCCTTGATGTCATCGAAGACCGGGTATGTGGGCAGGTGGGGGTTGAACAGATCGTCGCTGTATAGGCCCGTGCGAAGCTGCTTGTCGAACGTGATGCGCACTTCCTGCGCGTCCGTGATGTAGGCCTCGCGGATGTAGTCCACGATCACGACGGGATGCAGAAGGCGGGTTCGCATCTGCACGAACATCTCGCGCAGCAGCGGATGGCGCATGTACTCGAGCCCCGAGGGGTCGCCCGCGATGATCTGCTCGGCCAGATCGCGCGGGATGCGCACCGATTGCTTGGAGATCAGGTCGCCGATCTTCTGCTTGCATTCCAGACGGATCAGCCGGTCGGAGAAGTTGTAAATGCGGATGCGGTACTTCTTGCGGTTGCCCACACCGGCGATCTTCTCGTACAGCGCGTCGTCCTTGTAGGTGTCGAAGTAGAGCGAACGAATGTGGTATTCGTTGTCCGCGTTGCCGTTCGGGTCGCGCATCAGCATGCCGTCCAGCACCGAACGCAGGTACACGAGCTCCGCCGGGTTGATGAGATATTTGAGCTCGTGGCGCAGGGGATAGGTGGTGATCGCCATGTCGGGCCTCCGTTAATTGCCCGCTTCGGACTGGCAGGCGATCAGTGTGGCGTTATGCACGCCCTCGATGTCGAGCATCCGGTTGACGATGTCGCTGCGCTCGCCGAGCTGCACCTCGACCGTCAGCTCCACGCCGCCGCGGCTGACGACCTTGGAACGCAGGCGGCGGTTGCGAATGCGCGAAACCGTGCCGTTCACCTCCTGCTCCACATCCTCGTCGTAGTGCACGACCAGCAGATAGGTGTTGGGGCTCTTCATCCGCACGAAGGAGAGCACAAGCATCGCCAGCGCGATGCCCGCGACGACGACGAGCGCGATCATGTACAGCTCCGCGCCCAGCAGGATGCCCATCGTCAGCGCCCAGAACATGTAGGCGGTGTCCATGGGGTCCTTGACCGCGGTGCGGAAGCGCACGATGGAGAGCGCGCCGACCATGCCCATCGACAGGGCGATGTTCGACTTGATGCACATCACGACCGGCGTCGTGATCATGGTGAGCATGATGAGGGTCGTCGCGAAGCTGGGGCTGAACAGCACGCCGCGATAGGTCTTGCGGTAGATGAAGGCGATGATCAGGCCGACCAGCAGGCCCATCGCCAGCGCGATGACCATTTTGAGCGGGGTGAGCTGCGCAAACTGGTCGGAGAACCAGTTCAGCACGCCGGCGTCGGATTGGATGATGCTTTTCATTGGGGTTCCTCCTCGTGTCGTATTGAATTAAGTTTAGACGGCGTCGGCGGGCATTTCAGGACGCGGCCCGAAGTACTCCGTCATCTTGGCATCGGAGAGCTCGAAGTACTCCTGCATCTTCCCCCAGAAGAGGTTCGGCCGCTTCTTCATGACGTTCTTGGCGCGCGCGATACGCGTCTGCCAGTAGGACTTGGCGCCCGGACCGTTCTTGGGCTGATCGAAGCTGATCTTGGGGTGCATCTCCGCGGCCCAGCGGTCGAAGTGCATGTCCATCTCCGGCGCGATCTCGGCGGTCATTTCTTCGAGCAGGGAGATCATGTTGTCCGTCGTCAGCACGGTTTGGAAGATATCCCCGGCGCGGCGCAGGAACTGATCCTGAATTTCAGGCACTTTCAGCAGATTGCGGATGAGAATGTTGGATTGAATTTTTTTATCGCCCATTCCCTTTTCGTTCAGCACATAGGCGGGACCGCCTGCATCCGAGTTGTACAGCCCCCAGTCTACGTCGTAAAGCACGTAGCGCCACTTGCCGTCTTCCTCGTCGCTCTTGTAAAAGCGGATGTTGCCGGGGTCGGTGTTGCCGAAGTACATTTCAAAGAAGAAGTAGTCGATCATGTTGTCCAGGTCCACGCGGTCGAGCACGTATTGCAGCGCCTCGGGGTCGCTCGCAAGGTCGTGATTCTTGACGTACTCCACGAGAGCCTTATAGTCCTCGTTGGAGCCCTGGTTGACCTGCGAAGAGCTCGTGCCGTTGGATTCCAGAATGTCGATGGCGTCTGGGTTTGCCCAACCTTCGTGCTGCGCGATCATCGCCGCGCCCACGCGCTCACGCAGGTTGTAGTGGCCCCAATACTGTCCGTTCAGGTAGACGATCACGGGCCGCCAGGCCTGCGTGACGACGGAGGAACCGGACTGCTCGACCAGACGCGCCTGAAGTCCGTCCATTACGCGGGTGTAGAGGCCGTCCTGCCCGCCGTTTCGAAGCACGAACGCGTGATAGGAAGTGTAGGGCCTGTCCTCGAAGAACGCGTAATTGAAGGCATCCACGCCGAACTGCGCGTCCGCGCGAATCGCGAAGGACTTCTGCGGCATGTCCAGGGAGTATTGCCCCATGACATGGAAGTTCATGCCCTGGGAAATCTGCTGTACGCCCTGTTCGTCGTAGTATTCCACATAGCCCGAATAGTGTATCTTTTTTCCATACGTTGCATACTTCTTAAACCATGGAGGATTGAGCTCTTCTCGACTCCATCCATCACCGTCCGCCAGCATGCCGGTGTCCTTGTTCCAGACGTTGTCCGGATCGGTCACGAGCGAGACGACGGGCATGGAATGGTAGGTCGAGATGAAGAAGGTCTGCGTCTCAATCTGCGAGCCTTCCAAACCCGGCTGATAGGCGCGGGCACGGATGACGGTCGTCTGCGAGACGGGAATCGGCCCCTCGTAGAGCGTGGAATACTGGGTTGGGTCGGAGCTGTCGGTCGTGTAATACACGCTTGCGCCCTCCGGCACCTTGATTTCCACCTCGATCGGGCGGTCGTTCATGCCGCCGCGCGTCACGAATTCGGGCGCCTCGCTGAACCCCTCGAAGCCGCCCTGATTGGGCTCGCCGGGCGTGGGCGTGCTGTAATAAAAAAGGCCGTAGCGGCCGAGCGTTCTACCATAAGACACGTCACTGTAGAGCGGCGGCGTCACAATTTTATCCAGAACCTTGCCGTCGGGGGTGGAGAGGACGACCGTTTCGCCGCCGACGTTCAGATTGAAATTCGCGTAGAGGACCGTATCGGTCGCGAGCGACAGGTTCGCCTTTTCGCAGTAGACGAGCAAATAACCGTTCGCGGGAATCGTGATGTCGGGGAAGCGCCACTTGCGCGGCTTCTTCACGTTGTCGGACAGGCCGTAATCCTTGAGGTTTACGGCCTGTCCGCCCATGTTGTAGATTTCGATGTAGTCGTACTTGCCCTTAACGCCGGGCAGCGAGGTGTTCTTGTTGGAGGACATTACCTCCGTGATGAAAAGGCCGGATGTATTCGCAGCGATGAGGCGCTGATCCATGATCAGCGCGCTCTCCTGCGTGTTGGACAGGCCGGGCGTAGGCTGCCGGAACGTCCTGAAGTCGCCCGTGCCGTCGGGGCTGCGGCCCCAGGAGGTGTCCGCCTCGAGCAGATCGTAGGTCACCTTGTCGAGCAGCCTGCCCTGAATGTCCGAAAGCACCACCGTTTCGCCGTTGGAGCGCAGCTTGAAGCGAGCGTGCGGCCATCCGCCCTCGACCCCTTCGCGGTCCTTTCCGGAGGCGTAAACGACGAAGTAGCCGTGCGGCTCGATCGACGCGCCCTGCGGAAAGCGGAATTTGAGCGGGCTGGCCGGATCGTCGGACAGCGCGTAGTTCGACAGGTCGATCGTGCGGGAGGAGGTGTTGTAGATTTCGATGAAGTCCGGGAAATCGCCGTCTTCATCCTGCAATACGCTGACGTTGGAGGCGACGATCTCGTTGATGACCAGCACGCCCGTTTCGAGGTACGAGGAGGCGAGGAACTGCGCGTACCCTTCCTGCGTGTTCTCATACCCCGGGGTGTACATGTCGGTGATGATGAAGCCCTCATCCGTCTTGGCGTAGGAGGTGTCCGACTCCATCGCGGGGAGCTGAACGGTCTCCATCACCACGCCGTCCGGGCCGAAGAGCACCACGCTGTCGCCGACCGAGGAAAGCTTGAACTTGGCGTGCAGGGGCTTTCCCGCTTCCGACTTGCTTTCGTCCGACGCAAAGACGATAACGCGCCCGCCGGGTTCAAGCGTCATCTTGGGGAAGACAAAGGCGATCTTCGTCTCCTTGTCGGAGAGGCCATACCCGTCTAGGTCGATCGGGGCGTCGCCCTCGTTCGTCAGCTCGACCCAGTCGGGGAAACTGCCCGTCTCGTCCGGATACGCCGTCCGGTTGGAGGACATCGCCTCCGTGATGTGCAGCGACGAATCGCCGGTGCTGGCCGCTGCGTCGATCTCCTCGCCGGTCACATTGGCGGAGGCGACCTTCGTCGGCTCCTTCGGCGCGACGACGACGAATACCGCCAGCAGGGCGGCGAACAACACGATGCTCAGCACGGTGCCCTTGGAATGCTTCGCCCGCGCGCCGCGTCTGCCCTTTGCGGGCGGCGAGGTCTGAGAGCGGTTTGATCGCATGTGAGAAATTCCACCTTTCTGGGGGTCTGAAGGCGGCGCATAGCGCCGCTTTCTGTCGTAAGCTCGAGATCACGGAATACCACCCGCCGAACTCCTAACTTATATTATACCACACAACAATAAGACGAGCCAATACCTCGATGCGTTTCACCTAAAAAAGAATCTTTTTTTGTCCTTTTTGGCTCTCCATCGCATAGGCTGAAAGGACGGTGAGCCGCCGCGCGGGGAGCGGATGCGCGGCGGAGCGCCGGACGGTGGGAGGGGATAGGCCTTGCGTTTGGGGCTCGTGCTATGCGGGGAAGGGGTCGCGGCGGCGGCGAACGCGGGCGTCCTGCGGGCGCTCTTTGAGCGCGCGGTCGACGTGCACGCGGTCAGCGGCGCGGGCGGCGGCGCCGTCGCCGCCGCGCTGTACGCGCTGGGACTTTCAAGCGATGAAATGCAAAACGCCGCGCGGCGCGCGGCGAAGGAAAAAAGGCGGCTTCTGGACTATCCGCTGCCCGGTTCGGGGCGGGCGGAGGGCATGCTGCAGGGCCGGGGAATTTCCCGGTATCTGCTCTCCATCACGAAGGGGGCGGCGATGAGCGAATGCGTGCGCCCGCTGGCGGTGCCCTGCCTCGCGGCGCTGTCGGGCAAGACCCTCGCCTTCACCTCGCTGCCGGGCATGCGCTCGCGCAGCGTGGTCTTCACGCGCGAAGCCCCGCTCTGGTTTGCGGTGCGGGCGGCGATGAGCACGCCGGGGCTCGTCGCGCACGTGGAATGGATGGAGGTGCCCCTCGTGGCCGTTCAGGAGGCGGCGGGCTGCGTTCAGGCGCTCCTTTCCATGGGCGCGCAGGAGATTCTGCTCGTCTCGCCGCAGTATCAGACGCCTCGAACGTGCGACGCCTTTACGCTGAGCGCTCTGTGCAGGGCCCATTGCTTTGACCGGGCGGCGGACGAACGCGTGCACGTGATCGCGCCGACGCTGCCCCAGGGAATCGGCGCGCTGTCGCTGGAGGCGTCGGACGCCTGCGAACAGGCCGGGTACGAGGCGGCGGCGCAGGCGCTGGACGGGCTGCTCGAATGCTGGGGCATGCAGGGCGCGCGCGTGCTGCCCTTTCGTCGCCGGGACTGATTAGCCGACGGGCTGCACGGGCTCGGTGATGACGCCGTCGCGCACGTAGACGTATTCAAACACGGCGCCGTATTCACGGCCGCCCACGCGCGTGGAAAGCCGCAGGGCGTATTGACCGGCGGGCACGAAGTCGCCCGACTCGTCCTTTCCGTCCCAATAGAAGAGGGAAGCCTCCGGGTCGAGCGAAATCGGCCGCGACGAGGCGGAGCGCGCGAGGCGACGCACGCGCTTGCCGCCGACGGTATAGACGTCCAGCGTGAGCGAGACGGGGAAGTCGTGGCGCGCCTCCACGGTCAGCTCACGCCCGCCGCCCAGAATGAGGGAGAGCGGCGCGTACAGCGAAAGCTGGGGGTTGCCGACGATCGGCTGCACGCAAAGCAGCCGGGTTTCGTAGACCTCGGGTCCGCGGTCGGACTCCGCGATCACCTGCAACAGCGCGTAGCCCGCCGCGTCCGACGAGAGCGAATCGACGGAGAGCGAGAGCGTCCGCTCCTTGCGCCCGGCGCTCACGAGCCCGTCCTCGTTTTCCGTGCTGTCCAGGATGCGCTGGGCATTTTCCCACATCCAGCGTCCCTGCTGATGGTAGACGATCTGATAGGAGACGCGCACGTCCTGCGTGGCGGTGAAGGAGAACGTGAGCGTGGGGTCGTCGAAGGAAAGTATGGGGTTGCCGAGCGAGAAGTGGGAAATGAGCGGCGAGCGCGTCGCGTCGGGCTCCGCCGGATCGTAGGCGACCAGCGCGAAGTCGTCCGATTCGGGGAAAAACTGCGCGGTGGAGGTGCCGTTGGCGCGAAGCAGGTAATCGTGCAGCTCGCGCAGCGTGATGACCCCGTCGCGGTTCTGATCCGCGCCGTATTGCCCGTGCGGCGTCAGCGCACGTGACAGGGCCAGCGCGAAGTAGGACGAGCCCAGAAGGCCGTATTCGTCGCTCGCGTTCCAGTAGAAGGCGTCCTCGTTGCCGCCGCTGGAGGTGATGACCTTGTACCCCTCTTTATTGAGCGGCAGGGTCATCGAGCGCACGACGCTGACGGGCATGCCTTTGCCGATGAACGCGCCCGAGTTGCAGGCGTCCAGAATGACGACCTTGGTGCCGGGCACCTTGTCCAAAAAGGCGGCGAGCTGGCCCGCGGTGATCGAATCCTCGCTTACGCCGTCGCTGAGCAGCAGACGGGCGGGATCGTCCGGGCGGGCGGGATCGTAGATGCCGTGCGTGCTCAGGTAAAAGAGCGACGTATCCCCTTCGCTTGCGCCGGCGAACGCGTTTTCAATCGCCTGACCCAGCGCGGTGACCGAGGAGATGGTGCCGTTTTCGATGGAGACGGACTCGGGGGAGGCGCTCTGCGAAAAGGCGCCGGAAAGCAGGCGCACGTTGTTGCTGGCAGACGGGGCGATGCTGTCCGCCGAGAGAAAGTTTTCGCAGGCCACGAAGAGCGCGCGAAAACCGCCCTCTCCCAGGGCGGACGCGGGCAGCAGACTGAGCGCCAGGAGCAGCGAGATACAAAAAATATGACGCAGGAGCGTTTTTGTCCGTATGACGCGTTGCGGCATGCTTTCGCTCCGATCTTCCGTTTGTTAAACAGACATCATTATATCGCATTGCGTAGAATGTGAAAAGCGAACATCCCATAAAAAGAACATGAGAAAAGAACCCAACTTATCTCCTATATGTTATACGCACGAAAGGGCTTAAAGGTTACATCAATTTGAAAAAAATGTGTCGATCTTTGCGGCGGATGCGCGCTCCTCGCTCAAAATATGGTATAATAAAAAGGTACGCCGCGGGCAGGGGCGCTCTGTTTGCCCTGCCGCAGGCGCTTTGGGGGGCCTTTTTGCCCCGCCGGACAGATTACGCCGTCGGGCGTCTTAAACGAGGGAGGAAGCAGGATGAATCAGGAAAAGAAGCGGCTTGCCATGGCCGGGTGCGGCAAGCTGGCGGGCATCGTGGCGCAGGCGATGGAGCGTGGGCTGCTGGATGCCTATACGTTTGTCGGCGCGATGAGCAGAAGCCGCGCGTCTGCGGAGGCGTTCGCATCGCGCGTCGGCTGCGAGGTGGCGGACGATCTGGACGCGCTGATCCGCACGCGGCCGCAGATCGTCGTGGAATCGGCGTCGCCCGCGTGCATGCGGGAAATCGCCCTTCCGCTGCTCACAAAGGGCATCAGCCTCGTGGTGCTCTCCATCGGCGCTTTTGCGGACACGGCTTTTTACGAGGCCTGTCAGCAGGCGGCGAGGGAGAGCGGCGCGCGGATTTACATCGCTTCGGGCGCAGTGGGCGGCTTTGACGTCCTGCGCACGGTCCTGCTGATGGGCGACGTCCAGGCGTCCATCTCGACGGAGAAGGGGCCGAATTCGCTCAAGGGGACGCCGCTTTACGAAGAGGCGCTTCAGCAGGAGAAAAAGCAGGTCTTTTCCGGAACGGCGCGCGAGGCGATCGGTCTGTTGCCGACGAAGGTGAACGTCGCGGTCGCCACCTCGCTCGCCAGCGCGGGCCCGGAGAAGACGCGCGTGTCCGTCACCAGCACCCCGGGCTTTGTCGGGGACGACCATCGCATCGAGGTAAAGGGCCCCGGCGTGCGTGCGATCGTCGATATTTACTCCGAGACCAGCGAGATTGCGGGGTGGAGCGTGGTGAACACGCTGCGCAACATCGTGTCCCCCGTGGTATTCTGACCCGACGATAAAAGGCGCCGTCGCAGAATGATTCTGCGGCAGCGCCTTTTGCTGTGATGAGGGAGCAGCCTCTTTCCTTGCGCCCCTCAGGATGCTTGAAGAGAGGCTAGGATGCCGGCGCAAAGCTGGTCGAGCGCGGCGTGCGCATCCGCGTTCAGCGAGGATTTGATCGTGACCGTGGGCGTCAAAATCCGCATGTTCTTCATTTCCTCCAGCAGCGCGCGCATCTGCTTTGCGCAAGCGGGGGCCCAGGTGCCGTTTTCCATCAGGGCGACGGTGCGGTTCTGCACGTTGAGGGCCTTCAAGTCGTGCAGGAAGCTGAGCATCGCCGGGTATACGCCGCCGTTGTAGGTAGGCGCGGCCAGCACGAGATGGCTGCACCGGAAGGTCTCCGAGATCAGCGTAGAAACGTGGGTGCTGGATACGTCGTATACGGAAACGCTGCGAACCCCCGCCTTCGCCAGCTCGCTTGCCAGCACGTTGACGGCGCTTTCCGTATTTCCGTACATGGACCCATAGAACAGCGCCACCGCCTGCTCTTCGGGCTCATAACGGCTCCAAAGGTCGTATTTACCGAGAAAGTAGTCGAGGTTTTGACGCCAGACCGGCCCGTGCAGCGGGCAAATCATTCGGATTTCCGTCCCGGTCAGCTTTTTGAGGGCGCCCTGTACCTGCGGGCCGTACTTGCCGACGATGTTCGCGTAATACCGCCGGGCATCCGCGAGCCAGTCCTTTTCAAAGTCGAACTCGTCGCTGAAGAGGTTTCCGCTCAGCGCGCCGAACGTACCGAAGGCGTCCGCGGAAAAGAGTAGCTGCTCGCTCTCTTCGTAGGTCATCATGACCTCCGGCCAGTGCACCATCGGGGTCATCACGAAGCGCAGCGCGTGGCTTCCGAGGGAGAGCCGGTCGCCCTCCTTGATTTCGACGGTCCGATTTTCGAGATCGAGCGCGTAGAACTGACGCATGAAAGCAAATGTCTTTGCGTTGCCGACGATCTTCAGGCCGGGGAAGCGGAGCATGAGCTCCTCGATGTTGGCGCAGTGGTCCGGCTCCATGTGGTTGACCACCAGATAATCCAGGGGCCGGCCGTCCAGCGTGCCCATCACGTTTTCCAGAAACTGACGGGAAATCGAGGCGTCGACCGTGTCGATCAGGGCCGTCTTGTCGTCCAAGATCAGATAGGCGTTATAGGTGACGCCGCGGGGGATCGGGAAGAGGTTTTCAAACAGAGAAAGCCGACGGTCGCAGCCGCCGACCCAAATGACGGAATCACTGATATTTCGCGTGCAGCGCATCGCGTATCGCTCCTTTCTAAAAGCCGAAATTCCGACGGAATCCGGCTGCTCGGCACGCATGCCGCCAAGCAGCGTTCGCACGATGCTTGAATCGCGCGCAGATGTGCGGCGGCGTGCCGGAAGCGTCTTTCTTCATTCGGTTAATGTGAGCATTTGGGGGCGATCGTATCCGCCCGGCATGGATTGGCGGGCAAGAATCGCAGCGCGTTTTGCGCCAAAGTGCGCTGCGGCCTCGCTCGAGTATTAGTTTGTGCTAACCGTGGATAGAATACACCATTTTTTCCCGAATTTCAAGTGGGGGCGGCGTCTGCACGAAAAAATACGGCCTTTTGTTACGGGCCGTATTTTTTTTGATTCACGCGCGTCGGCGCTGCGCCGGAGCCGCCGTCAATTCTCGATTTGCGAGAGCGTCGTCTCGATGTTGCGCAGCACCTTTTCGCTGAGGCGCACGAAGGCTTGGCGCGTGCGCCCGGCGGACTTGCGCATGCAGCGAACGCGCGGGTGGTTCAGCAGCCCGGCGTCGCCCAAAGCGCCCTCCGTGTCGCAGAGAAAGAGGTTTTGCTCGCAGGAAAGCCAGCGCTTAAAGGGCTCCATGTCAAAGGACGGGCTGAGGCCGGTGTTGAACAGCATCTTGCCGTTGCCCAGCGCCTCGAACTCCGCCTCGTGCAGCAGCACGACGAACTTGTTGAGGCAGGTGAAGACGACCTCGCTGCGGGAGAGCAGCTCGCACAGCGGCAGGTAGCGCATGCCGTTGGCCTCGGCGTCCGGCTTGGGCGCGCGCGCGTAGTAGGCGATGTCCGCGCCGAAGTACTTGAGCGCGTCCGCGACCATCCGGCCGCTCGCGCCCAGACCTACGAAGCCGACCTTGAGCCCGGTCAGCTCCCGCTGCTCGCCGTCCCAGGGCGCGCAACCGAAGCCGTGCAGCACCGCGCAGAGCTCGGAGACGGCGTATTCCGCGACGCCCTCGTCGCCGTAATCGCGGATGCCCGTCACGGCGATGCCGTGCGCGCGCGCGTAGCGGATGTCCACGTTGGCGCTCTCTTCTCCGTAGAGCGAGCAGCACATGCCCACGTAACGAAGGCCCGGCAGGCGGGAGAGGATGTCCGCGGTGATGGTGGAGGTGGTGGAGATGAGCATGGCGTCCGCGCCCTCTGCGCGGCGCACGATTTCGTCCGGCGTGCCGGGTACGTCGCGGTAGAGCACCACTTCTTTGGCGTAGGTATGCAGCGCCGCCTCGGCGCTTTCGATCAGACTCACCGGCTCGATGGCGACCAGCTTTTGAAACATGGGAAGACTCCTTTGCCTTTTGCTTGTTTTCCTAGGATACCATCTTTCGCCCAAAAGGTAAAGTCAATCGTAAGCTTATTAACCGGCGTTAAGCCCGCTTGATGAAACGCATACCCTTGGAAGATGCCCTCCTCCGGGGCGACGCTCAGCGCGGGCAGCGCCTCGCGCGCAAAGGCCAGCGCCGCCGAACCGTTTGCCGTCACGAAATCGCCGTCCCGAACCGCCTGCCGGCGCGCAGGCGAGATGGGCGCATTCCCAATCCGCATAGGATTCAGGCCGGGCGAACAGAACGGTTTGCGGCACGATCGACAATAAGCAAAAGCGGCCTTCGCGCCGATCACGCGAAGCCGCCTTGCGTCCCATGCTTTGTACCGACGCTTACGCCTTCTTCCAGCGCTTGAGCGTGGGAAAAAACGCGTTCATCTGCCTGCGCGCCTCCTCGGGCGTCGTGCCGGGGTTGGATTCCACCACGAAGGGCACGCATGTCTCGATCATCGCCTCCAGGGTCGTCTCTCCGCCGACGAACGCGCCGTCCTTGTAGCAGTAGGCGCAGTAATCGGGGCTCTTGCCGCCGTCCTTTTCCGTTCCGTATTCGTACTCGTTTCCGGGAAGGTTCATGGGCATGCCGCAGCTCTGACAAAACTTGGTCTCCGTCATATGGGGTTCCTCCTTTAAATTGAATCCGAGGTATGCCCTTAGAATACGGGGTCTAACTGGACACCTGTGTGTCAGGTTTTACGATTTCCCGTAAATATTCGCCGTGCGCAGCGCGACCTCCCGCATGAGCTGCCGCGCGGAGGCGGGCGAGAGCACCTCCAGCGCGTCTCCGTAGGAGAGCAGAAAGGCAAAAAAGTCGTCGCAGAGCGGCGTCTGGGTATGAACGGTCAGGGAGCCGTCGGGGTTTTCGTGGATCTGTCCCGGGGCAAAGTCGTCCATCGCCCGGAAGGCGGATGCGGCCCGCACCCGCAAAACGACGGGTACGAGGGGGGATTTTCCCCAGTAAGCGACGTCGATCGCGGGAATATCCGCCATGTCCTCCGAAAAGCATTCCTCCGTCATGCGAAGGGACGACATGCGCGATAGCCTGAACGTGCGGTAAGCGCCCTTTTCGCAGCACTTCGCCTGCAAATACCACGCCGCCGCCTTAAAGGCGAGGCGCGCGGGCTGAACGCGCCGCTCCCGGCGCAGGCCGTAGGCGCTGCAATAGGTGAACGAAATGACGCGCCTTGCGCGGATCGCCTCGCGCACAAGGGCGAAGCGTTCGTCCTTCTGACCGCCCGCGCCCCAGGCGGAGAGGTCCACCTCCAGCCAGTCCTGCGCGCCGCGCGCAAACAGGCCCGACAGCTTGGAAAGCGCCGAGCGCGCGTCCTCCTCGGACGCGGCCAGCCCCTTTACGGCCATGAGCAGCGCGTCCTTCTCGCCGTCGGAGAGCGCCGCACGCGAGAGGGTGAAGCCCTCCATCAGGGAGATGCCGCCGCCGCGCCCCTGCGAGGCGTACACCGGAATGCCGGCCTCGCCGAGCGCTTCCACGTCGCGGTAGACCGTGCGCACGGATACGCCCAGACGCTCCGCAAGCTCTGGGGCGCTTACCTGCCTGCGCTCGAGCAGCACGTAGAGGATTTCAAAGAGACGGGAAGTCATGGCGCTCCTTTCCGCCCTACAGCCGGGCGAGCGCTTCCTGCGCGTCCAGAAGCATGTCGATCAGGCGGAGCGTGACGCGGGCGCCTTCCTTGTCGCCAATCTCGTCAAAATAGGCGAGGAAGCAGAGCTCCACGTAAAGGCAGCAGCCGGGCAGCGCCGCGCGTTCATCGCCGCTCAGCGGCGATACGGCTTCGTATCCGCGAAGGTACGCGCGAAAGAGAGAGCACCACGCGGGAAGGTCCGGCGCGTCGCCGCCTTCGTGCGCAAGCACGGCGAGCAGCATGTAGCAGATGTCGAACAGCCGCGCGTTCACGTGCGCGTGATCGTTGTCGATCAGGCCGGAAAAGCGCCCACCCTCAAAGAGAACGTTGCCGGGGTGCAGGTCGCGGTGGATCACCTGACGCGGAAGCTTCGCGTACAGCGCGGACAGGCCGTCCATGAGGGAGGCCACGCGGTCGCTCAATTCCGGCAGGCGGCTGAAGCGGCGGATTTCTCCCTCGGCGTCGCAGACGCGGAAATCGCGCGCGCAGCAGGTCTTCAGCGCCGCGTGGATGCGCGCGCTGGCTGCGCCGAGCAGCCGGAGCTTGTCCTCGCCGTCGGGCGCGAAAAAACCGCACAGCGGCGCGCCGGGCAGGCGCGTATACAGCGCGTAGGCGGCGCCGTCCGGGGCCACGTAAAGCGGCTCGCCCGCGCGCGTCAGGAGAATCGGAACGGCGGGCAGTCCGGCCGCACGAAAGGCTTGGGAAGCGGCTGCAAACGCCTTTGCGTCCTGCGGGCGCCCAAAGGATTTGAGCACGCAGGCGTCGTCCACGGAAAAGACGCCGTCCGCGAGGGCGTCCATGTGGTGAAACGCAGCGTCCCAGGCGTTCCCGGGCAGGACCTTGAACGGCGCGCGGGGATCGCGGCGGCGTTCAAAGACGATATGCGGCATGTCCGCCCCGCGATAGTGCTTGGTAAACGTAAAGGCGGGGGCGAGGCCGTTTCGCCTCGCGACGGCCTGCGAGGCTTCGTTCGTGTTCCGGATGATCGAGCAGACGCATTGGACGCCCAGCACGTCGAAGGCGTAGCGCATCGCGCCGGCGGCGGCCTCGGTCGCATACCCATGGTGCCAGCAGCCGTGCTTGAGCAGATAGCCGATCTCGACCTTTCTGCCCCGCGGCGTCTCCTGCAGGGTCAGGCCCGCCTGGCCGACCATATAGCCGTCCCGCTTACGGATGACGGCGCAAAGCCCAAAGCCGTCGCGCGCGTAGCGCTCCTGCTGGCGGCTCAGCCAGGCGCGGACCTCCTCCATGGGGAAGGGGCCTTCGTAGGCGGTCATCACGCGCGGGTCCTGCAAGATTTCGCACAGGTCGGGCAGATCGGCTTCCGTCATCTCCCGTAGGATCAGGCGCTCGGTTTCCAAAAAGTCGTTCAACTCAGATTCCCTCCTCTTTGCGGGCCAGCAGTCGCAGCGCTTCCTTTCGCGCGGCCTTGACGGCGGTAGGCAGCGGCAGCGCCCGCAGCTCGTCGGCCGTCGCCCATTGGCATCCCTCCGGCGCGGCGACGTTTTCCGCCTGAAAGGCGTGCAGCGTCATCTCCCAGATGATGTGGGTAAAGACGTGGCGCGCCGTGCCGAGCGGCGCGTCGTAGATGACGGGCACGCCCAGCGCCTCGAGGCGCTCGCTAAGCGCCTTGTCCGTGACCGCATCCTCAAAGAGCGGGAAGACCCACAGCCCGCCGAGCAGGCGCTCGCTCCGCCTTTGCAGGAGCACGCGCCCGCCGGAGCAGACGACGGCTACGCCCATCTGCATCGCGCGCTGGTGCCGCGCTTTTTTCTTGATCGGGAGCTGATCCGCGTCGCCCTTTTCAAACGCGTCGCACAGCGCGCGCACCGGGCACAGCAGGCATCTGGGCGCACCGGGCGTGCAGACGGTCGCGCCCAACTCCATCATCGCGTTGGTGAAGTCGCCCGTGCAAAGCGGCGGCACGAGGCTTTGGGCGCGCTGTGCGACAGCGCGCTTCACCGCGGGCTGCGTCACGTCCTCGCGGACGCCGAAGACGCGGGCGACGACGCGCTCCACGTTGCCGTCCACCGCGGCGACTCGCTCGCCGAAGCAGATGGAGGCGACGGCCCCCGCGGTGTACGGGCCGATGCCGGGCAGCTTGCGAAGCTCCGCGCAGGTGCCCGGCAGGCTGCCGCCGTATTCCGCGACAATTTTGCGCGCGGCTGATTGCAGGTTGCGCGCGCGGGAATAATATCCCAGGCCCTCCCAGGCCTTGAGCACGTCCTCCTCCGGCGCCTGCGCCAGGGCGCGCACGTTCGGAAAGCGGGCGAGAAATCGCTCATAATAGGAAACGACCGTCTCGGCGCGGGTCTGCTGCAGCATGATTTCCGAAATCCAGATGGCGTAGGGATCGCGCGTTTCGCGCCAGGGCAAAGGGCGGTGCCCCGCGTCGTACCAGGAGAGCAGGGCGCCCGAAAAATCCGTCGTGTTCATGGCAAACCTCCGTCCTGCTATTGTAGCATAGCCGCGCGCGCCGCGCTACGCGGATTTTCGGTTTGCGGCGGGAAATCGCACGCTGCGTAAACGGAAAGGGAAAATACATGAAGAATAAATAAATTCTTTAAAATTTGTGCAATTTTCCCACTTGTCATGATCGTGAGAATGGCTTAAACTATCAGCATGATTTAGCACTCACCAATTGAGAGTGCTAACAACCCCAAACAAGCTCATCATTCCATCAAGGAGGCATTGATTATGAACGTGAAACCGCTTTTTGACCGCGTGGTCATCAAGAACCTCGAGGCTGAGGAGACCAGCAAGGGTGGCATCATCCTGACGAGCAACGCCAAGGAAAAGCCCCAGACGGCCGAGGTGCTGGCTGTCGGCCCGGGCGGGCTGGTGGACGGCAAGGAAGTTTCCATGCAGGTGCAGGTCGGCCAGAAGGTCATCTACTCCAAGTACGCCGGCACCGAGGTCAAGATCGACGGTCAGGAGCTGATCATCGTTCGCCAGAGCGACATCCTCGCGATCGTGGAGTAAGCCCAAACATCCTTGAGTCATAACGAGTGGGAAAGGAAGTAATTATCATGGCGAAGCAGATTATTTTCGGCGAAGAGGCCCGTCACGCGCTGGAGCGCGGCGTCAACGCGCTGGCCGATACCGTAAAGATCACCCTGGGCCCGAAGGGCCGCAACGTGGTGCTGGACAAGAAGTTCGGCGCGCCGCTGATCACGAACGACGGCGTCACCATCGCCAAGGAAGTCGAGCTGGAGGATGCCTTTGAAAATATGGGCGCGCAGCTCGTGAAGGAAGTCGCCACCAAGACGAACGACGTCGCGGGCGACGGCACCACCACCGCTACCCTGCTGGCGCAGGCGATGATCCGCGAGGGCCTCAAGAACCTGGCTGCGGGCGCGAACCCCATGGTGCTGAAGGCCGGCATCGAGGATGCGACGGCGGCCGCCGTCGAGGGCCTCAAGGAGCTGTCCAAGCCGATCGAGGGCAAGGACGCCATCGCGCACGTCGCGGCGATTTCCGCATCGAGCGATGAGGTCGGCATGCTGGTTTCCGACGCGATGGAGAAGGTCGGCAACGACGGCGTCATCACGGTCGAAGAGTCGAAGACCATGAAGACCGAGCTCAACATCGTGGAAGGCATGCAGTTCGACCGCGGCTACGTGTCCGCCTACATGGCGACCGACACGGACAAGATGGAAGCCGTGCTGGACGATCCGGTCATCCTGATCACCGACAAGAAGATCTCCAACATTCAGGAGCTGCTGCCGCTGCTCGAGCAGGTCGTGCAGTCCGGCAAGAAGATGCTCATCATCGCTGAGGACGTCGAGGGCGAGGCGATGACCACGCTGGTGCTCAACAAGCTGCGCGGCACGTTCACCTGCGTCGCCGTCAAGGCGCCGGGCTTCGGCGATCGCCGCAAGGCCATGCTGGAGGACATCGCCGTGCTGACGGGCGGCACCGTCATCACCGAGGAAGTCGGCCTGGAGCTCAAGGATGCGACCATGAACATGCTGGGCCGTGCCCGCCAGGTCAAGGTCGACAAGGACAACACCACCATCGTCGAGGGCGCGGGCGACAAGAACGCCATTCAGGCGCGCGTCAACTCCATCCGTACCCAGATCGGCGAGACGACGAGCGATTACGACAAGGAAAAGCTCCAGGAGCGCCTGGCGAAGCTGGCGGGAGGCGTAGCCGTCATCCAGGTGGGCGCGGCGACCGAGATCGAGATGAAGGAGCGCAAGCTGCGCATCGAGGATGCGCTGGCCGCGACCCGCGCCGCCGTCGAAGAGGGCATCGTTCCGGGCGGCGGAACCGCGCTGCTGAGCGTGCTGGGCAGGGTGGCTGCCGAGCTGCCTAAGCACAGCGGCGACGCGAAGACGGGCGTGTCCATCGTCCTGCGCGCGCTGGAAGAGCCGGTCCGCCAGATCGCGGCGAACGCCGGCATCGAGGGCTCCGTCATCGTGGAGACCATCAAGAAGTCCCGCAAGCCGGGCTACGGCTTCGACGCGCTCAAGGGCGAGTATTGCGACATGGTCGCGCGCGGCATTCTCGACCCGACGAAGGTCACCCGCAGCGCGCTGCAGAACGCGGCTTCCGTCGCGGCGATGGTGCTGACCACCGAGTCCCTGGTGGCCGACCTGCCGGAGAAGAACCCCGCGCCCGCGGCGGCCCCGCAGGGCGGCATGGGCGGCATGTATTAATAGCCCGTTCCTTCCGAAAAATAGCATCTTTGTGCCCACACAGCGATCCTGTGTGGGCGCTTTTGCGTTTTTGTGCTATACTGTTTTCCATCTTGTATTTGGGGGAATCATGAAGTGGGTACGCTTCTCGTCGTCATCTACCTCGCTTTCATCAGCCTGGGCTTGCCCGATTCGCTCCTCGGCGCGGCCTGGCCCGTCATGCGCGTGGACCTGGCAGCGCCGCTTTCCGCGGCGGGCGTCGTTTCCATGATCGTAAGCTTCGGCACGATCGTCTCCAGCCTCATGAGCAGCCGCGTCATTCGCCGCTTTGGCACGGGGAAGGTGACGCTCGTCAGCGTGCTCATGACGGCCTTCGCGCTGCTGGGCTATTCGTTTGCGCGCTCCTTCTGGTGGCTGTGCCTCCTCGCCGTGCCGCTGGGGCTGGGCGCGGGGTCGGTGGACGCGGCGCTCAACAATTTTGTGGCGCTGCACTACCGGGCGCAGCACATGAGCTGGCTGCATTGCTTCTGGGGCATCGGCGCGACGGCGGGGCCAATCATCCTTTCGGCCTGCATGATGAGATCGGGTTGGACGGGCGGCTACCGCGTCATATCGGTGCTTCAGTTTGCGCTCTGCGCGGTGCTGGCCTTTTCCATGCCGCTTTGGAAGCGGGGGGAACAGCCGGGCAATGCGCAGGGGGAAGAGGAGGTTCCCTTCGTCTCCAATCGGGAAGCGCTGCGGCTGCCCGGCATCCCGTTTGCACTCCTGTCCTTCCTGTGCTATTGCGGCGTCGAGGTGACGACCGGGCTCTGGATGCCCAGCTACCTCGTGGAGATGCGCGCGCTCGATACGGCGACGGCCGCGGCATGGGGTTCCTGTTTTTACGGCGGCATCACCATCGGCCGCGCGCTGTCCGGTTTTCTGTCCATGCGGATGGACGCGCGGCAAATGGTCCGCATCGGCTGTGCGGGCATGCTCGGGGGCGCGCTGATTCTCATCCTGCCGCTGCCGACGCCGTTCGCCCTGTTTGGCCTGCTGCTGCTGGGCGTAGGCTGCGCGCCGATTTACCCCAGCCTGATCCACGAGACGCCGCGCCACTTTGGAAAGCGCGCCTCGCAGGCCGCCATGGGGCTGCAAATGGCGGTGGCGTATGTGGGGTCGACCTTCATGCCGCCGCTCGTCGGGGCCATCGCGGGCAGGACTTCTCTTGCGGTCGTGCCCGCGGCGCTGCTGCTGCTGACGCTCGCGCTGTTTGGATTCAGCGAAGCGATCGAGCGGAAAATTCGATAATCAGATGGGCTTAAAGGCTCCTCGCTGCCGGGCGAGGGGCCTTTTAACATGGTTTCTTTCGGCAATTCCGACATGATTCGCGCGCAGGGCAGCATAATAAGCCCAGAAAAACAGGCGGCCGGGGAGCATGGAGGAGGGGACGCGGCAATGGAAGAAACGCGGGAGAAGGTCATCGTGACGGCGCTCATGGCGGCGCTTTTGGCGGCGCTGGTCTTTATCGGCGCGCTCGTACAGGAACGCACGGCGCGGGAGAGCCGCAGCTTTGTGGATGCTCAATGGGTGTTTGAGCAGGAGGCGCTGCAATGATCTACCTTCGCATGATGGAAACAGCCGAGTGCGGCGTGCGGGACGACCTTCGTGTGAGCGACCTTTGCGATACCCTGTGCGACGCGCGGATCGATCTTGAGGACGTGACGGTTCCCGTCCCCAAGGAGGCAGGCGTCTACTGCGTGCAGGCGATGCAGGTCGTTCGGGCGATCGGCGCGCGCTATCCGGGCGAACAGGTTTCCCTGATGGGCGCCGGAACCACCCTTCTGACGCGCAGGCGCGACAAGAAAAAAAGGGGGATGGCGCTGCGCACAGCCGTCGCTTTCCTCGTTCTGCTCGCGGGCAGTGCGCTCGCGATCATGTGGTTTCACGCGGACGTCAACATGTTCGAGGCGCAAAAGGAGATGTACCGTGCGATCACGGGCGGAGGCGAGCCCTCCGCGCTGCTCGTCGCGCTGCCGTATGCGCTCGGCGTCGGCCTCGGCGTCGCCTTTTATTATGCCCTGATCGGAAAGAAAACTATCTCCCCGCTGGATGTCAAGCTTTCCGAATACAAGACGTCCATCCTCAAGGAGCGCGCGGCCAAGGAGGAACAGCGCGGTGAATGAGGCGCTGGCGCCCTTTCTGGCGGTCGTAGCGGGCGGAATGGTGGGGCTTTGCAGCGCGGCGTTTTACACGGTGCTCAAGCTTCCCATGCGGGTCTTGCACGTTTGCGGCGTCGAGGGGGACGCGGTCGGCGCCTGGGCGCTCACCCTGGGCATCACAGGTGCGACGCTGCTTTCCGCCATGCGGTGGTCGCTCCATCTCCCAGCGCTGACCTTTGGGGCGGCGATGCTCTTTGCGGGCCTGTTCACAGGAGGCCTTGCGGCGGCGCTCAGCGAGATCCTGGACGTGCTGCCCTACACGCTGGATCGGCTGCACCTGGGCAGCGCGGTGACATGGCTTTTGTGGGCCTTGACGATCGGGAAGACGATCGGGGCATTTTGTGGGACAATGTTTGTGAGATAAACCAAAGTCCACTCGAAAAGAGACGCTTTCGAGTGGGCTTTTTATGATACGCTGCATGTTTTGAAGGGATCCGGCGGCAGGTCATGAAAAGTGCAATCGAGGGGAATCCTTTTTTCTATCCGCGATCACAGAGAAAGGAAGGATTGACATGCCGCAAATCTTCGGGTACGTGCGCGTATCCGCCAGAGATCAAAACGCGCAGAGACAACTGATCGCCCTGGAGCCTTACAGGATCTCCGGGAAGAACCTGTACCTCGACCAGGCCAGCGGGAAGAACTTCGACAGGCCCGCTTACCAGCGACTGCTGAAGAGGATTCGGGAGGGCGACCTCGTCTACGTCAAGAGCATCGACCGCCTGGGAAGAAACTACGACGAGATCATCGAGCAATGGCGCTATATTACAAAGGAAAAAAAGGCGGACATCATGGTCATCGATATGCCGCTGCTGGATACGCGCCGGGGGAAGGACCTCATCGGGACGCTCATCTCCGACATCGTGCTGCAGCTGCTCAGCTACGTGGCGCAGACCGAACGCGAGTTTATTCACCAGCGTCAGGCGGAGGGCATCGCAGCGGCCCACATGCGGGGAAAAAAATTCGGGCGCCCACGGGTCTCGATGCCGGAGGAGTTCTGGCGCCTGAAGGCGGAGTGGGAAGCGGGCAGGATATCGGCGCGTCAGGCGGCGAAGTCGATCGGCGTTTCCCACATCACGTTTTTAAACAGAGTCCATGAACAGAATGCTCAATTTAAGGAAAATGGTAAATAAAGTAGACATTTCTGTCCAAACTGTGGTAGAATAAGAAAACCTAATTTTACGAGTAAATAACCTGTATTTTGGGTCGGACATTTGTGTATTCATTGCAATCATCCCGCTTTCTCACATACATAAG